>JANNPN010000111.1:0-45888 GCA_031400185.1 Polyangiaceae bacterium
TGTCCGGGGTCACAGTGCCGAACACTGGTCCTCGCGGTTGCCACCGACCACGTTCCCGCCCCCGAGCGGGGCGGGGTTGTTCTCCTTGCACTGGAGGTTCCCGTCGATCGTGTTGTCGGTGAAGGTGATCGCAAGCCCGCCATCGTTCTGGAAGGCCTGGAGATCGCCTGCGATGTCGTTCAGGTCGGCGAGCAGATCGCCGGTGTTCTCCTCGAGCTGCAGATTGCCGCCGATGCGACTTCCGACGATGCGCACGCTCCCGCCCCTCTCGAACTGCACGTCCCCGCGTACTTCCGAGTCGAGCACGTCCAGAAGCAGGGCCTCCTGTCCCTGAATGTTGCCGCCGACGAAGACGTCGGTCGCCGTCAAGCTGGCTCCGTCGGCGATCGTGACGTTGCCTTCGATGCTCGTGCCCTCCAGCACACACGCGAATCCAGTGGGGATCTCTAGATTCTCCTCGAGGGCGACGGGGCCGAACACGCAGGCGTCGTCCTCGCAGGCCCCGGAGACCGGCAACGCCGCCGCCACCCGAAGAACGACGACCCCGTCCGTGACCGTCGTGCTGCCGCTCCCATCGAGATCACACGCGGTGCCCGCGCAGCTGCTGGAGAGGTCCGCGGCGGCGCGCAATACGGCGACCCCGTCGGTGACCGTGACTCGGCCATCGGTGTTGGCGTCCCCACAGAGATCCGCCTCCGCGGGGTCGCCGGCGAGAACCATGCCTGCGACGACCGCGCCGAGCAGCAAATGCCTCATTGCCCGAGAATGCCTCATTGCCGGAACCTCACGATCAGCTTGGGACGGTCCGCGTCGTTTTCCCGGCTCCGGTAGACCTGCTCCGCATCCTCGTCTTCGACCTCGTCGAAGACGAGGAACCCGTGCGCCGCCGCCGTCGAGTACGTTACGGGCGATCCGGCAGCCGCGGGGTCCTTGAAATTCACAAAGATCACTTGATTGCCGTGCGCTTCCACGGGCGCCAGGCTTTGCGGGTCGTAGTATGTACCGAGCGAAAGGGAGAACGGCGCGATCGCCTGATACGCGACGGTCGTCCCGTCGACGACCGTCCCATCCGCCGGCTGCGAGTCATCGGCCGCCACTCGCGCCGACCGTGCCAGAGCCGGTCCTCCCACGCGGACGCCGTCGCGAGATTGGCCACGGTGAAATTCCCCATCAGTGCCTGGGTGACGTGGATCGGATTGCCGAGCTCGTTGACGATGGTTGCGAACGCGATGCCCTGTTGAGCGCCCAACCCGAGGCTGGCTTTCAGCGCACCGGCATCGATCACCCGCCCCGCACCGAATGACAGCTGGAACGTCTGCGTCACCTTCGTTCCGAACGTCGGTCCCCAGAAGTCGAGCTGCACCCGCAGATCTCTGGAAGGGAAGGTGCGTATGTTCAGGAAAGTCGTGAAGCCGGGGCGCGTGTCGTAATAGAAGATTAGTTGGCTTCCGGTGCCGGCCGGCTGGCTCAGCGGCGCAACTTCCGCACAGACTGGCAGCGCGCACGAAAGCAGGATGAAAAGGCCCCCAGCTACGCTCATTCGTCGCATGTCACTCTCCGTTTGAAGGTCAGTGGTTGGTCTCGCGTGCCGACCGTTCGCCGTCGCCGCGTAGACCACCATTGCGCTCTCACGTCCAGCGAGAATCCGGCTGCTGATCGTGAACCACCCCGTGTCTGAGTCCGCCGGGATGAAACACGCCTCGCCTCCAGAGGAATACCGTCGAGCGACGGGAAGAACGCGTCGTCGTAGTCGAGCCCGACGTCGCTCGGACGCCGCAGCACGGAACTGCGGGCGCCGGTTTTGAACAGCTGGGCGTTCTGCTCGATCATCGGATGAACCGTCGGCGTTGCCGCCGGCGCCCGGACACGGGGACTCGCGGTCCTGACCGATCCCAAAGCGACGACCGGCAGCCCATCGGGCCGGTGATGGACGCAGCACGATCTCGTAGATGGATCGACTGGCCGCGCGCATTCAGGGTGCGCCCGAACAAGGGGACTCGCCGCTCTTGCGCGCCGTGGAGCGCTCGATGCAAACGCCGTCCGATGCTCGCGCTCACGTCATCGTGGAGCCTCGTGCAGTGGACGCTCTTCGCGATTGCCGTGGTGAGCGGCGTCCGCGGCCTGGATGACCCTCCGCATTTCGCCGCTCAAGCGGCACCAAAACCGGCACCGGGAAAGGCGAGTCGACCCCGACACTGGTGACGTCCGGTGAGTCCTCTCGACCACGGTTGGATTGGGTTGAGCAGCGCCTCTCGTACAGTGCTCGAGCTTCCGAATCCTGGGAGTTCACGTAGATCGGCATTGCGCCACCAACACCGCGGCGAGCTCGCGGGGCTGGAAGGTGAAGATCGCATGTTCGGAGGCGATCTCGATCGGCTCCACGCCCAGGCGCGCCGCCATCTCGCGCTGTTTCGCGGGCGGTATGATCTTGTCCTCCGTGCAGAGCACATAGGTGCGGGGCACGTCGGGAAGGGACCGGCTGGGCTAGGGCTGCTCCAACGCTGCCCAGCCCTGGGGGCGCTGCGTGGATCTGAGGAAAGCAAGATACGCCTCCCGCTCCTCCGGTGGCGCCAGCGCGGCCAGCACCTCCAGGTCGAACGACCGGCAGCCGTTACCGTCGTCGCGTGAGACCGACAGCATCGTCTCGCGAACGTCGCTGCCAACGACGTCTGCGATCGAGCGCCCCGGCTCGGGAACGACCGCCGTCACGTAGACCAGGCGGTCGACGCGGGTCCGGCCGGGCACGAGCGAGATCGTCGCGCCGCCCGCTGAAACGAGAACGAACGTCGCCATCTGATCCCCTCACCAGAACGTGTGCGGCACGAGACATTTCTCTCGCGCATCGCGCGCGAGCCCTCTGGGAACTACGGGGCACCCGGGCCCTTCGCTTGGAGCTTGGAGTCCTCGTTCTTCGTCGCCGCGTCGAACGTGGTCTCCCAGCAGTTCCCGCCGCCGTTCAGCTGCACGGTGAGCGGGAAGCTTCCGATGGGCAACGGCGGCAGGATAGCGCCGGCGCCTTTCGCGACGAGCTTGATCTGCGCCTTGCCGTCGATACCAGGCTTGAGCGCGAGGCTGCCGCGGGCCTTGCTCTTGTACTGGAAACCCTTCACGCCGGCCGGTTTGCCGAGCCCCTTCCAGCACGGCTTGCCGTCGCAGACGCCGCCGGGAGCGATGCGCACGTCGGTGCGGACCGTCGCGTTCGGGGTTGGGCCCTCGTAGATGCAGAGACGGTACGCATCGGAGGCCGTGGGGTCGCCGAACTCGGTCGCCGCCGTGGCGGCGCCGCTCGTCCACTTCCACTGGATCGCGTCCTTGGCGTTCGTCTTGTCGTCCTTGATCGAGACCGACGACTTGAGCGCCACCGTCGCGGTTCGGCAATCCTCACGCGGCTGCGGAGGGCAAAGCTCCGCGGTCTCGACGTCGCAGGCATCGCCGACGTTGTCGTGATCGCCGTCGGCCTGCGCCGGGTTGGCGAGCGCGGGACAGTTGTCGATCGCGTCCGGCACGCCGTCGTCGTCGCTGTCGCGCTCCGGCACACCGACCGTGACGGGCTCGGGCGTGCAGACGGAGCCGGACGGGCAGTCGTTGCCGTCCGGACGGCAGGTCGGCGGCGTCGTGAGCGTGCAGGAGCCGGTGACGCCGTTGCAGAACGATCCCGCGGGACAGTCGGCCGCGACGCTGCACACGAACGGATCGGTCGCGCAGCGGCCGGCCGGCGTGGTGAACGCCGTCCCGTCGTCGATGATCTTCAACGGGTCGGACGTGGAGTCGGGATCCACAGCGCCGACCACCGTGACCACGCCGGTGCAGACGTCGAAATTCTGCAGCACGAGGCCGCCGATCACGCCGTTGCCGTCGAGGTCCTGGCTCTGGTCGCTCTCGAAGGTGAGGAAGCGGACCTCGCCGCCGTTTACGCGATAAGGCGCGCGCGGATCGCAGGCCTCGAGCCGGCACGGCGTAACCGCTTGTCCGAGGGCGTACTCCGTATCGGTCGGGAGGTCGTAGACGACGAGCACGCCGTCGAGCGCGTCGCCGTCGCCGTTCTGATCGGCATTGCCCTCTGCGGCTTCGAGCGAGCGGAACGTCATCAAATGATGTGGGCCGCAGACGGTCCCGACGGGCTCGCCGAGCACGAGCTCCTCCGCCGCGAAGCTGAGGTTGGTGCGCGTCGCGGTCGCGGCGTCGTACACCTGGACGATGCGGTCGTCGATGTCGACGTCCCCGTTCAGCGACGGCCCACCCTGCGCCGCCTCGGGGGTGATGAACGCAACGCGATCGCCCGAGATCGCGAGCGCGTCGGCGGCATACCCGACGTTCGACCACGCGGCGCCGGCGATCGAATAGACCTGGAGCACCTGATCGAGCGCGTCGCCGTCGCCGTTCAGGATGCTCGCACCCTGCGCCGGCTCGGAGACGAGCGCCGCGACCCGGGTCGTCGAGGCGACGATCGCCGTCGCGGCCCGGCCGAGGTTCACGGTCGGCCCGACGCCCTGCACGAGCTGCACGACCTCGTCGGTGACGTCGAGGTCGCCGTTCAGCGAGCCCGCGGGGCACGCCCCGGTCCCGACGCTCGACTCGGGTCGCAGATACGCCGCGGTGCTGCCGGCGACCGTGACGTCGCCGGCAGGGCACTTCGTCGTGACGGTGCCGGTCGCCGCGTCGACGATCTCGAGCACCGTGTCGTCGAGCGCGCCGTCCGGGAAGAGCAGCGGATCGACGAGGAGGGAATCGGTGGTGTCGATCCCGCGTACGTACACGTCCAACTGGCCGTTGGCGTCGCCGCCGGGTCCGAGCAGGTTCGTCGAGATCGTCGTGAAGGCAACCGTGCGGCCGTCGCCGGAGATCCACGCGCGATTGTATCCGCTGCTATCGTCGCCATCGCCTGGCGTGCCGTCGTCGGCGCGATCCACGAGCACGGTCGTGCCGGTCACCCGATCGTGGATCCAGTTCTGGGGTGGCGTCTTGAAGACCACGAAGCGTCCGTCCGCCGAAAGGGTGGGCCCGGGTTGCACGAACGAGCCGGCGAGGAGCTGGGTGCCGTCGGTCGCGACGCTCACCCGTTCGTTCACGCTGTGCAGCCGATCGATCACGAAAACATCGGTGACCCCGTTGGTATCCTTGCCCGGCGCGAGCATGTCGGTCCCGTCGCAGGACATGGCGACGAAACGCCCATCCGCCGACATCCCCCCATACGGGCCGCAACTGCCACTGGCGAGACCATCGTAGTTGCGGCTGACGAGCTCGGTCGTACCGGTCGTGAGGTCGCGCATGTACACGTCGCCGAAGCCGTTCGTGTCGTCCGGATCGACGTCCTCGTTCGTCGCGAAGAGCACGAAGCGGCAGTTGCCGCTGATCACCGGCGCTTGGGGAAAGTTCGCCAGCGCAACCGGCGTCTCGTCGGAGCGCACCGACACGCGCTCGGTCGTGCCCGATCCGCGATCGAAGACGAAGAAATCGGCGCGGTTGTTCGTGTCGGTGCCCGGCGGCAGGAGATCGCTCGCGTCGCTCCTGAAGACGATCCGCTGGCCGTCGTCGGAGATCGACGGGTAGTAGCTGTCGCCGTTCGCGCCGCCGCCGCCGAACGCCTGGCTCACCACCTCGGTCGTGCCGGTCTGCAGATCGTGCAGGAAGACAGGAGTGTTGAGGTATGAGCCCATCACGAGGTTGTTTGCCCAGCTGCTGAACACGACCCAACGGCCGTTCCCCGAGATCATCGCGTCCTGATAATCCAGAAGGGGGGCGGAGATGTGGTTGGCGTTGCCGCCGCCCGTCGGCTCGCTGACGCGCGTGGTGATCTGCGTGGCGCGGTCGTAGACGAAGACGTCGCGAAGGAAGTTGGTGTCGAGCCCGGGGGCGAGCAGATCGCCCGCGAACGACGAGAAGGCGACCAGCCGCCCGTCGCCGGAGACTCCAAAGACGGAGTTGCGTCTGGTGAGCGGGGGGTTCCCGGCCGTCACGTCGCCGCCGCCGAAGGCCTCGGTCGCACGCTGGATGCGCTGGCGCGCCATCTCGGGCTCGGACGTTCGCACGTAGACGCGGCCGCTCGACACCTTCACCGGCGCGTCATCGATGCGGAGCGCGCCGTCCACGGCACGTGCGCGCGCGATCGGCGTCTCGCCGACCCCGTTCCGGAAGATGCGCAGCACGCCGTCGGACGCATCAGTGTCGCCGGTCACGTCGCACGACTGGCCCGACTCCGCTTCGAGGAACGCGAGCACGTCGCCCTCGACCGAGACCGCCGGGAAGCTGAATGGGAACTGGTTGACGCGGACCACGGCGCGCCCGTCCGGGGTGCCGGTCAGCCCGCAGCCGGCCGTCGCGCCGAGCACCTCGGTCTTTCCGCTGGCGCGGTCGCGGAACGTCATCACCATGTCATTGGTGTCGCCGTCGCCGTTGCGGTCGACGCCGTCGATCGACTCGCGGATCGAGAAGGTGCGCGCCGTGTTGCTCGCGGCGAGGCCCTCGAGCGGCACGGGCGTATTGGCCTCGAACGCGTAGCCGACGCAGGCATCGCCCACGGTCGGGCAATCGCCGGGGACGGTGCAGGCCGCGTGCGGTGGCAGCTGGCAGAAATGCGGCGTTGCGCGTTGGATCACCACCGGTCCGCCGCCGGTCACCGCCGGGCCGAAGTCGAAGAGCCGGCCGCAGACGCCCGTCGTGCAATCGCCGTCGATCGTGCAGAGCGTCGCCGGGTCGTCGACGCAGGAGGTCTGGCACGTGCCGCCCTTGCAATCGAGATCGACGGCGCAGCGCGCACCGTCCTCGGTGCCGCCGACGCAGGTGCCATGATGGCGGACGACGGTGAGGATCGTGTACGGCGCGTCGATCGAGCCGAAGAGCGTCACGACGTTCGGCGACGCGACCGTCGGGTCGATCTGCGGCTCGAAGATCGGCGGCAAGAGCCCGCCCTCGGGCGTGAACGAATGGAGGAACGCCTGCGCCGGTACGGTGAACGCGAACGGCGACTGAAAGCGCGTGCGGATGAGGCGCGGCACCGGCACGCCGGCATCGCGCACCAGGATGCCGCCCCAGCCGAGCGGCATGAGCAGATTCCCGGCGGCGTCGACCGCCATCCGGGTCGCGGTCGCGGTCGCGGTGCACGGCGGACCCTCTTTGAAGCAGTCCGCCTGGAAGTCGTTCGGCGGCGGCAGCGCGGTGAAGGACGCGAAGCGCGCGTCCGGGACCGCCGTGCCGCACGCGCCGTCGTTGGCGTAGAGCGCGTCTATGCAAGCCAAGAGGCCGGCCTGCCCCGAACACGGGGCGGTGGCGAGACCGCAGGCAACGGGTGCACCCGCCGCCGTGACGCCGATCGCAACGGGACCGGCGAGCGTGACGTCGTCGCCGTCGGGCGCGAGCAGCGCGTCGGTGTCGGGGAAGACGAAATTCAGCCGACGATCGTGCTCGTCGAGGTCGATGCGCGTCTGCAGCTCGCCCGCCGCCATCTCCAGGCAGGTCGCCGACACCACGCCCGGGGCCGTGCTGCAGGGCCCGAGGTCGACCTCGGAGCAGTCGGCCGCGAGCACGATCGCATGGCGGGTCCCGCCCGCGCTCGCGTGGAACAGCAGGGTTACGACGTGATCGTCACCCCCGGAGAGGAATCCAGGCGACGAATCGCACGAGCGGAGACGGATTTCGACGCGCTCGCCGGGCGCCGCGTAGGGCCGGTTGGTCGCGCCGAGCGCGGCGGCAAACGTCTTGGCGGTGCCGGGGATGAGGTTACAGCCTGCCGTCGCGTTGCCGGCGGACAGGAGGATCGTGAGCACGGCGCTCACGACCGTGACGAGGAATGACACCGGAGGCATGAAGGTTCCTTGCTGTGGGGGGTGGTGCACCGAGCGGACGGCGGGGCAGGGTGCGCAAGTGCACATCACGCGTCATTTCCGCGCGTTCGTCAATCGATTTCCCTGCTGAAGGGAGATCTTTGTCCGATTTTCGCGTCGCTACGCCATGGCGGCGCAGCGCGAGCGGCGACCTTCATCATCAGCTGCAGCAAGCCCTATCCGCAGCGATCGCAGCCATGCATTTTCGATCGCCACCGAGACCAACCTCGAAAAGGCGGCAGCGAAGGAGTGGCGTTGCCTCGATCGCCAAGCGCCGGCGCCGTGCAAAGTACTCGAAACGCGGAATGCCGGAGGTCGGACTTGAACCGACACGAGGTTGCCCCCACGGGATTTTTGAGGTCGGCGCTGTGGAAACTCTGCTCGGGCGTTTGTCGCCTCGTGACTACGGGCTACCCGGACCCTTCGCTTGGAGCTTGGAGTCCTCGTTCTTCGTCGCCGCGTCGAACGTGGTCTCCCAGCAGTTCCCGCCGCCGTTCAGCTGCACGCGGAGCGGGAAGCTCCCGAGCGGGAGCGGCGGCAGGATGGCGGCGACGCCCTTCGCGACGAGCTTGATCTGGGCTTTGCCGTCGATGCCGGGCTTGAGCACGAGACTGCCGCGGGCCTTGCTCTTGTACTGGAAACCCTTCACGCCGGCCGGTTTGCCGAGCGCCTTCCAGCACGGCTTGCCGTCGCAGACGCCGCCAGGAGCGATGCGCACGTCGGTGCGGACCGTCGCGTTCGGGGTCGGGCCCTCGTAGATGCAGAGCCGGTACGCATCGGACGCAACGGGATCACCGAACTCGTTCGCCGCGGTCGCGGCACCGCTCGCCCACTTCCACTGGATCGCGTCCTTGGCGCTCGTCTTGTCGTCCTTGATCGCGACCGACGATTTGAGCGCCACCGTCGCGGTCCGGCAATCCTCACGGGGTTGCGCGGGACAGAGATCGACGGTCTCGACGTCGCATGCATCGCCGACGTTGTCGCGATCGCCGTCGGCCTGCGCCGGGTTGGCGAGCGCGGGACAGTTGTCGATCGCGTCGGGAACGCCGTCGTCGTCGCTGTCGCGCTCCGGCACACCGACCGTGACGGGCTCGGCCATGCAGACGGCGCCTGTCGGGCAGTCGTTGCCGTCCGGACGGCAGGTAGGCGGAGTCGTGAGCGTTCAGGAGCCGGTGACGCCGGTGCAGAAAGATACCCCTGGACAGTCGGCCGCGACGCTGCACACGAACGGATCGGTCGCGCAGCGACCGGCCGGGGTCGTAAACGCCGTTCCGTCGTCGACGATCTCCAGCGGATCCGACGTCGATTCGGGATCCACCGCGCCCACCACCGTGACCACGCCGGTGCAGACGTCGAAATTCTGCAGCACGAGGCCGCCGATCGTCCCGTTGCCGTCGAGGTCCTGGCTCTGGTCGCTCTCGAAGGTGAGGAAGCGGACGTCGCCGCCGTTCACGCGATAGGGCGCGCGCGGGTCGCAGGCTTCGAGCCGGCACGGCGTCACCGCTTCTCCGAGGGCATACGTCGTATCGGTCGTGATGTCGTAGACGACGAGCACGCCGTCGAGCGCGTCGCCGTCGCCGTTCTGGTCGGCATTGCCCTCGGCCGCCTCGAGCGAGCGGAACGCCATCAGATGATGCGGGCCGCAGACGGTGCCGGCGGGCTCGCCGAGCACGAGCTCCTCGGCCGCCAGATTGAGGTTGGTGCGGGTCGCGGTCGCGGCGTCGTAGACTTGGACGACACGGTCGTCGGGGTCGACGTCCCCGTTCAGCGACGGCCCACCCTGCGCCGCCTCCGGGGTGATGAACGCCACGTGGTCGCCCGAGATCGCGAACGCGTCGGCGGCATACCCGACGTTCGACCAGGCGGCGCCGGCGATCGAATACACCTGGAGCACCTGATCGAACGCGTCGCCGTCGCCGTTCAGGATGCTCGCGCCCTCGTCCGGCTCGGAGACGAGCGCGGCGACCCGCGTCGTCGAGGCGACGACCGCCGTCGCGGCGCGGCCGAGGTTCACGGTCGGCCCGACACCCTGCACGAGCTGGACGACCTCGTCGGTGACGTCGGCGTCGCCGTTCAGCGAGCCGCCGGGGCACGCACCCGTCCCGACGCTCGACTCGGGGCGGAGATACGCCGCGGTGCTGCCCGCGACCGTCACGTCACTGGCTGGGCACTCCGTCGTCACCGTGCCGGTCGCCGCGTCGACGATCTCGAGCACGGTGTCGTCGAGCTGGCCGTCGGGGAAGAGGAGCGCGTCGACGGCGGGCGAGGCCGCGGCGTTCAGCGCACGGACGTAGACGTCGTCGGTGCCGTTGTTGTCGCTAAACGGGCCTTGGAGGTTCGACGCCCTCGAGCCGAACGCCACCACACGCCCGTCGGCTGAGAGCGACGCCCACTGCGGGAAGGTGCCGCCGAAATCCTCAGCCGGCGTGCCGTCGGCGGCAACCGTCACCTGCTCGGTGACGCCACTCGCCCGGTCGTGCACGAAGACCGGATAGGCGCCGGTGAAGAGCGAGCCGAGCACGAGCTGCGGCGCGTTGCTGACGAACGCGACGAAGCGGCCGTCGGCCGACATGGCGCGGTTCCCTAGGGTGCTCATGAAGGGGAAGCCGACGCCCTGGATCTGGCTGCCGTCGCTGGCCACGCTCACGCGCTCGTTGACGCCACGCACACGATCCCGCACGTAGACGTCACACCGGTCGTTGGTGTCCTTGCCGGGGGCGAGCAGCTGCCCGCTGTCACAGCTCGAGAAGACGACGTGGCGCCCGTCGGCCGAGATGCCGCTCGGCCGGGAGGCATTGCCCGCGCCCCCGCCGGCGAACGCGACGCTCACCAGCTCGGTCGTCCCGAGCACGCGGTCGCGCAGGTAGACGTCGGCGATGCCGTTGGTATCCGCCGGGTCGAAGCCCTGGTCGCTCAGGAATGCGACGAAGCGGCCGTCGCCGGTCATCGGGAGTCCGCCCGCACCGAACCCCGGGGTGAGGGCCTCGTCGCCGTTCGAGAAGACGGAGACGCGCTCGATGGTGTCGGCGACGCGGTCGTAGACGAAGACGTCCTGGTCGTTGTTCGTGTCCTCGCCGGGGGCCAGGAGGTTGGAGGCGCGGCTGATGAAGGCGATCGTCTGGCCGTCGTCGGAGATGGAAGGGGTGAAGGAAATGCCGTTCGGGAACCCGCCGCCGAAGGCCTCGCTCACCAGCTCGGTGGTGCCCGTCTGGAGGTCGCGCAAGTACACCGCGTTGGTGGACCCGTCGCCCACCGGCGCCGCGAGCAGGTTCGTCGCCTGGCTCTCGAACGCCACGAACCGGCCATCGGCCGAGATACTCGCGTCGCTCGAATAGCTGTTCGCCGACCCACCGCCGAAGGCCTCGCTCACGCGCACGGTGGTGCCCGTCTGGCGGTCGTAGCGGAAGATGTCGCTGAGCCCCCCGGTGTCGAGCCCCGGGGCGATCAGGTTGCTCGCCGCGCTGGCGTAGACGACGTAGCGGCCGTCGGCCGAAACGTCCCTCGAGTACGAAGCACCGTTGGAGTCGCCACCTGCGAAGCTGCGGCTGGCGCGCGCGACGCCGTGGCGCCCCATCGCGGCCTCGGACGTGCGCACGTAGGCGCGGCCGTTCGACACCGCGACCGGCGCGCCGTCGATCCTCGGCGCGACGTCGACGGCGCGCGCCGTGGCGGTCGGCGTTTCGCCGATGCCGAGGCGGAAGAGGCGGAGGATCCCGTCGGAGAAGTCGAAGTCGCCGTTCTGGTCGCAGGCGAGCTGGCCGTACTCGGACTCGAGAAACGCCAGCACGCCGTTCTCGACGGCGACGGCGGGGAAGCTGAAGGGGGCCTCCTGGACGCGGACCGTGGCCCGGCCCTCGGGCGTGCCGGAGAGGCCGCCGCAGCCGGCGGTCGCGCCGAGCAGGTTCTGCTGCCCGCTGACGCGGGCGCGGAAGGTCATCACCATGTCGTTGGTGTCGCCGTCGCCATTGCGGTCGACGCCGTCGATCGACTCGCGGATCGAGAAGGTACGGGCCGTACTGCTCGCGGCGAGGCCCTCGAGCGGCACGGGCGTATTGGCCTCGAACGCGTAGCCGACGCAGGCATCGCCGACGGTCGGGCAATCGCCGGGGCCGGTGCAGGCCGCGTGGGGCGGCAGCTGGCAGAAGTGCGGCGTCGCGCGTTGCAACACGACCGGCCCGCCGCCGGTCACCGCCGGGCCGAAGTCGAAGAGCCGGCCGCAGACTCCCGTCGTGCAATCCCCGTCGGTCGTGCAGAGCGTCGCCGGGTCGTCGACGCAGGAGGTCTCGCACGTGCCGCCCTTGCAATCGAGGTCGACGGTGCAGCGCGCGCCGTCCTCGTCGCCACCGACGCAGGTACCGTGATGGCGCGCGACGCTGAGGATCGTGTAGGGCGCGTCGATCGAGCCGAAGAGCGTCACCACGTTCGGCGACGCCACCGTCGGGTCGATCTGCGGCTCGAAGATCGGCGGCAAGAGCCCGCCCTCGGGCGTGAACGAATGCAGGAACGCCTGCGCCGGCACCGTGAACGCGAACGGCGACTCGAAGCGGGTCCGGATGAGGCGCGGCACCGGCACGCCGGCATCGCGCACCAGGATGCCGCCCCAGCCGAGCGGCATGAGGAGATTCCCGGCGGCGTCGACCGCCATCCGGGTCGCGGTCGCCGTCGCGGTGCAGGGCGGACCTTCCTTGAAGCAGTCGGCCTGGAAGTCGTTTGGCGGCGGCAGCGCGGTGAAGGACGAGAAGCGCGCGTCGGGTACCGCCGTGCCGCACGCGCCGTCGTTGGCGTAGAGCGCGTCTATGCACGCCAAGAGACCGGCCTGCCCCGAACACGGGGCGGTGGCGAGACCGCAGGCAACGGGTGCCCCAGCCGCCGTCACGCCGATCGCGACGGGACCGGCGAGGGTGACGTCGTCGCCATCGGGTGCCAGCACCGCGTCGGTATCGGGGAAGACGAGGTTCAAACGACGATCGTGCTCGTCGAGGTCGATACGCGTTTGCAGCTCGCCCGCCGCCACCTCCCGGCAGGTCGCCGACACCACACCCGGCGCCGCGCTGCACGGCGCGAGATCGACCTCGCTGCAGTCCGCCGCCAGCACGACCGCGTGACGGGTGCCGCCCGCGCTCGCCTGGAAGACGAAGGTCACGACGTGATCGTCACCGCCGGAGAGGAATCCCTGCGAGGCGTCGCACGGACGGAGGCGGAGCTCGACGCGTTCGCCGGGAGCCGCGTACGGACGATTGGTCGCCCCGAGTGCCGCGCCGAAGCTCTTCGCGGTACCGGGAATGAGGTTACACCCGGCTCGAGCCTCGTCGGTGACGGTGAGTGTCACGGCCAACGCAACCACGACGGAGAAGAAATGATTCATGAGGGGGACCTTTTTCAAGTTGGTGAGCGGGTATGCGCCCTCGCACCGGTCGGAGCGAACGTGGTGACTAGGCCGAGCATCGCGGCGACCAAGGCAGGCAGGATGGTTCGTGGGTTTCGCCGTGCGTGTCTCATCCTCTTCCTCCGGAATGTCGTTCTCGCGGGGGGGAGTGCGGGGCCACGCTACGGGCTGCGGGGCGCGGGGCACAAGGCGCGCACTCGTTCCATGCGTTAAATCTCGCGTTCAATTTTCGCGGCGACTGTGAGCGCGGAGATCAGGCCGAGCCGCCCGGCGCTCAGGCGGCTCGGCTCGTTCGTCGGTTTGGCTCTCTCAAGACCTGTGGCACCGACTCCGTACGTCGAGAAACTCGACCTACTTCAAAGGGGCTGTTAGGCTCTCCGACATCCCTTTGCGCCCTCCGCTCGCGCAAGAGCGATTGTCGCGACTCCCCGATGGCCGCGTCGTGTGTACGCTCCGCTCGCCGTGGCATGACGGCACGCGCCACCTGATCTTCACCCCGCACGAATTCCTGGAACGCTTGGCTGCCCTCACACCACGCCCGCACATCAATTTGGTGCTGTACCATGGGTGCCTGGCCCCGCGAGCGCGCTGGCGTCCGCCGGCATCCTGCCCCCCTCCCGGGATCGCGCCGCCGATCCCGTGGTCGACGGCATCGCCGATACCGACCTCGACACCGCCCCCACCCGCGCGCACGCCATCGCTCCCGATAGCTCCCGTCGCGACGGTGGCGGCGAGGCTCCCGTCGTCATTGCCGGCCCACGCCAGCCCACCGCTCCCTTCGCGCGTCCAGTCCCCGACTCCCGCGCAGCCGACCTCACCACGGTCGCCGACCACCAGCCGGACGCGTCGCGCCTGGGCGTGGGCCGACCTGATGCGGCGCGTATTCGCGATCGATGTGCTCACCTGCGCCGGCTGCGGTGGGCGTCTGCGCTTCCTCGCCACCATCGAGGATCCGCCAGTCGTCACCAAGATCCTCGCGCACCTAGGGCTACCCACCGCAGGGCCTGCGCTCCTGCCCGCGCGTCCGCCGCCGCGACCCAACGGGTTCAACGTCGCCTGACGCCCCGGTGCCGCTGACGCACGGGCGTCCCGCTTTTCGCTCGCCCACGGAGCACGCGCGCCGCGCGCCGCGTTGACGGCGCGGACTGCGCCACCCTACGTCGCCTCGCGACCCGCCCGGTCGCACCACGGCGCCGGCTTGTTTGCGTGTGGCAAACGGCAGTACACGTCCGAACGTCCGACTTCGGGCACTATGTCACCCGGCCGGCGCGAAACCCCGCTGAAGTTTCCTATCCTCCACCGAACTGTCCGGATTGTTCGGCCGGATCTCACGGGAGCTTTCCAACGCGAAACCGGGGTCTGTCGAATGGCAGGGCGCGACGATATCGCTCGACAACATCCGCCACGAGCAGGCGAAACGGAGCACGGTCCTGCGGCCAAAGCCACCCGCACCGGGTTTCTAGTGCCCGCGATTTCCCGCAGGCGATCGACCTGCGGGGTTCGGGCTTAGAAGAGCGCGAGCTGTCGCGCGGATAGCTCGCGTTCCCGCCAGGCTGGAGACTTGCACTCGACGGTCAGCCACGCGTCGACATGGCAACGGGTCCACCCGCGACTCTGCAAGGGGCGGGCTAATTGAAAATTCCATTGACAATTAGCCCCACATTCGCCACCTCTATTGCATGATCACCCGCCTCCTCGAGCCGCGCCTGCGGGATCTCGCAGGTAAGTTCCCGGTCGTGACCGTGACGGGACCGCGGCAATCGGGGAAGACGACGCTCTGCCGTGCCGTATTCCCCGACAAGCCGTACATCTCGCTCGAGGCGCCCGACGTCCAGGAGTTCGCGCGGCGCGATCCGCGGCGCTTTCTCGCCGAGCGGCGGGACGGAGCGGTGCTCGACGAGGTGCATCGGGTGCCGGAGCTGCTGTCGTACGTCCAGGCGCTGGTCGACGAGATGCCGGGGCCCGGTCGCTTCGTCCTCACGGGCTCGGCGAACTTCTCGTTGCTGCAGTCGCTCGGTCAGTCGCTCGCGGGACGCACGGCGCTCCTCGAGCTCCTCCCGCTGTCGCTCGAGGAAGTGCGCCGCTTTCCCGATCCGCCGACCGATCTCCTCGACCTCGTCTTTCGCGGCACCGCGCCCGCCGTCTACGATCGCCGCCTCGCGCCCGACGACTGGTACCCGAGCTACGTGGCGACGTACGTCGAGCGCGACGTCCGCATGATTCTGAACGTCGGCGACCTGGTGGCATTCCAGACGTTCCTCCGACTCTGCGCAGGCCGGAGCGGGCAACTCGTGAATCTCTCCGCGCTCGGTGCCGACGCGGGCCTCACCCACGTGACGGCGAAGTCGTGGCTGTCGGTGCTCGAGGCCGGGTACGTCGCCTGGCGCCTGCCGCCGTTCCACGCGAACGTCACGAAGCGCCTCGTGAAGACTCCGAAGCTCCATTTCTTCGACACCGGCATGGTGTGCTGGCTCCTCGGCATCCGCTCGGCCGACCAGCTTCGCGAGCACCCGCTCCGCGGCGCGATTTTCGAGACCTGGGTCGCCTCCGAAATCCGCAAAGCGCGCGTGCATCGCGGCCTCGCGCCGAGCCTGAGCTTCTTCCGCGACCGCAAGGGGCAGGAGGTCGACGTGATCGTCGAGCTCGGACGCGAGCTCGTGGCCGTGGAAACGAAGTCGGGACAGACGGTGGCCGACGACTTCTTCGCCGGGCTGCGCGCCTTTGCGACGGTGATGGCGGAGGCGCGCCCGCGCCGCCGCACGCGCGGCTTCGTCGTGTACGGTGGCAGCGAGTCCCAGGATCGGACGGCCGGCACCGTCGTCCCGTGGTCGGCGCTCGATGCCGCGTCCTGGTGGGAGCCGGCGTCACCGTAAGGGCTCAGCTGCCTTCCAGCACGGCTTGCGCGCGCACGTGCCGCCCGCGGGAAACGCCACGTCGACGAGCAGGATCGGCGTCGTGTCGGTGTCGCCGTAGAGGCAGAACGCGTAGTCGTCGCCGCCGCGCGGGTCGCCGAAGTCCCCCGACGACGTCGCGGCTCCCTTGCCCCAGCTCCAGGAGAGCTGATTCTTCGCCGCCGACGCGTTGACCTTGACGAGTAGGCTCGACTTCTGCGGCTCGACGGAGCCCGCGCAGCCCGGCAGCGGCGCGCGGGGGCGCAGGATCCGTTCTGCGCATCGCAGGCATCGCCCACGCGATCACCGTCCGCGTCTTCCTGCGCCGGGTTCGGCGTCTCGGGACAGTGTCGAGTGCGTCCGGGACGCCGTCGTCGTCGAGGTCGCGCACGGGGACGGCGACCGTGATCCGCTGCGGCTCGCACGCGGTAGAGCGTGTCGGTCACGAAGTCGTACACCTCGAGGATTCGGTTTGCATATTGGCCAGAGAACCATGGGGCGGGACGATGGAAGATCGCGAGGCTTTCGAGGCAGTTCCGTCTGGTGATAGAGCCTCGTGGGCCGTCGCGCGTTCCCCGTTGATCCATGATCTCGTTCGGTGACTTCCGGCTCGATCGAGGCACCCGTCGGCTCCGCCGCCGCGGCAGCGAGCGCCCGCTGCGGGCGAAGTCGTCGGCCGTGCTGCTGTATCTCGCGGAGCATCCGAACCGACTCGTGACCCACGCGGAGCTGCAGCGCGCCGTCTGGCCCGGGACGGCGGTCAGCCCGAGCGTGCTGCGCGTATCCATTAGTGAGATTCGAGCGGCGCTTGGGGCCGAGGCGGATCGGTTCCTCACCACCGTCCCGCGCCGCGGCTACCGCTTTGCGGCCGAGACCGGTGCGGCGACACCGATCTTCGTCGGGCGCGATGCCGAGCAGGCAGAGCTGCACGAGGCGCTGGCGCGCGCCCGCAGCGGTCGGCGCCAGGTCGTCCTCGTGGCGGGCGAAGCCGGCGCGGGCAAGACCGCGCTCCTCGACCAGTTCCTGGAGACGCTGCGTGGCGACGGCATCCGTTGTGCGCGCGGCCAAGCGCTCGTGCTGCACGGCGGCGGCGAAGGCTGTGCGGCCATCCTCGACCTCCTGAGCCGGCTCTGCGACGAGGCGGCGGGGGACGACGTCGTGTCGGCGCTGTCGCGCCGCGCACCCGGCTGGCTCCTCCAGCTCCCCGGCAGGGTGGACGACGCCACGGCCGAACGCCTCCGCGGGCGGGCGACCACCCCGAGCTGGGAAGGCCGGCTGCTCGAGCTGAGCGAAGCCATGGAGACGCTCGCCGCCGAGCAGCCCCTCGTCCTGGTGCTCGAAGATCTTCATTGGAGCGACGCCTCGACGATCGATGCGCTCGCCCAGCTCACCCGCCGTACGGTCGATGCCCAGCTCCTCGTCGTCGCCTCGTACCGGCCGGAGGCGCTCGCCGACGGCCACCCGTTCCTCACGACGCGGCCGCGCCTGCTCGAGAGCGGGCGGTGCGCGGAGACGCAGCTCGGCGGACTCCCGCTGGAACAGGTCGAGGCCTATCTCGCTCGCCGCCTCGCGCCCCAGCCGCTCGGCGACGGCGTCGCCCGCGCGCTGCACGACGCGAGCGGTGGTCACCCGCTGCGCCTTGTGGCGACGGCCGATCAGCTGCTCGACCGGCATCGACTCCTGGTGCGGGACGGCGCGTGGCACTTGGACGGCCCGGCCGCCGGGGCGGAGGGCGACGAGCACGTCGATCCAGAGCCGCCTGCCGACGGCGGCGATCTTCCGAGCCGAGCCGCCGAGCGGCGCCAGCTCACGGTCATGTCGTGCGACCTCGTCGGCGCGAGCGCCCTTGCCGAGCGCCTCGACCCCGAAGATCTCCGCAGCGTCGTGCGCGCGGTTCAGGAGTCCGCGTCGGCCGTCATCCAGCGCTGGGAGGGGTACGTCGCGCAGTACCTGGTCGACGGGTGGCTCGCCTACTTCTGCTATCCGCAGGCGCACGAGGACGACGCGGAGCGCGCGGTGCGCGCCGGCCTGGAGATGCTGACCGCGCTCCAACGCGTGAACGAATCGCTGGAGCGCGAGTACGGCATCCTGGTGGCAGTGCGCATCGGCATCCATACCGGCAAGGTCGTGATTGGCGAGGTCGGCGGTGGTGCCACCCGCGGCATGATCGCGCTCGGCGACGTGCCCCACCTGGCGGCGCGAGCACGGAGCGCCGCCGCGCCCGACACCCTCGTCATCACCCGCGCGACCCAGCGTCTCGTAGCGGGGACGTTCGTGGTCGAGGACACCGGCGGCGAGGTGGCCGAGGACGAGCGCGAGCCGCTCGCGCTGGCGCGCGTGGTGCGCGCGAGCGGGCGGCGCGGCCGCCTCGCCGTCGCGCCCGGACGGCTGACGTCCTTCGCCGGTCGTGAGGCCGAGCTGGCGATGCTCTCCGAGCACTGGGAGGCGGCGCGGCAAGGGGCGGGGCGAAGCGTGCTCGTTCTCGGCGACGCCGGGATCGGTAAGTCGCGCTTGGCACTCCAGCTGCGCGAGAGTCTGGCGGCCGTTCCGCACACGTGGATCGAGATCGGGGCGACGCCCTACACCACCGGGACGCCCTTCCATCCCGTGATCGCGCTCGTCGTCCAAGGGCTCGGCTTCGGCGCCGACGACACCACGGCCGAGAAGCTCGTGAAGATCGAGCGCGGCCTCGCGGAGCTGGCGTCGCCGGAATCCGTGGCGCTCACGGCCAGCCTCCTCGGCTTGCCCTCCCCCACGCGACTCGAGCTGAGCGCCGACCTGCAGCGGCGGAAGACGATCGAGCTGCTCGCGCGCTGGACGCTGGGGATCAGCGCAACGCAACCGACGGTGCTGTTGGTCGACGACGTCCAATGGTGCGATCCGTCGTCGCTCGAGCTGCTGGGCCACCTGGTGGCGCGGAGTGCCAGGGAGCCGCTCCTGGTCGTGCTCACGGCGCGCCCCGAGTTCACATCGCCGTGGCCCGCGAGCGACCACGTGACGACGCTTACGCTCGCCCGCCTCAGCGAGGACGAGACGCGCGACATGATCATCGCGCTTGCCCCGGAAGCGCTGCCCGCGCGCACGGTGGACGCGCTCGTGGCCCGCTCCGATGGCATGCCGCTCTACGTCGAGGAGCTGACGCGGTCGGTCCTCGAGCCCGATACGACGCGGAGCGTGGACGCGATTCCCGCCACGCTCGCCGACGCGCTGATGGGGCGCCTCGATCGCCTGTCGACCGCGAAGGAGCTGGCGCAGCGTTCGGCGGTCATGGGGCGCGAAATCTCGTACCCGCTGCTCGCCGCGGTGATCGGTCGAGACGATGCAGCGCTGCGGCTAGACCTGACACGGTTGGTCGAGGCGAGCATCTTGTTCGCGCGCGGCGAGCCGCCGCACGCCGCGTACGCCTTCAGGCACGCACTGATCCAGGAGGCGGCGTATCAATCGCTTTTGAAACGCACGCGCCAGCAGCTCCACGCTCGGATCGGCGAGGTGCTGGAGACACGCTTTCCGGAGCGCGTCGAGTCGGAGCCCGAGGTGATCGCGCGGCACTACGAGCAGGCGGGCCTGGTCGCGCCGGCGATCGCGCACTACCAGCGAGCTGGCGAGCGCGCGGCGGAGCGGTCGGCGAACGAGGAGGCGATCGGACACCTGCGACGCGCGCTCGCGCTGCTCGCGACGCTCCCGGACGATCGCGAGCGGGACCAGCAGGAGCTCAGGATCCAGATGGCCATCGCGACGCCGCTCGGTGCGGCGGGCGGATTCTCCCATCCGGACTGCGAGGCGGCGCACGCCCGGGCACGCGCGTTGGCGAGCCGGGTCGGCGAGTCGCCGGAGCTCGTGCGCGTGCTCGTGGGGCTCGCGACCGCCTACTTCGTGCAAGGCGACCTCGCCACCGGCGAGGCGATCGGGCACGACGCTCTGGCGGCAGCGGAGCGTACCCGCGATTCGCTCGATCTCTTGCTGGCCCATGTCGTGTTGGGCTTCCCCCACTTCTATCGGGGCAGCTTCGCCCGCGCGGCGGAGCACTACGGGCAAGCCACCGCGCTCTACGATCCCCGCGAGCATGCGTCCTTCGCCCGGACGCTGGGCTGGGACCGTGGCGTCAACAGCCACGCGTACCTGGCATGGTGTCATCTCTACCTCGGCCATCACGACCGGGCGCTCGCTCTCAGCGACAAGGCAGTGAGTTTGGCGAAGCGCATCGACCATCCGCTCACCCTCGCGAACGTGCTCCTGCACGTCACGATTCACCACATCGAGCGCCGCGAGCCCGACCGGGCGCTGGCCCTCGGCGAAGAGCTCGTGGATCTCGCCGACCCGCTCGGCTTCCCCATGTACGCAGCTGTGGGAAGGTTCTTCCGCGGCTGTGCACGCGCCGACCTCGGCGACCTCGAAACGGGAATCGCCGAGATGGAGCACGCCCTGGCCGAGCTGGCACAAGTCTCCGTCGGGATCGGAGCCCCCGGCTTCCTCGTGCTGTTCGCCGAACGGCTCCGGCGGGTCGGCCGTCACGACAACGCCCTCGCCATCGTCGCGCTCGGTCTGATGCGAGGAGAAAGTCAGGGCGCCCACTGGGGCGACGCCGAGCTCCACCGCGTACACGCGCGCACGCTCCTCGACAGAGGCGACGCGGTGGAGGAGGCGGAGGCGCGCCTCATGCAGTCCCTCGAGATCGCGCGGCGGCAGGAGAACAACCTCTTCGGGCTGCGCACGGCCATGGACCTAGCACGGCTCTGGCAGCGCCGGGGGAAGTGCGACGAGGCCCGCGCCCTCCTCGCGCCGCTCCACGCGTCGTTCACCGAGGGCTTCGAGCTGCAGGATCTGCAGGACGCCAAGGCGTTGCTGAACGAGCTGGCGTAGACGGCCGCCTTCTCCAGACGACTCCGACCCCGAGCGGTGCGGTGCGGCAAGTGCGTCTGGCAGGGATCTCCGCCTGCGGCGGTCGCCGTGCCGCGGATGCGACTCACACTATTCTAGGCTTGTCGCGATCGTGAAGTTCCCCAGATCGTCCCGTTTTGACCCGTCCCGACCCCGAAAACCCGGAACGGTTCCGGCTCCAGTTTAGAACTCCCGTATCCGTACCAAACCCGCCACGCCGCCCGCGGCCCGATGGGGCACTCGTTGGTGGGAAGAGCTGGAAGCGCACCAGAGCAGCGAAGCATGCCAGTTTCGCGCTAAGCGCAGGCCAACCTGACCAACGCCGATGCGCCGGTCGTGAAGCGGTAGAGCTTGCAGTCGCTTGCGCCCGTTCGCCTACCGAACCGGCGCTCCGCGGCAGAGACGCGGCTTTTTCAGGACGTTGCTAGGCTCCTGCGCGCAGGCATCCGGCGCGCTGCAAAAGGCGAAGGAGCCGATCCCGGCCCTCGCCGCTGCCTTCGCAGGGCTGTAAGCACGCGTGCTCGTAGGTGCCATCCAGCCAGTGCATGCGGTAGCACGACTCCAGGAACGACTCGGCGCGCCGGATGCCGCAGCGTGTGCTCTCCCAGGTCGTGCCGTTCTGCGTCCAGAGGGCGCGGTCGTTGTTACAGAGCTCGACCATGTGAAGCTGGCAGAGCTTGGGGCATGAAAGCTGGGGACTCTTCGGAATGGGCTCCGTCGCCAGGTCCGCGGCGGCCTCGACAGTGGGCAGCGTCGCTTCGACCTTAGCCTGCTTTTTCTTGGGCGGTGCCATTCGCTCCAGAATCGCCGCTACCGCTGCGGCGTGGACCTTCCGCTTCGCCGGGTCGTCGCGTACGAACGCATCCTCGACTGCGAGAGCGAGCAGCGGACAGCCCTTCGCGATCAGGCGGCGCGCGACCGCGTCCCAGCGCGGCGCGATCGGCGGCAGCTGGGCGAGCGCCGCCACCGTCTCGTCGGGAAGATCAAGCCGCTTCGTGAGCGCGGTCGGTGCGACGTGCCGCTCGGTGCGCGCGATGCGCAGGCGTTTAGACGGCGTGCCGTCGAACGACGCCAGCTGCACTTCGCCAGAAAGCGTCTCTTCGAGGACAGCGTCCGCCTTCGCGAGCCCGACGGCGGCGAGCATGCGTCCGGTGCCGTCGCCGCCACGCTCCAACTCGGCCTTGGTCGCGGATCGCGACGCCGCCGTGTAGTCGAGCTGCACGCGATAGACGACATCCGCACTTATGGCCAAAGCGGCCGCCACGTCCTGCTCCTTTGCGCATCGGCGCTCGCGGCGGTCGTAGCGTTTGGTCCCCGGGATCGCCGATAGAAGGCGCGACGTCTTAGCATCGACGGCGGCATCCGTCGGCCCATCGAGTATCAGCACCGGCCGGCCGAGCCGCGCCTTGAGGCGGGCGCGCGTCCCCTCGCGCGTCGTATCCTGCTCGAAGGCGGAGCCGTGCAGGACAAGCGCAATCGGGGTCCCGTGGGTGGCCGGGCGCGCCGGCGCGCGAACGAAAGCACACCCGTTGGGAAGGGCCATGCACGCTAGGAGGCAGAGCACTGCGGCTCGACGGGGCACCGATAGCATGCCCTGTGCCACGGCGCCGCATCGTCAGCCCCATCGGCGTATGCTCCGCCGTTCCCCGGCCTGCGGCGTCATTCTGGCGTCGGATCGGTATCCGAACGACGCTCGCCAACCCGAGTCGGGGCTGGCTCGCAGGCCGTCGCGGGCATGATGATTGCTTTTCGGTCCTCTCGCGTGCACGGACCGGACTCATTTGCGGCGATGCGACGCGGGGCCAGCTTCGCCACCCGCCTCGCGCTTGCGACCTCGCTGCTCGTCATCGCGATCTGCGCCCTGGAGAGCTGGCTGATTGCTCGCGGCACGCTCGCCGACCTGCGGGCGCATCTGCGAGCGCGTGGGCGTTCCATCAGCGCCGCCCTCGCGCACGACGCCGCGACGTTCCTCACGCGCGGCGACCTCGATGCGCTCGGCCGGCTCGTCGCGCAGGCTCGCACTCAGGCCGACGTCGTCTCCACCCGCATTTTCGACGAGGGCGGGCTGCTCCTGGCGTCGGGAGGAGCGACAGGCAGACCGCCCGTGCGCACCCACGAGGTTCATCCGGGCGAGCCGATCGCCGTTGGCGATTCAGTTTGGGAATTCCATGTCCCAATCGCGTCACCGGACGCCACGGCGACGAAGCCGCTCGGCACGGTCACGGTCGGCATCTCGCTCGCTCTGCTCGAGGCGTTGCAACGGCGCGTGGTCGTCTCGGCGACCGTCGTCGCCGCGTTCTTCGTGCTCGTCGGCGTCCTGGCGTCTTTCGCCATCTCGCGCGCGCTCACACGACCGCTCGCCGATCTCGTCTCGGCCTCCGATGCGGTTGCGGCCGGCCACCTCGACACGCGCGTCCCCGAGCGGATCGCCGGCGAGATGGGATTGCTCGCCAGCTCGTTCAACGCCATGGCGGCGAGTCTCGCGACGAAAGTGCACGAGCTGGAGCGGGCCAACCACCTGAAGTCGGAATTCCTCGCCACCGTGTCACACGAGCTCCGCACACCGCTCAACGTCATCCTCGGCTACCTCGAGATGCTCGAGCAGGGCGCGGCGGGTCAGCTGAGCGAAGGCCAGGCCGACATGCTGACCACGATCCGGCGCTACTCGTCGCTGCAACTCGATCTCGTGACGAGCGTACTCGACTTCACGCAGCTTTCGTCGGGCCAGGCCACGGTGCGCACCGAGCGGTTCTCGCTCGCGAAGCTGGTCGAGGACGTCCACACCCTTCACCGCGGTATGCGGAGGCCGGATGTCCAGCTCGTTGCGCGGGTCGACCCAAGGCTGCCGCCGCTGGAGACCGATCGCATCAAGCTGCACCAGATCGTGCGGAACCTGGTCGACAACGCGGTGAAGTTCACGCAGGCCGGTCGCATCACGATCGAAGCGCGATCCGGCGTCACGCCAGATCGCATTCTCGTCACCGTGTCGGACACCGGGCCCGGCGTCTCCGCCCACGACCTCCCGCACGTCTTCGACCCGTTTCACCAACTCGGCGCGTCGAGCACGCGCGACACCGGCGGCGTCGGTCTCGGTCTCAGCATCGTCGCGCATCTAGTTCGCGTCCTCGGCGGTAGCATCTCGGTGGTGAGCGAGGTGGGCCGCGGCTCGGCGTTCCGGGTGGAGCTGCCGGTCCGCTTCGTCGCCGCGACGGCGAGCGGCGAAGTTCCACGCCTGGCAGCGGCCAGCTGATCGCCCGTCGCAGCCGGCCGCGCGCCGCTCGCACGGGACGTCGCGCCCACGAGCGCCGCCAGCTAGTCGTACTTGGACCCTCGACCCCGAAAACCCGGAACGGTTCTGGGTCGCTCCGTACTCGAAATTACTTGAACCACTCCGCTGTTGGCGACTTCGCTGAACGCTAGGCGCTCGGGGCTGGCATATCTCCAGCCGGTGGAGGCGGGAGCCTAACGAGGTAGTGCCGGCCTCCAGCTCCATCAGCACCGACGCGCGGCGGTCGCGCGCGATGCCCGGCACCTAGATGACCACCGAGCCTGGCGTGTCGCCGCTCACGTGCGGCTCGACGACCGCGCTCAGCTCGAACATCGAGCCCGCGTACTCGCCTGGAGCGCAGAGCGTGAGCGTCTTCTTTCGCCTCAACGGAGTTCAGGACAAGGCGCTCGCGCTGAAGCAGCTGTGCGGCTCCGCCGCGCCCGAAGGCGAGACGAGACCGCGGACCCAGAGACGGCACCGAAGGAAAAATCCTTGGCGCCGTCGATGGCTAGCAAGAGAGCGGGCGACCGGGGTCGAACCGGCGACGTCCAGCTTGGGAAAGGGATGGACGCGAACGTCCAAGACTTCGATTTGTCTGGATAATCCAAGGCAGGTCGCTTCCTTAGCGCGCTGCCTGGCTTCGATGATGTTCGCTGATTTTCGCCTTGTTTCGCTGTTCAACCGGCACCACTACCGGCACCAGAGCCCGCCTCGCTAAGCAGTGGTCGAACGACGCGGCGGTTCGGGGAACGGCTCTTGATCTGAAGTCGCCACGCTCGGCGGCCGTGAGCAGGTCGCTTGACGGTGCGCGTGGCATGGTGCCACTCTGGCACCATGCCAGTAGATGACGCGAACGTTCGTCTCGTGGCCCGCATCCCGCCAGGGGTGCGCAAGACGATTCAGGCCGCCGCAGACCTCCAGGGCGCGAAGCTCAACCAGTTCGTGGTGCAGGCAGCCTATCGGCAAGCGAAGGACGTTCTGGAGCGGGAGACGCTCCTGCGGTTGAACCGCGAGCAGACGCAACGTGTGTTTGCGCTGCTCGATCACCCACCGAGGCCGAACGCCAAGTTGCGCGCCGCGAAAGAGCTCCACCGAAAACGCGTCGGTGCTTAGGATCGAGCCGCTGGGCTCGAGTCACGACCGCGTGGGGTTCGACTGCGGCGTCGTCCCGCTCAATCGCTATCTGCGCGAGATGGCCCGACAGCACGTCTCCAAGGGCGTCGCGAGGACCTTCGTCCTCGTCGAGGCAACGGTGAGCGCGCCAAAGCAGGTGCTCGGATTCTTTACCCTTTCGCTGTGCCAGGTGTTGGCGGACGACGTTCCTCCGAAGTGGGCGAAGAAGCTCCCTGGGCAGATTCCGGCGATGAGGCTCGGGCGCCTAGCAGTCGCCCGAGTCCATCAGCGCGAGGGCCTCGGCAAGATTCTCCTCGTCGAGGCGATCTACAAAGTCGCGGCAGTGGCCGCCGCTGCTGGTGGAATCGGTCTGTTCGTGGACGCGAAGGATTCGACCGCCGCGGACTTCTATGCGCGCTTCGGCTTCGAACCGACCCCGACGAAGCCGCTCACCCTCTTCATGCCGATGGATACCGTGCGGCGACTCGTGGACTCATAGCGCGATTCCGAGCTCCCGCGAGCCGGTCGGCGTGGCCGGTCTTCACGCGGTAACCTCGTTCAGCAACCGTTCCACTTGTTGACATATGCACTCATGTGCAACTATGCCTTCTGGCAGTGAAGGTTCCTGCTACCACCCCCGCTGCGACTCGACGCAATCGTGAGCGCGCCGCGCGCGAGTTGGTCGCAATCGTCGACTCGGAACTGTTCCGCGCCTTGTGCGAACCGGTGCGCCTCGAGCTCGTGAAGCTGCTGACCGCGGGCGGACGTTCCGACGTGCAGACGATCGCCGCCCAGGTACCGCAGGACCAGTCCGTAGTCTCACGCCATCTCGCTGTCCTGCATCGCGCCGGTGTGGTGCGGCGAGAAAAGGTTGGGCGGCGAGTATTTTTCGAGCTGGACGGGACCAACATCGTCACCCGGATGGAGCAGATGCTCGAACAGTTCCGGTCGGTCATCCCGCTATGCTGCCCGCCGAGGATCGCGCCGAAACGCCTGACCTGACGACAAACGAAAGGGGAGTCGTATGTCTATTCCACGAACGGCACAGCCAGAAGAGGTCCGCGAGCTCGTACGAGAGCGTTACGCAGAAGTTGCGCGCGACGGTGGCATGAATCCCGCCGCAGGTTGCTGCGGTCCGCAGCCGGCGGAGATCGCGGAGCGGATCGGCTACTCGGCGGCCGACACCGCAGCGGTTCCCGAGGGCGCCAACCTCGGCGTGGGGTGCGGCGCGCCGCTCACCGTGGCCGCCCTGGAGGCAGGCGAGACCGTGCTCGACTTGGGATCGGGCGCCGGCTTCGATGCTTTCCTGGCAGCACGTGAGATCGGGCCCACCGGACGCGTGATCGGCGTCGACATGACCGATGAGATGCTTGCCAAGGCGCGCGCCAACGCGCTGCAGGCTGGCTTCACGAACGTCGAGTTTCGCAAGGGTTACCTCGAGGGGTTGCCGGTCGAAGACGCGAGTGTCGACGTGGTGCTCTCGAACTGCGTGATCAACCTGGTCCCCGACAAATCTGCGGTGTACCGGGAGGTCGCCCGCGTCCTGCGCCCCGGTGGGCGCATGGTGATCAGCGATGTCGTGCTCACCGCGCCGCTTCCAGAGGGGATTGCTGCCGACGTGACGGCGCTGACCGGTTGCGTCGCCGGTGCCGCGCTGCGCGGTACGTACCTCGCAACGATCACTGCCGCCGGCCTTTCCGATATCGAGGTTGTGAGCGACAAGAGCTTCGGGGCCGTGGCGCTCACCATGGTTCCGGAATCAATGCTGCACCAGGCACGAGCGGCTGGAATCGACGTCGAACGCGTTGCCGACACGGTCCGCTCCCTGACCATCCGAGCCCGCAAACCAGAAGTCGTCTGATACGCCCTGCGGTGAACTGCTCAGCCGACCCGGCCCAGCTCTATACGGACAGAGCGCAAAGCTATGTGCGCTTTGTTCGCCTCCTCGGATATCCGCAGGGACTGCGCGCCTATCTCGTTGGGTCGCCCCTCCTACGTTCCGGTCTCCGCGTTCTCGATGCGGGGTGCGGGACCGGCATCGTCACCCTCGCGCTGCGCGAGGCTCTCCTGAGGCGTGATCTGAGCCCGGGGCAGTTGCACGGTTTCGATCTCACGCCGGCAATGATCGAACGCTTCCGCCAGACCATGCAACGGCGGGCGATCGCGGACATCGCCGTCGTGCAGGCCGATGTTCTCCGATTGGATTCGCTTCCAGGTTCATGGAGCAACTACGACCTGATCGTTTCCGCCTCCATGATGGAATACCTTCCCCACGAGCGGATGGTTGACGCGCTGGCTGGCCTTCGTAAGCGGCTGAACGCAGACGGCAGCCTCTTGCTTTTTGTCACCAAGCGAAACTGGCTCATGCGACCACTCATCGGCCGCTGGTGGGACGCGAACCTCTACACGGCGGGAGAGCTCGAGAGCGCCTTCCATCAGGCAGGTTTCTCGACTGTCGCATTCCGGAGGTTCCCGCTCCCGTTTCGCCACCTCGAGTTTTGGGGCCACATCGTCGAAGCGCGGCGCTGAGTGAGCGATGTCTCGGCTGGTCGCGACCGTTGAATTCCCCAGAACGTCACGTTTCGACCCGTCCCGACCCCGAAAACCCGGAACGGTTCCGGGTCACAGCCTCACTCGACCTTCTTCGTCACCTCGTGGCTCATGCAGGTGCCGCCGACCGTGACCGTGAGCGCGGTATCGGCAGCGGCTTGGTTCGCCTGCGCCGCGCTGAACCACTTGCTCGCCTTCAGCGAGAGCTCATAGTTGCCCGCGCCCTTGTCCTTCAGGGTGACGAGCTGCAAGCCCGTGCCCTTCACTTTGTACTGCCACTGCTTGAACGGCTCGCGACCCTTGCCTGGAAGCGCTCCGAGCGCCAGCGCCGCAATCGGGGCCGAATCCGCGTCCGTCAGACGGATGCGGATCGGCTGACCGTCATACGGCGAGGCGAGCGGCAGCAGGAACTTGGCGTTCAGCTTGCCGCCTTCCTTCTTCGTGTTCATCGTGACGCGCGCCTTCTGATCCGCGACGATGTTCGCGCACGCGACGCAGCGACAGTCGTCGCAGCCGCCCGTACACTGGGCTTCGTCGCCGCTGTCGCACTCCTCGTCGTACGCGCGTACGCCGTCGAGGCATGTCGAAAAGTCGCACGCATCGCCCACCCCGTCGCCGTCCGCATCGGCCTGGCTTGCGTTGACAGCGAGCGGACAGTTGTCGACCTGGTCCGGAACGCCGTCGCGGTCGGTGTCCGGGCTCGCGGGTACGATGGGCGCGGTCGAGCCGAGATCGCACGTCACGGTCGGCGGGCAGTCCGCGTCCGTCGTGCACGTGCGGTGCTCACGGAAACACGAGCCGCCGTTGCAGGCTTCGCCGCTGCCGCAGTCGAGATCGGTCGCGCAGACCGTGCCCATCGCTTCCGTGCAGCGTCCAGTGGACACGTACACGCTCGCCGGAGTCTCCAGCGGATCGGCCGGCGGCACCGAAGCGACGATGCCCAGCACGCTCGTCTTGCCGGTCGTGATGTCGAGCTGCTGGATGACGAGGTCGCCGGCGTCGGTTGGCGTGTCCGCCGTGAGATCGCTGCCGCCGGTCGCGCAATTGGTGGTCACGCTTCCGCGCTGGTCGCACTCGAAGGTGAGGAATTTCACTGCCGCGCCAATCGCCCGGTACGGCAGCCGCGGGTCGCACGCCTCGAGCGCGCAGGTGCGCGCCGCTTGTTTGCTGTTGACCAGGCAATCGGCCGGATGCGCGAGCGTTAGGCACTCGGAACGTGAGATGTCGTAAGCCTGCATGACGAATGCCGGCGGCGTCGGCACACCGCCGTCACCCTGGAGATTCTCGTTCTGTGCCGCTTCGCTCGTGCGGAAGGCCACGGTCTGGGCGTTGCAGACGAACTCCTCCGCCGCCTGCCCGACGTTCACGAGCACATCGGCGGACGGGTCGTAGAGCTGGAGAACCCTGTCCGTCTGGTCGTCGTCGTCGTTGAGATCGTCAGCTTGCGCTGCCTCGCTCGTCAGGAACGCGAAGTACGAACCGCAAGCAGCAAGCGTGTCGGCCTGATTTCCGGTGCTGGTCCAGATTCCGCCCGAGAGCGGATGAGTTTGCACGATGCCGGCGGCGTCGATCGCGCCGACGTACGTGCCGCCGAGGAGCGCCGTGTCTGTGAGCGCCACCGCGACGGCAGGCAGACCGAGATTCTGCACCGAGCCCGAGCCCGGCCATGCGTGTACGACGTCACTGGCCGCGGCGAGGTCCCCGTCAAGGTCGACGCCGCCGCTGACCGCCGCGCCGGCCGGACACGGGGCCAGAGACGGCGTGTCGCCGGCCGATTCGGGCCGCAAGAATGCGGCGCGGCCGGCGGCAACCACCACCTCGGTGGCCGGACACAGCAGGGTCGGCACGGCGACCCCGGGGGGAACGCCGGCGGTATCGACCGCCTGGAGAACCGCGTCGTTCCGGTCGCCGTCACCGGAGAGGTCGCTCGCGGTGTCGCTCGGGTCGGCGGCGCGCACGTAGATCTCCCCGCTGGACGACCAGCCGAACACGCGGCCATCGGCCGAGACCACGGGTTGAGTCTGGTTGATCTGGGTCCCGTCGTTCAGCCGGTTGATGACCTCGGTCGTCCCCGTCAAACGGTCGCGCACGAGTGCACCCGAGAGTCCTTCCGGCCCGATGTTGTTGCTGAACGAATTGCCGAGATCGAGGGTGACGAGACGGCCGTCGCCGGAGATGGCGCCGTTGAACGTGTCGCCGTTGGAAATCGTGCCGCCGTTCCCGAGCGTCGCGATCTCGGTGCGGCCGGTCATCCTGTCGTGCGTGAAGGTGTCGAAAGTGCCGGAATCGGAATTCGGCGCCATGGTGTCCGAGCCCGTCGTGAACGCGACGATGCGCCCGTCGGCCGAGATCGTCGGCGCATTGAAGCCGGTGTTGTCGGTCTCCCCGCCGGCCGAGGTCACGCTGACGCGCGTCGTCTCACCGGTGAGACGGTCGTGGACGAACATGTCGGAGCTGGTGTTGGTATCGTTGGCGACCAGGTTGTCGCCGTCGCACGCAAATGCGACGTAGCGGCCGTCGGCCGAGATCGACTGCTGGCCGGGGACGGCGTCGTTCGAGAAACACGAAGCGTTGGAGAGCACGCCCTGCGAGCTGACGCTGACGACCTCCGTGTGCGGCGTGCAGCTCGGGACGACGACGCCGTGCTCGCGGCAACGATCGCGGACGAATATCTGGAAGCCCGTGGTCGGCGGATTCACCAGGTCGGTGGCGCCGCTGTTGAACGCGACGAACCTGCCGTCGTCCGTGATGCTGCCGCCGTAGCTGCTCTGACCGGTGTTGGGTCCGCCGGCGAAGTCGACGCTCACGTTCTCGGTGTGCGGGGTACAGCCCGGCACGGTGGTGCCATTCGATTTGCAGCGATCGCGCACGTACGTGTTGAGCGCATTCCCGTTCTGCAAAGACGGGTCGATGTTGGTCGCAGACGTGTCGAACACGGCAAAGCGCCCGTCCGGGGTCACGGACGACGGATTGGCGAACGAGTTCCCGGGATCTCCCGCCGGCGCGGCCTCGGTCACGCTCACCATCTCGAAGCTGGGGACGCAGGCCGGCACCGTGCCGTTCGCATCGACGCAGCGGTCGTAGAGGATCGACTGGGTCGTCGAGCCGTTGCCGGCGGGGATCGTGAGGTTGCTCGCGCTGCTGCGGAACAAGACGAAGCGTCCGTCGGCGGAGAGGATCGTATTCCGCGAGAAGCCGTCGATCGCGCTGGCGGTGACGTGGGTCGTGACGTTGGCGGCCTGGCCCGTCTCGAGCCTGCGCCCGAACACGACTCCGCCCGAAACGACGAGCTGCTGGTCGTTGACGAGCGGCGCCGCGTCCATGACGTGGGCCGGCGAAAACGTGGACGTGATCTCGGTGGGGGTCGGTCCCGACGTGCTCAGGCGGAAGATACGCAGGATGGGATCGAGGCGATCCTGATCGCCGTTCTGATCGCAGTAGCTCGCGCTCGCCTCGCTCTCGAGAAACGCGAGAAGGTCGTTCTCGCTCGCGACCGCAGGTGAACGAAACGGCGAGTCGGAGATCTCCACCACGGCTCGGCCTTCGGGCGTGCCGGCCATTCCGCAGGCGGGAAGCGGCGTGCCGCCGTCGTCGAAGCCGTCGGGTGCGCCGAGCATCTGCACGACGCCCGTGGCCCGGTCCCGCATCGTGGCGACCTCGTCGAGCGTATCGCCATCACCGTCGTAGTCGGCGAGATCTACGCCCTCGAGCTTGGTGAATGCGAATACGTCGTCGGTCCCGGCGGTGAGGCTCGAAAGCTGCACTGGGTCTTGTGCCTGCATGGCGTAACTCACGCACGCATTGCCCGCGCCCGCACAGGTCGCGTTCTTCGTGCAGGTTTCGTGCGGCGGAAGCTGGCAGATACCGGGCTCGGCGCGCGCGATCACGATCGGCCCGCCGGCCTTGGCGACGTTCGCGAAATCATGGGGGTCGTAGAGCAAGCCACACTCCGCATCCGGACACTCCGAGGAGTCGGTGCATGCGATGCCGTCATTCGCACCTCCGGCACACACGGGGATGCACGCACCGCCCGGACACTGGTGGTCCAACGTGCAGGCCTGGTCCGCGGCGGCGCCGCCGTCACAGCGCCCTCGGCGCACCGCGATGCGCAGCACGGTCGCCGGCGCGTCGGTCGATCCAAAGAGCGTGACCACTCCGGGAACCGACGAGGCATCGGGATCGGTCTGCGGAACGAAAATCGGCGGCAGGCTGCCGCCTTCGGGAGTCCACGAAGAAAGCGACGCCTGCGAGTCGACCGAGAAAGGAATATCCGACTTGAAGGTGACGCGCAGCAAGCGCGGAACCGGAACGTCGGACTGGTTCACGAGAATGCCCTGCCAATTCATCGGCAGCAGAAGATTTCCGCTCTTGTCGCTCGTGAAGCGGATCTCCGTCTCGAGCGGATCGCACGGCGGCGTCTGCGAGTGGCAAGACAGCTGATAGCTGTTGGGCACCGGCAGCGCGGTGAAGCTCGCGAAGACAGCCCCGGGATTCGGCTGGCACGAGCCGTCGGCGGCGTAGAGATCGTCGATGCAGGCGAGCACGCCCTGCTTGCCCGCGCAGGGCGTGGTTGCGAGGTCGCATGGCAAAGGATCGCCGGTGTCCGTTACCGCGATCGTCACGGGACCCGACAGTGTTCGCGCGTCGCTCGCGGGCTCGAAGGCGGCGTCGGTGTTGGGCATGCGAAAGCGGAGGTGCTGGCCGTCGACGCGTGCGACCGAGTCGAGGCTCACCGGGTCGCCTGGCAGGTTTGCTTGCACGCAAGTCACACTGCCTTTGACCTTGTCGCCGCAGGCGTCGAGCACGCCTGCGAGATTCGCGCACGGCTCGGTCGTCAAAACGACCGCGCGTGACGTTCCGTTGGCGGCCGGCTCGTAGACGAGCGTGACGACGTGGTCGGCGGGATCGGAGCTGAATCCGCTCGCGCCCACGTCGCAAACCGCGGTTCGAATGGAGAGCTCCACGAAGTCGCCTGGCGCCGCGAACGGACGGTCGACTGAACCCAAAGCGCCGCGAAACGCGAGCTGTGCCTGCGGGATCAGGTTGCAGCCTGCGTGTGTCGAGACGACCGTGAAACATGAGCTCGCGGCCGCTACGAGAAATCCGACCAAGAGACGTCGGCAAAAGCGCTCAGGGGCTTCTAGGTACACGCGGGCTCCTTCCCCCCGTCAAGTACGAGGGCTCACATGCGTACCGAGTCCCAGCAGCAGAAGAAAGAGAATTTTGTTCGTTGGAAGATCGACACCAATCGGCCCCAGATAAGGAAACCTACTGCGCGCGATGCTTGCTGCTTATCGCCTGCCGATGTCGCGAGGGGCGGTGCCATCGCATTGGCGTCGTCGACCGCGTGTCAGCGTGCGAGCCCTACGAGTACCCTCGAGGCGGCGATTCGGACATTCGTGCGGGCTCACGGCAGCGCGCGCGTCGCCGTGCTCCGACACGCCGCGCCGCCAGATGTTGCAGCGGGCGGACCTGCGACATCCAGACCAGGAAGACGCCCGTCCCGACACCTCCAGTTGTCGCAGGGCAAGCTGTGCTCGCCAAACGCCCGCGACCCGACTCCCCACGCCTCCCTGCACCGGCCTCTGCACGGCGCGCCAGACGGAGGAATCGCGCACCCGCCCCACTCCCACCACGACCCGACCGCAGTGCAATCTCAGCTAGCGCGGCCGCGGCTCGACGACGGGATGCGCCGTGTCCGACGCGACCACGTAGAGCGGGCGCCCCTTCACCTCTTCGAAGATGCGGCTCACGTACGCGCCGAGGATGCCGAGCGCCACGAGTTGCACGCCCGACAGAAACGCGACCGCGGCGAAGACCGACGCCCAGCCTGCAGGGGTGGCGCCGCCGAAGAGGCGGCTGACGATGGCATAGAGCACGAGCAGCACGGAGAGCCCGAAGACGGCAAAGCCGAGATACGCGACGAGCTGGAGCGGCAGGTTCGAGAACGCGGTCACGCCGTCGAGCGCGAGGCGGACGAGCTTCGTGTAGGGATACTTGGTCTCGCCGCCGAAGCGCTCGGCGCGGTTGTAGCGGACCTCGGCGTGGCGGAAGCCGAGCCAGCGGATCAGGCCGCGCACGTACCGGTTCCGTTCGGGCAGGCGGTTCAGCGCCTCGGCGACGCGCCGGTCGAGCAGGCGGAAGTCGCCGACGTCGGGCGTCATGTCGACCGAGGCGATGCGTTGCAGGACGCGGTAGAACGTCTTGATCAGGAAGAGGCGGACGGGGCTTTCGCCGGGACGCTCGTGGCGCACCGCCGACACGACCTCGAAGCCCTCGCGCCACTTGGCGACGAGCTCGGGGATGACCTCGGGCGGGTCCTGCAGGTCGGCGTCGATGACGACCACGGCGCGGCCGCGCGCGTGCTCGATGCCGGCCGTCACGGCGGCCTGGTGGCCGAAGTTCCGGCTGAAGCGGATGACGCGGACGCGCGGGTTGCGCTCCGCCGCGGCGAGCAGGATCGCGGGCGACTCGTCGAGGGAGCCGTCGTCGACGAAGATCACCTCGTGATCGGGGCACGTCGCCGCGAGCACCGCGAAGAGCCGCTGCTCGAGCTCGGCCAGCACGGCGCGCTCGTTGTAGACGGGCACGACGACCGAGAGCTCCGGAGCGCTCGCGTGGCTCACGGGCTGCACGTCAGGCTCGGCGCTCGGCGAGGCAGACGAGCGAAACGCCGACCGGCAGACGCCACCGTGCGAGCCAGCGTCCCTCGGCTGCGAAGACGCGCGTCAGCGTGTCGTTCACGAGGCCGGGCTTCGTCATCGTGAAGTCGGATTTGACCTCGCCCGTCGGCTCGCCCCGGAGCCGGCGCGCGACGCGCACCGCCGCGACCGCCGGAAACAGAATCGCGTTGAAGTAGGAGAGGCGCACCGGTGTGAAGCCGGCGGCACGCACGTGCGCGCCGAGCTCGGCGAGCGTGTAGCGCCGCCGGTGGTGGCTCACGATGTCCTGGTTGCCCCAGAGGAACTGAAACGCGGGGACGGTGACGAGCATGTGGCCGCCCGGACGGCAGACACGCGCCAACTCGGCGAACGCCGCGGCGTCGTCCTCGACGTGCTCGATGATGTCGAAGGCCGTCACCAGGTCGACCGACGCGCTTTCGAGCGGCACCGCGGTGATGCTGCCGAGCAGCATCGGACAGGCACAGCGCGTGCGCGCGAAGCGGATGGCCTCGACGGCCATGTCCATGCCGATCACGGTGCCATAGCGCTCGAGGAACGTGAGCATCGCGCCCGTGCCGAAACCGATGTCGAGGATGGCGAGCGGCTTCCTCGTCAAAGGCTCCAGCAGGCGCGTGAAGATCCCGCGCCTGCCGCGGAACCACCAGTGGGTGTCCTCGATCTCCGAGTACTCGGCGTAGAAATCTTCTTGCATGCGGCTATTCGATGTCGGCCCGCTCTGATGGCCATCGGACCGCGAACGAGTCCGCGGTCCTCGCGTCGCTTCTTGCTCTACTTCGTGACCGTCTCCATCGTCGTGCCGCTCGCGGCGTCGGCGATCTCGATCGTGCGGGGGTCGGTCACGGAGAACTTCTGCTTCGCGTCGTTGATGATGGTCTCGAGGCGCGTTCGGAAGAGGTTCTTCGCGAAGTCCGGCATGCTCTGCATCGGGAAGTCGGCGACGAGCACGCGGGCCTTGTCGGGCGTCGGCCACTCGACGCCCTGGATCTTCGGCCCCAGGATCTGGTGGGCACGGAGCTGGGCCTCGACCTGGCTCGGAAAGTCGGCGCCGGTCGGCGGCGGTCCGGCCATCGCCGGGCCATGAGGCGCGCCTTGCGGCGCCTCGCCCCGCCCCGGAGCTTGCGATGGGCCTCCCGCGGGCGGTGCCCCCGGCATTCCGCCGCCCGCGCCTGGCGCGTTCCTCGCGTTCGTGATTCCCGCGGCGGCCGCGCCCGGCGGCGTCGCCGCGAGCTGCGTCTTCACGCGCTCGATGCGGGTCCGCGTGTCGTCGTCGGTCGCGAGCGCATGCGCCTTGTCGAGCGATGCGAGCGCCTTCTCGCGTTCGCCCTTCGCCTCCCACGCGAGGCCGAGGTTGAAGTGCGCCTGCAGGAAGTTCGGGCGCGCGGTGATCGCTTCCTGGTAGGTCGCGATCGCCTTGTCGATCTGTCGTTGGTAGAGGTACGCGGTCGCGAGGTCGGTGCGAACGCTCGCGTCGTCCGCGTGGGTCTTCAGGTAGTTCTCGTACTGCTGCGACGCGAGGTCGAACTTCTGCTGATCGTAGTAGACGTTGCCGATGCCGCGAACCGCGTCACTGTCGTCGGGTGCGAGCGCGAGCACCTGCCGCCACGACTCGAGCGCCTGCTCTCCGTAGCTCGGGTCCATCTCGCCCGCACGCGCCTGCACCTGCGCGAGGCCTTTCCACGCCTCGACGTTCTTCGGGTCGGCCTTCGCCTTCTCGGCCATTTGCGTGACGAATTTCTTCGCCTCGTCGGGAAGACCGACCGGCGGATGGTCGCCGGGCATCTCGCCGCTCGCGGTGCCGGTGCTGGCGGCGCCGCCGGTGCTCGCGGCCTGCCGGCCACGCCCGGGTGCGCTCGACGTCGGCGCGCCCGGCTGCAGGACGGTCACCCATATGACGAGCCCGGCGACGAGGAAGAACGTCAGCACGACGAGCCCCGGCAGCTGATCGCGGAGGCTCCGCGCTGGCGCGGGGGCCGTGTCGGCGGCCTGTCCGCAGCCGGCGCAGAAGCGCGCGTTCGCTCCCAGACGCTCGCCGCACGCCGAGCAGAAGCGCGGCGCGCCCTCCTTGCGTTCGGCGGCGGTCATTTGAAGGCGACGACGAGCGTCGAGATCAACCCGGGCGGCAGCACGTCGGCTTCGACGCGCGCGAAGCCCGCCGCGACCAGCCAGTCGCGGATCTCGGCGAACGCGTAGTCGCGCCCTCGCGTGAAGAGCAGCATGGCGATCGAGAAGATCGCGGCCGGTGCCGGGCTCGTGCCCGACTCGTCGGTGACGTGGTCCTTGATCATGAGCCGGCCTCCGGCAGCGAGCGCGCCGTGGATCTTCCGCACGAGGGCGCGGTTCGTGTCCTCGTCCTCGCCGTGGATGATGTTGGAGAGGAAGACGAGGTCGTGGCCAGTGGGGAGCGGGTCGCGGAGGTAGTCGCCGGCGACGAGCTCGATGCGATCGGCGACGCCGCTCGCGTCGACGTACTTGCGGGTGACCGCGAGCGTCCCCGGCAGATCGAAGATCGTCGCGCGGAGCTCCGGGTAGCGCCGGCAGAGCGCGATCGCGTACGTGCCGGGGCCGGCGCCGACGTCGAGGAGGCGCTGCGCCCCGCCGAGGTCGAGCGTGTCGGCGAGCACACGCGCGTCGCCGCGCGCCTCGACGAGGCTCGCCATGGCGTCGATGAAGCGTGCGGTGTCCTCGGGGCTCGACTGGAACATGTCGGGGTCGCGCGCCGGCTTGCCGGTCCGGACGGTCTCCGCGAGGGTGCCCCACAGCGCCCACAGCGAGGCGTCGAAGCGGACGAAGTCGCCGTACGAGGTCGGTGACGTCGACGTCAGGTACGTGCGCGAGACCTCGGTTTCCTTGAAGAGGCCGTCGTCCTTTCGCACCAGGCGCATCGCGACCAGCGCGTTCAGCAACAGCTCGGTCGCGCGCGCGTCGGCGCCGGCGGCGACGGCGATCTGCGCGGCGGCGCGACCGGCGCCGTCGAGCTGGTCGAAGAGCCCGAGCGTCACGGCGGCCTGCAGGATACGCGCTTCGGCGTAGCCGCCGTTGATGCGGGCGAGCTCCCGGAATTCCATCGCGGGGTATCTAACAGGTCGACCTGGGGCTTGCCAGACGAGTCGCGCGCAACGCGCGAGCAGAGCCCGCGCCCGGCGCGTCGTGAGCACAGCGCCTGTCCCGCACGCGTTCTGCCGGAGCGCGCGTCGCGCGCGTTGTGATAGAAGCGCGCGCCGGATCGCCACGCATGGGTCGGGAAGACAGAGCGATGAACGCGCGCCTCGCGGCGGCGACGAGGCTCCTCGCACGCCCCGGGGTGCACCTGACCGCGCTCGCCGTGATCGCCGCGGCGCTCGGGCTCGGCGGGGTGGCGCGCGTGCCGCTCGACGGCGACCCGGCGATGTACGCGACGATCGCCCGCACGGTCCTCGAGACCGGCGAATGGACGCACCTCACGTTCAACGGCGTGCCGTACGTCAACAAGCCGCCGCTCCACTTCTGGTTGAACGCGCTCGTCTTCGCGACGTTCGGCCGCAGCACCTTCACGGCGGTCCTGCTTCCCGGGCTGCTCGGCGTGCCGTGCGTGCTGCTCGTCTACTGGCTCGTGCGCCGGACGCTCGGGGGATGGGAAACCGCATTCCTTGCCGCCCTCGTCTACGTCACGACCCCCGAGGTGGCGCATTGGAGCCGCGGCGTGCACCTCGAGACGCTCGTCACGGCGTGGGTGCTGCTCGGCCTGCTCGCCGCGTCCGCGTCGGTGCACACGCCGAGCGCGGTGCTGTGGCTCGCGATCACCGCGATCGGCGGCTGGTTCGCGAAAGGGCCGCAGGGGCTCTTCCCGGTCGCGGTCGCGCTCGTGCTCTGGGTGCACGCGGGCGTCCTTGCGCGGCGGGTGCTCTCGCTGTGGAGCGCGGTCGGCGTCGTGCTGGCCATCGCGACCGTCGGCCCGTGGCTCCTCGCGCGGCTCGACGAAGGCAGCGGCTTCGGTCGGGCCTACTTCGGCGGGCAGATCGGCCAGGTGCTCTTCGAGGAGGGCAACCTCGGGCGCGGCTCGCTCTGGTATCTCTGGAAGCTGCTGCGCACCTACTGGCCGTGGCTCCCGGCGGCGCTCGTCGGGATCGGCCTGTTGTTCCGCGAGTGGCGGACATCGCCCGGCGCGCGTCTCTGGCTCGTCTATGGGACGATCGTGCTGGTCGTGATCTCGGTCGCCGCCGGAAAGAAGAGCCGCTACCTCTTCCAGCTCTACCCGGCGCTCGCCGCGGCATCCGGCGTCGCGCTGGCGCACCTCTGCCGCCGCGTGCCGGGGCTTCCGGTCGTGCTGCTCGCCGCGGCGTCGATCGCGGCCGTCACGGTCGTCCTGATCGGCGAGCACGTCTCGCGCGCGCAGCGTGAGCACAGCGCCGCCGGGCTCGCCGTCGCGCACGAGCTCCCGAGCGATGCGCCCGTTTGGCTCACGCGCGAGGTGCAGTACGGCGAGCCGCAGCTCGGCAAGATCGTCGGCTTCTACGGGCCGGCGCTGCTCCGCACGTGCCGGTCGACCTGCGCGGACGAGGCCGAGCCCGGCGCGAGCATCGTCGCGCGCGACCACGAGGCGGAGCGGGTCGCCGCCGACACCGGGGCCGACGTCCGCACGAGGCACGGCGTTTTGGTGCTTCTCAGGCGCCGCTGACGGCGCGATTTTCGTTGACTCCTGGAGGGGCCCTCCCTAGAAGAGCCGCCAGCGCACCCGGTTCTGCGGGCGAGGAAGCACCGAGGGAGGGTCCCATGGTCGATGTATTTCGCGTGGGCGTGGTGGTGGCGGCGGTGGTCGGTCTCACGAACGGTGCGGTCTTTGCCGATGTCGCGCCCGGCGACGTCATCGACAAGTCGAACGTCAGCAAGGCGAAGGATCTCATCTCGCCCGCCATCGAGTGGTGCGTGACCCAGGGCATGACGATGAAGATCATCGCGCCCAAGCCGATCGGCTGGCCGAAGGCCTACAGCGAGGCGACCGAGAAGTATGCGAGCCAGGTGAAGCTCGCCGAGAACGGGCTCTCGCTTTCGGGGCACGTCGCCGGCGCGCCGTTCCCGACGATCGATCCCGCGGATCCGAAGATCGCCCTCAAGGTCATGTGGAACTACGAGTACCGCCCGTATCCAGGCACGGACGACTTCGTGGAGTTCGACTTCCCGGCCGAGACCGGCGCGGTCGGCAACGGCAAACCGATGGAGGTCGAACGCTACTACTGGATCGGCGAGTCGCGGCGCATGTACTACAACAGCCGCCTCTACGTGGATCCGAAGCCGGAGCTTCCGAACCCCGAGGGCATCCGCTTCAAAGAGGTGCTGGGTCCGCTGATCGCGCCGTTCGACCTGAAGGGCATCGGCGCGCTCGAGTACCGCTACATCGACGCGTCGAAGCAGGACGACACCTGGCTCTACGTGCCGTCGCTCCGCCGCGTCCGCCGCTTGTCCACCGCGCAGCGCTCCGACGCGCTCTTCGGCCAGGACACCGATCCCGACTCGTACTGGGGCTACAACGGCCACATCGCGTGGTCCGAATGGAAGTTCCTCGGCGAGAAGGACATGCTCGGCATCCTCCACGGCGAGAATTTTCCGCAGAAGCGCTGCCCGGGCGAGGCCGATTACCTGATGTGCGACGCGTGGGAGAAGCGCCGCATGTACGTCGTCGAAGGCGTCTCGAAGCTCCCGCAGTACGCGTACGGCAAGCGCGTCATCTTCATCGACAAGGAAGCGCTCGTCGTCGCGTACTCCGACATCTACGACCGCAACAACGAGCTCTGGAAGGTGTGGATCGACAACCACCAGTTCCGGACGCAGGCCTTCCCCGGCGCGCCTACGAAGTACGACGAGGAGAAGGACTTCTACGCGGGTCTCGCGATGGTCGACATGCAGCTCATGCACGCGACCTACGTCCCGCACCCGGGCGACAAGCCGCCGGGTCACGAGGGCTGGTACTTCAACAAGGGTCCCGAGTCGGCGACCCAGTACAAGCCGGGCGGCGCGGTCCCCGACTCGTTCACGGTCGCCAAATTGATCGAGCAGGGGCAGTAAGCAGAACGCTCTTTCCGGATCGGTTCCGTATCAAAGGTGGTGGGGGTGGGAAGGCGTGGGGCCGCCGCCGGGTCCTGCGAGCCTTGCCGCGCCTGGGTCTGACTGCCCTGGTTGGAGGCCGCAGCGGCGCTCTCGGCCGAGATCGGACCCTGCGACGGCCCCACACCTTCCCACCCAATCACTTTTAAGGAGCCACGCCCGAACGACGTGTCCTCCTCCGCGTCTTTTGGCGGCGGTTGAGGATACGGTCGGGAGCGCGCGGACGAAGCTGGGGCGCAGCGTTCTCTTCGGCTTGGGGGCGGTGAGGCGTGCGGGGTGTGGGGGCTCGTGCGGGCGCGTCGGGATCGGGTGTCCCTGCGTCTACTGACCTCGAGCCTCTCGCCCGCCAGGATCCCCGTGCCGGCACGAGCCCCCACACCCCGCGCGCCTCACGGCAGCGAGCTGCGGAGAACGCGCGACACGGCTTCGCTCGCACCCGCACGCGTGGCATACCTCCACGCCAACCCACGACCCCAGAGGAGCGACACGCGATGGCGATTGTTGGATACGCGGCGGCACTGGAGCAGTTTCATCCGACCGAGCTGCTCGAGTACTCGCGGCTCGCGGAGCGCGTCGGCTTCCAAGGCGTCATGGCGGCCGATCACTTCCAGCCGTGGGTGCCGAAGCAGGGGCACAACGCGTTCGTGTGGGCGTGGATGGCGGCGCTTGGCGCCACGACCAAGACCATGACGTTCGGCCCCGGCGTGACGTGCGCGTCGTTTCGGTATCACCCGGCGGTCGTCGCGCAGGCGGCGGCGACGCAGGGCGCGATGACCCCGGGCCGGTTCTGGCTCGGCATCGGCACCGGCGAGGCGCTGAACGAGCACGTGATGGGGGCGCCGTGGCCCGAAGCGCACGTACGCCTCAAGATGATGCAGGAGGCGATCGGCATCATCCGCGACCTCCTCACCGGCGAGATCGCGAAGCATGACAAAGGCACCTACTTCAAGATGGAGCGGGTGAAGCTCTGGACGGTTCCCGACAAGCGGTATCCGGTGCCGATCTACGTCGCGACCGCGGCGCCGTATGCGGCGAAATGGACCGGGGCCAACTGTGACGGCTTGATCACGCCTGGCGCGGGTATCGACAAGCTGAAGATGATCCTCGGCGAGTTCGAGGCGGGGGCGGTCTCGAAGGGCAGGGATCCGGCGAAGATGCCGAAGTTGCTCCAGCTCCACATGTCGTGGGCCAAGACGCAGGAAGATGCCGAGAAGAACGCGCTCGAGGAGTGGCCGAACGGCGGCATGCCGTTTCCCAAGGGCGACGTCCGGACGCCGTTCGACTTCGCTGAGATGGCGAAGCTCGTCCGTATCGAGAGCTACAAAAACCGCATGATCATCTCGCCCGACTGGGAGCAGCACCGCGAGCAGATCCAGCAGTTCATCGACCTCGGGTTCGACGAGATCCACGTGCACAACGTCGGTCGCAACCAGACCGAGTTCATCAAGGCGTTCGCGAAGCAGGTGCTGCCGAAGCTCAGGCTGAACCACCGGAAGCCGAAGTCATGAGTGCGACGGGCGATCCGGTCCTGTACGAGCGGCGCGGCGCCGCGGCGGTGCTCACCATCAACCGCCCCGAGGCGCGGAACGCCGTGAACGGCGCCGTCGCGGCGGCGCTCCTCGACAGCTACCGCCGCTTCGAGGCCGATGCCGACGCCAAGGTGCTGGTCCTGACCGGCGCCGGCGAGGAGGCGTTCTGCGCCGGGGCGGATCTGAAGGCGATCGACACCGTCCGCGATCGGCACGAAGGCCCGCTCGGCTTCACCCGCCTCACGCCGACTAAGCCGACGATCGCCGCGGTGTCGGGATGGTGCGTCGCGGGCGGCATCGAGCTCGCGTGCTGGTGCGACATCCGCATTGCGGCAGAGGGCGCGACGTTCGGCTGCTTCGAGCGGCGCTTCGGCGTGCCGCTGATCGACGGCGGCACGCAACGCTTGCCGCGGATCGTCGGGCTCGGGCGCGCGCTCGAGATCATGATGACCGGCCGCCCGCTGCCCGTCGACGAGGCGTACCGCATCGGGCTCGTGAACGAGGTTGTGGCGCGCGGCCGGCACCTCGAACGCGCTCTGGCACTGGCTGAAACGCTCGCGAAGTTCCCCTGGCCGACGCTCCTCGCGGACCGCGCGGCCGCGCTCGCCGGCTCAGGCTTGCCCCTCGAGCACGGCCTCGCGATCGAGGCGCGCCTCGGCCGCGCCGTCCTCGAAGAAGCGAAGCGCGGCGCCTCGCGTTTCGCGGGCGGCGAGGGCCGAAAGGGCCAGGGAGTCTGACGAACGCTATCGCGGACGGAGATTTGCGAGCGATTCGGTGAGCCCCATCGACAGGATCGCCGCGATCGGAGCAGCGACCTTCGAGGAGCCGGGGAGCAGGTAGAGCGCGGCGGCGAGTGTGCCGAGCCAGACGGCGAGCGTCGCTGGCCGCGGAGCCTGCACCAACATCAGCAGGACGGCGAAGAGCGTCAGGGTCGCGGCGATCAGGGACATGAGACGGGTCTCCGCGAGGTTCTTCGGCCCGATCGGGGTCCGACTTGAGGCCGAAAACCGTGGTTGCCTGCGTAGCGGCCGGGCCATAGGACTTTGGGGGCGAGGGAGACGCAATGCGAAACTCATTGAAGTATGTGTTCGCCGCCGCCGTGGCCGCGCTGCCGGTCCTGGCGCCGCCGACCGGCGCGGGTGCGAAAACGCTGCCGCCGGCGTTCGGGACGGAGCTCGGGCCGGACAAGGCCGAAGCCGATCCGAGGTCGTCCGAGACCGAGGAGATGATCCAGGAAAAGGCTGAGCGCGCCGAGCGGAAGGCCCGCCGTGCGCAACGGCCGCAGGGTCGGGGGAAGCGCGGCGCGAAGGTCCACATTCAGCTCGACGGCGACGAGGAAGGCGGGGGCGGGGGCATCGACGGGGACCTCGACGGTGGAGTCGGCGCGGATTTCTAGCCGTCGTCGCGGGGCGCGACTCTCAGCTCCACCACGATAGCGGCGTCTTCGCCGCGGGCGTCAGGCTCGGGCTCGGCGCTGACGACGAACGGGCGGCCATCGCCGGCGAGCCAGCGGGGGACTACTTCGCGGAGCACGCCGCGGCCTCCGGGGCTGTGACGGCCCTTGCCGTAGACGATCCGGACGCGCGCGATGCCCTCGCGCTGGGCGTCGCGGAGGAAGTGTTCGGTCGCGGCGATCGCGTCCTTCACGCCGAGGCCGTGCAGATCGAGACGCGGTAGCGGCGCGAGATTGGCGGCGCCTGCGGCGCGGAGCCAGCGCGCGAGCAGGCGATCGAGGGAGGTCCAGAGCCCCATGGCGCCCGCGAGTATTGCATTGGCATGCGCTCTGGCGCGAGGAATGCGGCGCATGGTCTGTGCCGCGAGCGCTCACCGCTGTGCCACCCTGACTCGCGGTGCGCCACCGGCGGCACAGTGCACCGCCTCGCAGCCCGGCGCGCATTGCGTCACCCGACGCGTGCGGCTGTGAGTCCGTACACTTCACGCCGATGGCCTACGCCTCTGGAAGCTCGTCCGATCCTGGCCGGGCGCTTGCTCCAGCACGCCCGATAGCTCGCGCTTGCGGCGGGCGATTCAGCCGCATGCTCATGTCGCTCCTCATCGCTCTCCTCGCGGGCGTCGTTGCCTTTTGTTGCGGCCGGCGGAGCCCGCGTGTCGGGGCCGATCATACCGACTGGCTGGCGGGAGCGCTCCGCGCGCTTTCTCGGGCCGACGAGCCGCGCGCGCTCGCGTCGGCGCTCGCCCACCATCTCGAGAGCGGGCTTGGAGCGTTGCAGGCCGAGTGGTGGCAGCGCGACGACGACGGCACGTACCGCTCGCGGGTCGCGTGCCTCGCCGGCGCCGACGCGAGCGTGCTCGACCTCTGGATTGCAGAGGGTCGAACCTGGCAGCGCAACGTCCCGTCGGCGATGCCCGTGACGCCGGACGCCGGAAACGTCCTCGCAGCGACCGGGGGCGATCTCGCGGTGGCGCTCGCGCTCCGCGGGCGGCCGATCGGGCTCCTCGTCGTCGGCCCGCGGCGCGCCGGCGGTCCGTACGGCGCGGCCGACGTCGCCAAGATCGAGGCACTCGCGGACCACCTCCTGCTGGTCGGAGAGCAGGCCCGCGCGGCGGCGCAGCTCGACGAGTGCCGACGCATGCTGCAGCAGGCGACCCGTCTCTCGACCGTCGGTACGCTCGCCGCCGAGCTTGCGCACGAGATCCGGAACCCGCTCGTCGCGGTGCAGACGTTTCTCCAGATCCTCCCCGAGCGCCTCGATGACCCCGAGGTGACCATCGACCTCCATGCCGTCGCGCTCACCGAGTTGCAGCGCGTGGCCCGGCTCCTGAACGAGCTGCTCGGCATGGCGCGCGCGCGTCCGTCGCAACGTTCGCCGCGACCGACCTCGACGTCGTCGTCGAGCAGGTCGTGCGGTTGCTGCAGGTGTCGGCGCGGAAGAAGGACGTCGCCCTCGAGCGCAGCGGCGATCCGCTGCCGACCGGCGCCGCCGACGCGTCGCGGTTGAAGCAGGCGCTCGTGAACCTCGTGCTGAACGCGATCCAGGCGAGCCCGCCGGGAAGCGCGGTGCAGGTGACGACGCGGACGCTCGCCGATGCGACCGGCCGGACCGTCGTCGAGCTCGTGATCCGGGATGAAGGTCCCGGTATCCCCGCGGACGTGCGCGAGCGCATCTTCCACCCGTTCTTCACGACCAAGGAGCACGGAACCGGGCTCGGGCTCCCCGTCACGCGCCAGATCGTCGCGGATCACGGCGGGTCGATCGCGGTGGACGTCGATGCCGGGCGCGGCGCGGCGTTCGTGGTCCGCTTGCCGCTCACGATGCCGGTCGAACGGCGCGACGTTACCCCCGACGTTCGCGCGGCCTAGCCGATCTCCTGGCCGGTGCCGATGTCGGCTCCGCTCCTTCGTTCTGCGACGGCGGCCGTCGGGAAACGCGCGCGGCGGAGGGGTCGCCCGCGGGTCCTACGGAGCCGGAGCGGCTGAGATCTGCGCGTCGCGTGCGACCGGCGCACATCGACCGATCGGCGTGTCGTGGACGCGCATGGCTCTCCCTCGACGACCGAAGCGACATGGACGACTTGCGATGCGCGCTCCTGACCGAGATCGGACCCGCGGTCGACCCCTCCGCCGCGCGCCCTGACCGCCGCTGCTCGAAAGACTCGCTGCGCGCGCATCGGCACCTCGGGATTTCTTTTTTCGATCGCAGCCGGTGAGGGCGGACGGTGGAGGGGTCGTC
>JANNPN010000165.1:0-4713 GCA_031400185.1 Polyangiaceae bacterium
GGGAGGGCGCCGATCCCGTGCGCGGCGATCTCGCGCGCGACGTCGAGCAGCGGGGTGTCAGGACTCACCATGACGACCTGCGCGTTCATCAACGTGCGGATGTGCGCGTGCAGGACCTCGCGCGTCCCCTTCGACCCACGCATGCGCCGGGACGCTACGGGATCGGTTTTCGCTTGGCAAGTCTGGGGCGAGACGACGCTCAGCGTTGCTCCGTAGCAACACGCACGGCAGCTCCGTCCGTCAGGCCCGTCGCGTCGCCGACGACGAGCGTCTCGGTGCCGGCGAGGCCGGACGTGACCTGGATCTGGTCGCCGAGCTCCGTGCCGAGCACGAGCGCCGTCCGCCGCACGCGCTCGCCGTCGACCACCCACGCGTAGCGCTGCTGCTCGTCACGGCGGACCGCGCCCTGCGGCGCCAGCACGACCGGCACGCCCGGCGCGGTCGGCGCCGCCTCCGCGAGGAAGTTCACCCGGACGCTCATGTCGGGCAACAGGCGCGCGTCCGCGTTGGTCACTTTCACCTCGATCTTGAGCGTGCCCTTCTGGCGGTTCACCTGCGGGTAGAGCTTCACGACGGTCGCCGCGTACGTCGCGTCGTGGTAGGCGTCGGGGATGACCTCCGCCAGCTGCCCGAGCGTCACACGGGTCAGGTCCGACTCGTTGACGTCGACCTCCGCGCGCATGTCGTCGAGGTTCGCCATGCGGATCAGGTCGCCCGAGCCCGCGAAGCCGCCGGGCACCGCGATCTCGCCGACCTCCTTCAGCTTGGCGAGGATGACCCCGTCGCGCGGCGCGCGCAGGATCGTGTAGTCGAGCTCGACCTTCGCGAGCACCACCTCGGCCTCGAGCTCCGCGATGCGGGCGCGGTCGACGGCCTCTTGGTTCTGCTTCTGCTCGAGCTCCTGCGCCGCGATGATCCCGCCCTTGTGGAGGCGCTCCGCACGCCGGAGCTCGCTCGTGTGCATCGTCAGGTTGGCGCGCGCGGTAGTCGCGGTCGTCGATCGCGACCAGCGGGTCGCCGGCGCGCACCGACTGCCCTTCGTCGGCGAAGTACTGCTCGATGCGCCCGGCAACGCGAACGCCGATCGCGATGTACTTCTCGCCCGTCACGACGTAGCCGGTGCCGGCCAGCACCGCGCCGCGGACGGGCGCGGCGCCGGCGTGCACGACCGCCGGTGCGACCTGCACCTCGGGGACGCGGGGCGCCGCCACGCGCAGCCCGAGCGCGATGGCGAGGAGCACCGCGAGCCCGAGCGCGACCCAGCGCCAGGGATGGCGGCGCGGCGCCTCGAGCTCGTCGTCGATGCGTTCGATGCGGAGCGAGCGCAGATCCGCGGCCTTCGTCACGTCGTGTCTCCCCTCATGCGGCGCGCCCTCATCCCTTGCGGAGCGCTTCGACCGGGCGGAGGCGCGCCGCGTGCCATGCGGGCAGGAGCCCGCCGACGATGCCGATCGCCGCTGCGAAGACGAACGCCGCCGCGAGGTCGCCGGGCCCGACGCGCAGGCTCACCACGTTCGTGGTGAAGGTCTGCGCCGCGAACCCGATCCCGCCCAGCACCGCGCCGATCACCGCCGCGAGCGCGAGCGTCCCGATCGCGCCGACGACGAACCCGACCATCGCGACCCCGAGCGACTCGAGCAGGAACGCGCGCAGGATCGTCGCGCGCGAGAAGCCGAGCGCGCGGAGCGTCCCGATCTCGACCGTCCGCGCCTGCACCGCCGCGAACATCGTGTTCGCGGCGCCGAGCCCGGCCGCGACCCCGACCGGGACGGCGAGCACGAGCAGCAGGAAGTAGAGCGAGCGGGAGCTCTTCGCCTGCTCGGCGTAGTAGTCGAGCTCCGACTTCGCCTCGAGCGCGTAGCGCGGGTCGTCCTCGATGCGGCGGATGAGGGCGCCGGGGTCGGTGCCCCGAGCGACCCGGAGCCGCACGCCGGAGTACGGAAACGGACGGTTCGCGTCGTTCGCGAGCTCGCGGGCGTCGAGCCAGACCTCGCTCTCGAACGACGATCCGCCCGCCTCCATGATCCCGACGACGCGCCAGCGCCGCCGTCCGAAGGGCATCTCCGCGCCGAGCTGCGCGCCCTGATAGCGCCCGACGGTGCCGCGGCCGATCACGACCTCGCCGCTGCTCGGCCGGAACATCCGGCCTTCGACGACACGGACCTGGTCGTGCACGCGGAACGCCATCGGCTCGACGCCGCGCGCGAGCACGTTCTCGCGCATGCCCGCCGTCGTCCACACGGTCGGCTGCACGACCATCTCCGGCGACACGATCGGGTCGCCCTCGGCGTCGCGCGCGATGCCGTCGAAGTAGCGGATCGCCTGGTACGCCTCGAGGGTCAGCATGCTCGAGCCGTCGTTGTCCGAGCCCTTCCGGAGCACGACGAGATTGTCGGGCGAGCCGGTCGACACGAGGGTCTGCTGCAGGCTCGACAAGAGCGCCAGGAACACCGCCGACGCGATCACCGCGAGCGCGATCACGGCGATCGTGAGCGACGTGCGGCGAAGGCGCGCACGCACGTTCCGCACGCTGTAGGAGATCGGGAGGCTCATCGCTCAGAAGACCTCGCGCAGCGTCTCGGCGACCGGACGGCGGGCGGCGCCCCAGGCGGGCGCGATGCCGGCGATCAGGCCGACCAGCACCGAGAGCGCGATCCCCTGTGCAACGACCTGGGGAGTGACGAGGAAGCCGGTGAGCGCGCTCAGCTCGTTGTTGGCGCCGCTCGTGAGCTTCCGGATGAGCGTGCTGAACCCATACGTGAGGAGCGCGCCCGTGCCGCCCGCGATCGTTGCAAGCACCGTCGACTCTGCGACGAGGGTGCCGAAGATGACGCCGCGGCTGAACCCGATCGCCTTCAGCACCGCGATCTCCCGGCTGCGCTCGCGCACCGCCATGCTCGCGGTGTTGGCGGCGATGCAGAGCACGCAGAGCGCCACGAGCGCCGTCACGACGAGGATGATCTGCACGAACGACTGGAGCGACCCGAAGAAGCTCGAGAAGAAGGACTTCTCGGTCTCGGCGTTGACCTCCGCCGGGCTGTTCCGGAACATCGCGACGGCCTTCGCCATGACGCTCGGGACGAGCGTCGGATCGGCGACCCGCACCCAGATCGTGCCGACGGTGTCCAGGTCGCCGCCCTGGGCCTGCATCGCCTGCTCGAGGTACTCCCGCTGCATCCAGAAGTGTGGCGCGCGGTCGTTCGGGATCTCGCCGACGATGCGGAAGCTCAGCGTGACGGGCCACACGGTGCTCACCAGGCTCACCTGTTGCCCGATCCGCCACTTGTATTTCTTCATGGTCTCGCGCCCGACGATCGCGGCGTCGCGTTGGCGGCGGAACTTCTCGAGCGCGATCGGGTCGATCTTGTAGTCGGGCCAGACGTCCGCGATCGTGTCGGGGTCGAGCGCGAAGCTCGGGAACGTGACGACCTCCTCCTCCTCGTACGTCCCGCCGAACCAGACCTCGCCGTTGACCGCCGCCACGCCGGGGATGTTCCGCACGCGCTGCACGTAGGCGTACGGCAGGTCGTAGACGACGCCGCCCTTGTTGTGCACGGAGACGCGCACGTTGCTCGAGATGTCGGAGAGGAAACGGTCGATGCCGCCCGGCATGATCATGAAGAAACAGACGAGCAGCATGGCGAGCCCGATGGCGCTGCCGGTGAGCGCGGTGCGGAGCTTGTTGCGGAGGAGGTTCCGGAAGACGAGGGGGACGTACTTCACGCGGCCCCCCCCGCCGGCGCCGGCTCGGCCAGGTGCCCCCGGCCCGCCTGCCCCGCGAACGTCTCTTTGAGCACGCCCTTCTCGAGGTGGAAGACGAGGTCGACCCACTCGCTCGCGCGCGGATCGTGCGTCACCATGACGACCGTCTTCTGGAGCTCGTGGGAAAGCTCGAGCAGCATGCGGAGAATCGCGTCGGCGTTCCGCGCGTCGAGGTCGCCAGTCGGCTCGTCGGCGATGATGAGGTCGGGATCGGTCACGATCGCGCGCGCGATCGCCACCCGCTGCTGCTCGCCGCCCGAGAGCTCGGTCGGCACGTGGCGCGCTCGCGGCGCGAGCCCGACGACGTCGAGCGCGGTCCGCGCGCGCCGCAGGCGCTCGCGGCGGTCGAGCGACGTGAGGAGCAGCGGCAGCTCGACGTTCTCGAGCGCCGAGAGCACCGGGATCAGGTTGTAGAACTGGAAGATCAAGCCGACGTGGCGCGAGCGCCAGCGCGCGAGCTCGTCTTCGGAGAGATCGTTCAGGCGCTTCCCGGCGACGATCACGTCGCCGCCGCTCGGCCGGTCGATGCCCGACAGCAGGTTCAAGAGCGTCGACTTCCCCGACCCCGACGGTCCCATGAGCGCCACGAAGAGCCCGCCCTCGATCGTGAGCGAGACGTGCTCGAGCGCGTGCACGTCGTCGGCCCCGCGCCGATAGACGCGCGACACGTCACGCAGCGTGATCAGCGGGTCGGGCATGCCTCGCTCATAGTATGCTCGCGGGTTGCCAGCGAGACGTTCGCTGTCGTTGCTCATCCCGTCACGGGGATGCAGAGCCCCCCGCTGGGAGGCGAGAAAAGAAAAAGCCCCACGAGACGGCCCGCATGGCCTCTACGGCGGGCGTGTGCGGAACCCACGACGCGGGGGGCGCCGACCGGGCGACCCGGGCGCCGAGCTGGTCGATGTGGCGGGTCTCGGCGTCGACGCGGTGAGCCAGCCGGCCCGGGCCGAT
>JANNPN010000207.1:0-35976 GCA_031400185.1 Polyangiaceae bacterium
GGCGAGGGCGGCCTGCTCGCTGGCTGCGATCTCGGCCGCCACGTTGCCACGCGCCTCGAGCGCCGCGTTGAGGGCACTCGCCTGCTGGCGACGCTTGTTGTCTGCGGCAGCCTTGAGCTTCGCCAGCTCCGCCTCCATGGCGGCCAGCTCGGCCTGACGCTCGGCAAGCACTTGGGCTTCAGCGTCGGCCTGGTCGCGGGTTGCGGCCAGCGCCACCCTTCCTTCGTACAGGGTGGACTGCTTGGACCGCAGGCTCCCACGCAGGTCGCGGATCTCGCTGGCCAGCACCTGATCCTGGTCCGAGATGGTGAGCAGGTAGCCGACCTGGGTCGTGGCGGCGTCGAGGGAATCGGCCGAGAGAATCAACTCGAGCAGGGAGGTCTGGCTACGCTCGTACGCGGAGCGCATGTGCTTCTCGAGCAGCGACTCGCGAGCCTCCAGCTCCGCGGTCTGCAGCTTGATCTGGGATGCCACCTCCTGGAGCTGCTGGTCGAGGGCGGTGATCTGCGCCCGCAGGTCTTCAAGGCGGGCCGTGATCTCGGCAACCTGGTCCCTCACCTGCTCCAGCAGGCCGTGGACCCGGTCGTACTCGGCGGTCACCGCCGCCAGCTCGGCCTTCGCGGCGGCCAGCCCGGTGGTCAACTTCGCGGACTTCGTCTTCAGCGCGGCCAGGGCAGCCCGCTGCGCGCTCAAGCTCTTCTCGAGCGCCGTCTGCTGCGCCTTGGCATCAGCCAGCGGGTCCGCGGCCTGGGCCGAGTCGCGGGGAGAGGTGGGGACGATGCTCGCTCCGACCATCAGCAGGGCAATCAGCAGGATGGTCAGATGAGATCGTCGCCTCATGCGACGGTGTTCGGTACGGTATCCATCAGCCCAAAGGCCCCGTTACGTGCTCCGAAAAAGGATGCTACCCGGCCGTTCCGAGCGCGTGACGTGACCGAAAGGTACTACACCGCACCACTCAACGGTTCAGGAAGGAGGCGGAGCGTCGTCATCCTCGAGCACGTTGGCCCGGGCAATCTCTGCTCCGAGCAGGACCACCATGCTGGCGAAATAGAGGAAGACCAGGAGGGTGATCACAGTCGAGATCGGCCCGAAGAAGCTCTCGTAACGAGCCACATCGGTGGCGTACCAGGTGAAGCCGATGCGCAGCAGCGTGAAGAGCAGCGTGGCGATGAGCGCTCCCGGCCAGACCTGACGAAAGGTCACGCGGCGGTTCGGCACGGCGCGGTAGATGACGAGCAGGGCGACCAGCACCAGCAGGATCGGGACGAGAAGGCCGACCAGATCGAGCGCCAGGCGCCCCCCGGTTTCGCCGCCCGGGAGGCGGCTCGCCATCCGCGCCGCGATCCCGGTCCCGAGCGATCGCGCGGCGGACCGCCGAGCTCGAGACGTCGTGAGCATCGACGTGGATCGGCCCGACGACCTCGGTGGCGAAGCCGAAGCGCGCGCCGAGCGTCGTCAGCAACGCCGCGTCGCCGCGCCGTTCGTTTCCAAAGCTCACGCTGTGGCCGACGACGACGCGCTTCGCGCCGAGTCGATCCACGACGAACCGCTCCACGAACTCCTCCGCCGTGAGGCTGGCGAACGCGGGCGTAAAGTGCTGCACCACGAGCGCGTCGAGACCGGTCTCGGCCATGAGCGCGATGCGATCGCGGAGCGACGTGATCAGCTGCGGCGCGCGATCCGGCCGCAGGACCGCGACCGGGTGGGGATGAAACGTCAATGCGATCGCATCACCGCCGGCGGCTCGCGCCGCGTCGACCACGCGGCCGAGGATCGCCTGATGCCCGCGATGCACGCCGTCGAAATTCCCCAGGGTCAGCACCGGCGCGATGAATCGCCGCGAGCTCGTGGCGATGTGGCGGAAGACTTCCACTCAGAGCGCCTGGAGCTTCTCCCGGGCCTGAACCGCCTCCGGCGAGGACGGGTAGTCGTTCAGCACTTTCTGAAAGGCGAGCTTCGCCTCGCTCTTGTTGCCCATCTGCTGGAACGCGAGGCCGATCTTCAGCACCGCCGCCGGTGCCCGGTCGCTCTTCGGATGTTGCTGGCGCACCTGATTGAAGTTGAGGATCGCCTGATAGTAGTCGGCGAGCATGTAATACGACTCGCCGATCCAGTACTGCGCATTCGGTACCAGCGGCGACTCGCGGTTGGTCCGCAGGAAGTCGCGGAGCGATTGGATCGCCTTGTCGTACGACCCCTGCCGGACGAGCGTGATGCCGCGGCGATAGTCTTCGGGGAGCTCGCGCGCTTCCTCCTTGGAAAGATCGGAGGCCGCGATCTCCGGACGCGGCGGCGCCGGGGTCGTCGTCGGCACCGGCACGGGCGTCGCCCCCTCGACGAGCGAAGTGTTGTCGAGTGCCGTGGTCGCCGGCGCCGGCCGATGACCCTCGAGCGTCGCGACCCGCGTTTCGAGGTCGTCGAGGCGGGCGGTAACGCTGCCGGCACCCCGGGACGAGTAGCGTACCTCGTCGACACCGCCCCGCACCTTCGCGACGTCGCGCTGCATGGAGTCGACCCCGGCACGCGTGTCCGCCATCTGGGTGCGCAAGCGCTTCTGCTCGCGCTGCAGCTCCTGCACGTCGGCCTGCGTCGCGCACCCGGCACCGCCGATCGCGAGCACCAAGGCCAAGGGAGCCGTTCGTCGCGCCATCGTCATGGACTGGTTTCGCGTCCGCCGACCGCGCACGTCGTCCCGCCGCTGCCTACTCGGACGGCGGAACGAAGTGCACGCGCCGGTTGCGCGCGTAGCACTGTTCGCTCGCGTCGCGACAGAGCGGCAGCTCCTCACCGTAGCTGATGGTGGTCAGACGGTCCGAGGACACGCCGAGGCTGACGAGGTAGTCCTTGACGGCCTTCGCCCGCTTGGCGCCGAGCGCCAGGTTGTACTCGACGGTCCCGCGCTCGTCGCAATGACCCTCGATCTCGGTCCGCGCCCGACTGTTCTCTTTCAACCATTCGCCGTTCGCCGCGAGGACGTCGCGCGCGTTGCCGTCGAGATCGTAGGAGTCGTAGGCGAAGTGGACATCCTTCAGGATGCCGTCCTCTTCGGGGCCGAGACCGCGCTTGTAGCGTCCGAGGCTGCCGCTCTCGTTCAGCGATTCCTCGCCGGTCCCGCTGGCCGTGGTCGTCGATTCGTCGGTGATGCTTTTCTTCTTGGCGCATCCCGGTACAGCGATGGCCGCGACCATCATGAGGACCGCGGCCAGGCGAATCGATCGTGCCATCGTACCCCTCCTCGACCTACGCGGATGACTCACTCAGCGAGCCAGCGCGACCAGGCGGGACTGCTATCATCGCCCCCAGATGGGGTCAATCGAGTTTGCCGTGTTCCGGCCGAATCGGAGAAGTAGATCGCGCCGTTTCCGTCGCGCGTCGAGCTGAAGACGAGGTATCGACCGTCCGGCGACCACGACGGATCCTCGTTGTCGCCGCCGGTGCTCGTGATGCGCTTCACGTCGCCGCCGCCGACGGCGACCGTGTAGACCTGAAACCGTCCGCCGACACGGCTCGCGTACGCGATGCGGTCGCCCTTCGGCGACCACGCCGGCGACGTGTTGTAACTCCCCTCGAACGTCACGCGCCGCGGGGTTCCGCCCTGGGCGCTCACCACGTAGATCTGCGGACCGCCCCCGCGATCCGAGCAGAACACGATCGACTGTCCGTCCGGCGACCACGACGGCGAGACGTCGATCGAGCGGTCCTTGGTGACGAAGTGCATGATCTGCCCCTCGGGGTCGATGAGCGCGATGTCGGTGGCGCCGCCGCTTTCGAGCGCGACCGCGATCGCGCGGCCGCCGGGCGACCATCGTCCTCCGAGGTTCAACCCGCGCCGGGAAGAGACCAAGCGCTTCGAGCCGCCGAGGTCGCTGATGAACAGGCTCGGGTTGCCCGACGCGAACGACGTGAACAGCAGCGAGCGGCCGTCGGGGCTCCACGCGGGGGCAAGCGCGATCGAGCTGTCCTTGGTGACCGCGCGCAGATCGCCGGCATCGATCGACATCGCGTAGATCTCCTTGAACCGCCCGCGCCGCCGCGACGCGAACGCGATCCGCGACTCGAAGGGGCCGCGCTCGCCCGTCAAGACCTGCATGATCTCGTCGGCGAAGCGGTGCGCGAGACGGCGGAGCTCGTCGTTGCCGGCGCGATAACGCTTGCCGCCGATCTGCTTCGCGTCGACGACGTCGAAGAGGCGCGCCTCGACGACGAGCCCTTCCCCGTCGCGCTCGACGGTGCCCTTCACCAGCCCCTGCGCGCCGATCGTCGACCAGTTGTGGAAGTCGATCGTGTCGGCGGTGACGCCCGAGCGCTGCGCGTCTTCGATGTAGGCGCTGCGATCGATCACCCGGAAGAGGCCGGAGAGCGTGAGGTCTTTCGCGACGATGTCGGCGAAGAGCGCGGCGTCGCGCTCGGCACCCGTCGTCGATTTGAGCGGCGACACGGCGATCGGGAAGCTCGTCGCCCCCGGACCGACGATCGTGCCCCGCACCTGCGCGCTGGCGCTCGCCGCACCGAGCACGACCATGATCGCCGCCACCCGGCTCGCGACGCGCCAGCACCGCATCGCCCCTCGTTGCACGCCACCAGACCCCACGATCCCTCCTTGGTCGCGCATTCCGCGCGTCATCGCTGCTGCAGATCGGCCGGACGAAACGTCAGCTCGACGTCGGCGAAGTCGTTGCGGTACGCCTCCGGCGGCGCCGGCAGCGGACCGGCGGCCCGGACGGCACGCTCGACCGACGCGTCGTAGCTCTGATCCCCCGAACGCTCCATCAAACGGATGTTCGTGATTTCCCCCGACGGCAAAATGCTGAAGTGGACCGTGACGCGCAAGTCACTGCGCGTCCCGACCCAGGTCCACCGTTCTTTGATGCGGTTCAACATCTGATTGTAATAGATCACGAACTCGAGGCCGCGAACGGTACCGCCGCCGCCCGGCCCGTCGCCGCCGATTCCGGCGGGACCGTCGAGCTTCTTCTCGGTGCCGCCCTGCCCGCCGCCGGGGCCGGTCGCGCCCCCGATCCCGCCGCCCCCGCGCTCGGCTCGCTCGCCGCGCTCGACCTTGGCCTCGACTCCTTTGATCGCCTCGGCGAGCTTGCCGTCGAGGTCGTCGGAGGGTGCGGCGCTCGCACCGGGCTTCGGGCGTGCACCCGCGGCCGGCGTCGCCGGCACGTCGACCGGGCGTCGCGTCGCGGCCGCGGCCGCGGGTGACGCCTTCTTGGCGACGACGACGGCAGGCGTTGCCGTCGACTTCGGCGCCGCAGTCACCTTCGGCCGGGCGGTCGCGCCGACGGTCGTGGTCGCGCGCGCGGTCGGCCGAGCCGTCGGACGCGCGGTCGCCTGCTTGGTCGCGACCGGCGTCGGCGCGACCCGCGGGGTCGCGGTCAGGATTGCGGTCGCGACCGGCGTCCCGAGCGGGACCGCCTCGGGATCGTCCTCGTCGGGAATGGGGTGCGGCGGCTCCTCGGCTTGTGCGAGCTGCTCGGGCGGCGGCTCGGGAGGCGGCGGCGGTTCGGGGGGCGGCGGAGGGGGCGGCTCGGGCGGCGGCGGGGCTTTCGGTGCCGGCTTCGCCTTCGCCTGCACACCGCCGATCGGCCCTTCGAGGAGCTTACCCCCGAGCGCGTTCGGGTCGACCAGCTCGACCGTGTACGCCGTCGGGTGCGACGGCTCCATGCGGTGCGGCGCGAGGAAGATGAGGGCGACCGCGAGCAGGTGGATCACGAGCGATAGCAGCACCCCGCTCGGCGACCAGCCACTCCCGCCCCGCGGCCCTGCCTCGCGGCGACGTCGTTCGTCCGCCATGCGGGCTCAACGTCCGACGGCGGCGTCCGACGCGGCGACCCGCGCCGACGCACGCTCACCGCCGCCGCGCACGTTCATCGCCGCCGCTCACCGGCGCGACCCGACGGCGGCTGCGGCGCCGGCTCGGTCACCATGCCGAGCCTGTCGATGCCCGCCTCCTTGATCGCCGCGATCACGCCGACGACGTCGCCGTACGGTACGCTGCGGTCGGCGCGGAGCAACACCGCCCGATCCGAGGTCTCCTGCGCGATCGCGAGCAGCTTCGCCTTCAGATCCGCGAGCGCGATCTGATTGTCGTTCAAATAGACGACGCCGTCCTTCGTGAGCCCGACGACGAGCGGGTCTTCTTGGCTATTGAGGGAAGCGGCGCGCGTCTTCGGCAGATCGACGCTCACGCCCTGCTGGATGATGGGCGCCGTCACCATGAAGATGACGAGCAGCACCAGCATCACGTCGACGAGCGGCGTGACGTTGATCTGCGCGATCGTGCTGCCGCCGGCGTTTCGATTATCGAAAGCCATCGCCCCGCCTCACTTGAGGAAGTGCCGCTCCGCGATGTTGAGGAACTCGGACGCGAAGTTGTCCATTTCCGCGCCGAGCACGCGCACCCGATCCGCGAAGTAGTTGTAGGCCATGACGGCCGGGATCGCCGCGGCAAGCCCGATCGCGGTCGCGATCAGCGCCTCCGAGATGCCGGGGGCCACCGCCTGGATGCTCGACGACTGGGTCACGCTGAGGCCGCGAAAAGCATTCATGATGCCCCAGACCGTCCCGAAGAGGCCGACGAACGGTGCCGCGCTCGCGGTCGTCGCGAGGAACGTCAGCGACTTCTCGAGCTTCGTGATCTCCTGCGAGGCTGCGCGCTTCATGGCGCGCTCGACGTTCTCGACCCCACCGAGGTCGGTGGACATGTCCTCGCCCGACGTCGATTCGCGCTTCGCGCGCGTGATGCGCACGAGCTCCTGGTAGCCCGAGCGGAACACCTGGGCGACCGGGCTCGCCTTCAAGTCGAGGCTCGCCGTGTTGATCGCGGTCAGGTTCTTCGCGTCCCAGAAGATGTCGATGAAGCGCTCCGACTCGCGCTCGGCGCGCCGCACCTGGCGCCGCTTGGTGAAGATGATCGCCCAGCTCGCGACCGAGAACGCGATGAGCAGCAGCAGGACCAGCTGGACCACCGCCCCCGAGCCGGTGACCATGTCGATGATGGTCTCTTGGGGACGGTTGATCGTAAGCGGTTCAGCGGCTTGGACGGCGAACTCGCGGACAGCGGACTCCCACATTCAGCACCTCACAGCACCCCACGACCCATCTGCGTCACGCGTCGAAGGCGGCACGCTAGTACAGGGGGTCAAGGCAGTCAATTACGCGTCCTTATTGGACAATTCGTTTGACTGCGATCTCGCGGCGTGTCATACGAGCCGATCACTTTTTTCACCGCGAGGAGAGCCCTGATGGCAGTGCGTGTCGGTATCAACGGTTTTGGTCGCATCGGACGGAACGTCTTTCGCGCCTGCCTCGGAGAAACCGGACTCGACATCGTCGCTGTGAACGACATCACGGATGCCGCGACCCTCGCCCACCTCTTGAAGTACGACTCGGTCCACGGCCGGATCGACGGCACCGTCGCGCACGGGGAGAAGTCGCTCACCGTGAACGGCAAGGAGCTCAAGGTCCTCGCCGAGCGCGACCCCGGCAACCTGCCCTGGAAGGATCTGAAGGTCGACCTCGTTCTCGAGTGCAGCGGGCTCTTCACCGCACGCGACAAGGCCGCGAAGCACCTTTCCGCCGGCGCGAAGAAGGTCATCATCTCCGCCCCGGCCAAGGGCGCCGACTTCACGTTCTGCTATGGGGTGAACGAAAAGGCGTACGACCCCGCCAAACACGACGTCGTCTCGAACGCGTCCTGCACCACCAACTGCCTGGCGCCCGTCGCGAAGGTGTTGCACGAGTCCTTCGGCATCAAGCGCGGCCTCATGACCACGATCCACTCGTACACGAACGACCAGCGCATCCTCGATCTTCCGCACGAGGATCTCCGCCGCGCCCGCGCCGCCGCGCTCTCGATGATCCCGACGACGACCGGCGCCGCGAAGGCCGTCGCGCTCGTGCTCCCCGCGCTCGAGGGCAAGCTCGACGGCATGGCCGTCCGCGTCCCGACGCCGAACGTCTCGCTCGTCGACCTCACGGCCGAGCTCGAGAAGAAGACGACCGAGAAGGACATCAACGCCGCGATGAAGAAGGCCGCCGAGGGCGAGCTCAAGGGCGTCCTCCAGTACTGCGACGAGCCGCTCGTCTCCAGCGATTTCAACGGGACGTCGTTCTCGTCGATCTTCGACGCCGAGCTGACCCGCGTCCTCGACGGGAACTTCATCAAGGTCCTCTCCTGGTACGACAACGAGTGGGGCTTCTCGAATCGCATGCGCGACGTCGCCCTCCTCATGGGACGCGCTCTGCGCTGAAGGCGAGGCGCGCCACGATGGCGCTCCGTTACATCGACAGTCTCGACCTCGCCGGCACCCGGACCTTCATCCGCGCCGACTTCAACGTGCCGCTGAAAAACGGCGCGATCACCGATGCCACGCGCATCGAGGCCGCGCTGCCGACGATCCAGTGGGCGATCGCACAGGGTGCGCACGTCATCCTCGCGTCGCACCTCGGCCGGCCGAAAAGCGGGCCGGACCCGAAGCTGTCGCTGAAGCCCGTCGCCGAGCACCTCGCGAAGGTCCTTCATTTGAAGGTGAGGCTCGCGCCGGACTGCGTCGGCGCGCAAGTCGAGCAGCTCACGCGCTCGTCCAATCGGAAGGAGATCCTCCTGCTCGAGAACGTCCGCTTCCATCCCGAGGAAGAGAAAAACGACCCGGGGTTCGCGCAACAGCTCGCCGCGCTCTGCGACGTCTACGTGAACGACGCCTTCGGTGCCGCGCACCGCGCCCACGCGTCGACCGAGGGCATGGCGCGGCTCGTCCCGAAGCGGGCCGCCGGCTTCCTCATGAAGAAGGAGATCGAGGGCCTGTCGAAGATCACGGAGAACCCGGACCGTCCGCTGGTCGCCATCCTCGGCGGCGCCAAGGTCTCCGACAAGATCAAGATCATCGAGCATCTGCTCACCAAGGTCGACGCGCTCCTGATCGGCGGCGCCATGGCGTACACGTTCCTGCGCGCGCAGGGGCAGTCGACCGGCGACTCGCTCGTCGAGGACGATCGCATCGAGACCGCGCGCACGGTGCTCGCGCGCGCCAAGGAGCTCGGTACGCCGGTCCGGCTGCCGATCGACCATCTCGTGACGACCGCGCTCGACGGCAGCGCCCCCGCCGACGTCATGGTCGAGATCCCTTTCGGTACGAAGGGCGTCGACATCGGGCCCGCGTCGGTCGCGCTCTACAAGACCGAGATCGCCAAGGCGCGGACGATCTTCTGGAACGGCCCCATGGGCATCTTCGAGGTCGACGCGTTCAGCAAGGGCACGATGGCCATCGCCGATGCGCTGGCCGAGAGCGACGCCCTCACCGTCGTCGGCGGCGGCGACTCGATCGCCGCGCTCGCGCGCTCAGGACGAAGTGCCGACATCAGCCACATTTCCACCGGCGGCGGCGCGTCGCTCGAGTTCCTCGAAGGACGCGAGCTCCCCGGTCTCGCGGTGCTCGCGCAATGAAAAAACAGACGGGACGCCGGCCCCTGTTCGCCGGCAACTGGAAGATGCACGGCACGCGCCCGGAGGCGACGGCGCTGATCGACGCCATCAAGCAGGCGGCCGCCGACGCACGCGACCGCGACGTCCTCGTCGCCCCCCCCTTCACCGCGCTCGAGACCACGGCACGTGCCATCGCCGGCACCAACATCGGCCTCGCCGGGCAGAATCTCCACACCGAGCCGAAGGGCGCCTTCACCGGCGAGGTCTCCGGCGAGATGCTGAAGGACGTCGGCTGCGGCTTCGTCATCATCGGCCACTCCGAGCGCCGCCAGTACTTCAACGAGACGAACGAGCTCGTCCGCCAGAAGATCGGGGCCGCAATGCGCGCCGACCTGAAGGCGATCGTGTGCATCGGCGAGACGCTCCGCGAGCGCGACGGCGACAACACGTTGCCGGTGATCGAGCGCCAGGTGCGCGAGGGCTTGGCCGGCCTCTCGCGCGAGACCGTCCGCAACCTCGTGATGGCGTACGAGCCCGTGTGGGCGATCGGCACCGGGAGGACGGCGACCCCCGAGCAGGCGGAAGAGGTCCACGCCCTCATCCGCACCCTGCTCCGCGAGCTCGTCGGCGACAATGGTGGCGAGGCCGTCCGGATCCTCTATGGTGGCAGCGTGAAGCCCGACAACATCGACGCGCTCATGGCGCAGCCCAACATCGACGGCGCCCTCGTCGGAGGCGCCAGCCTCGACGTCGCCGCGTTCAATCGCATCATCGCGTTCCAATAGGAGTCCATCGTCATGGTCATTCTCGTCACCGTCGTGCACGTCATCGCCTGCGTCATCCTGATCCTCGTCGTGCTGCTGCAGGCCGGCAAAGGCGCCGACATGGGCGCCGTCTTCGGCGGTGCCAGCAGCACGATCTTCGGCAGCAGCGGCGCCGGAAACTTTCTCACCCGCCTCACGGCCGCGGCCGCCGTCGTCTTCATGACCACGTCGCTCGCGCTGACGTACATCGGCTCGCACGGCGTATCGTCGACGATCATGCCGGAGAGCGGCCTGCCGAAGGCCGCGCCCGTCGCACCTGGTGCCGACGCCGGCGCCGCCGCGGATCCCGAAGCGGCCGCCGTCGCCGACGGCACGAACGCCGCGGCGCCCGCGGCAGGTGAAGCGCCGGCGCCCGCCGCCGAAGGCGCCGCGCCCGCAGCGCCGCCGGAAGCTGCGGCTCCGGCCGCGCCTCCAGCGCCTGCTGCCGAGCCCGCAGCCCCCGCACCCGCCGCGCCGTAAGAATTTTTTCGTCGAAGCCGACTGCGCGAGAGCGCGCATCAACCCCGCGCGCTCTCGACAGTCAGCGTTCTCGATGGTACCTCTCGACCGCTGTCACGCGAGGATGGCGAAATGGCAGACGCGCTAGTTTGAGGGGCTAGTGGGGTAACACCCGTGGGGGTTCAAGTCCCCCTCCTCGCATTGGATCTTCCTCGGGTTTTTCGCCACGAGGGTCCAGATCCGTGGTTTCCGGGTCGAAGAGTGTTGAAAGGCGCTGTCACTCACTCACGCGCGATTTCGGCCCGCAGCTCCTCGAAGCGCGCGAGCGCGGCATCCACGGCATCGATCTCGAAAAACTCCATGCGCGTGGTGCGACCACCATGGCGCAACCCGAGTAGAATGTACTCGTTCTCGAACTCGCCGCCGCTCTGCAAGTTCCCGGCATGCCGAAATGTGACCAAGCAGCAGCCGGGAGCGAAAGCGAGCCAGAAATGGCCGGCTTCGATACGCGAATCGGGCGCGAGCTCAAATAGGACCATGAGGCTTCGCAGGTATGCCTCCCGACCGTCCAGGCGGCCGGCGCCGGTGCGGCGGCGATCTTCCACAACCAGGCCTTCGGCAAAACAGTCCCTCAATCGATCCACGTCCCTGCCGTGCCAGGCATCGAGAGAGTTGCTTAGCGAGTTCGTGACTTCTTCGGCCGCGGGGTCGATCGCGACCCAGCGCTTCCAGGCCTCGCGCTGAGCCGCGCGCCAGTCGTCAGGATCGATGAAGATCACCGCCGTCGCGAGTCCCGCCTCGTTCACCTCGCCCACCACCAAGTATTCGACCTCGAAGCGGCCATCCGGCGGACCACCCACCCAAAGCACGCGCGTGATGGAGACGCGGTCACCCGCCGTTCCGACAATGGCGCGACGTTCGTGACGTGCCCCGGAGGCCAGTCGCGCGTGCGCGGAGGCCAGGAAGAGCTCCAGGCCACCCGAGAGGCCGACGATGGGCCGGCGATCCTCCCATACGAATCCCGGAGCCAATAACACGCGTGCCGTTTCCAGCTCGCTCGGTGCCGGATCGGAAGACAACGTGTCGAAAATTGCCCACATACGCTCCGTGTTTGCCGTCGCGAGATTCCGCTTCACGATCGGCGCGAACGACTCGCGCCCGGTTTTTGATCTAGCAGAGAGGAGACTCTTCGCGACGTCGTCACGTTTGCGGCCCTCGAAACGCCGATTCAGCTCGGCATACGCTGCGTCAAGATCTCTTTTGTCGAACGCCAGCGCGGAAACACTTCTCCCGTGCTCATCGACTTCAGAGACGTACAGATGTTCGAGCTCGCTCGGACCAACGTCTCCGCCGGCGACCCAAATGCGAACTGCCGCCAGACACAGATCATCTCCGCGTGCCGCCAAGTGATCGATTTCAATTCGCGCGGACGGCATGTCGCCAAGCTCACGGCTGAAAGTGACGAAGCCGTTCTTGTCGAGTACGACGAGAGAGAATGATCGGCGGTCCTCGAACCGGAAATGCGCGGCCATCGTGCTCGCGAAGCCCTCCCAGTCGCGAGCCCGCCAGCATGCCGCTGCACGCTCGAATGTGCGCTGCGCGACGTTGGCAATCGCGGCGAACCGCCGATCCAGCTCGGCGTACGCGGCATTCAGATCTTTGCTGTCGAACGCCACCAGGCACACAGCGCGTCCGTCGTCGTTCGCTTCCATGAGGTAGAAGTACTCGAGCTCGCTGGGGCCCACGTCTCCGTCAGCGACCTCGAAGCGATGCCTCATCAGGCACAGATGAGCTCCGCGCGTGGCCAGGTGCTCGACATGAACCCGCGCCGACGCCATGTCTCCGAGAGCGCGGGCAAAACGGACGTACGCGTCCACGTCGAGCACCTGAAGAGACAACGATCGGCGGTCCTCGAAGCGGAAGCCCGCGACCGGGTCGCGACCAAAGCCGTCCCAATCGCGTGCGCGCCAGCAAGCCACCATGCGCTCTGTGGCCTGCTGCGCGAAGTTGGCAACGGCAGACACCGCCTTCTGTCGTATCGCAGGCTTCGCTCCGCCGCCCGCCCCCAGCTCCTCGAAGCGTGTGCGCGCTGCGGCGAACTGCGTCGCAGGGTCGTAGACATCCACGCGTGAGCACCTTCCCTGGTCATCGTGCTCGCTGACGAGCAGGAGCGGCAGCTCGTAGCGCCCGCCGTCCCGTGTGCCCTCCCAGGAAAACTGCACGATCATCGCACGATCGCTGGTGCGAACGTGTGCGCATCGAAACACCGTGTCGGGAGCGAGGTCGATCCAGCTCCTCACGTTGTTCAGCACAAAGGTCTCGCGGCCGCTCGTCGTTCCGACGCTGGTGAGCGGCCTATGGTCGTGCTCGACGAGGTCCGGTGAGCACATCTCGATCAGTGCTTCCCAATCACGCCGTGCAATCCCGTCGGCCCAGCGCCCGACGAAGCCGTTCAGCGCCGCGCCGTCGCCGGTGTCGAAGCGCCGTACGAGCTCGGCGTATGCAGCGTCGACGTCCTGGGGATCGAACAGAACGATCGCAGTATTCCGGCCGTCCCGGTCGGTTTCGGCGACACTGAAAAAATCAATGGCGAAGTCGCCGCCTTCCTCGTCGAAATTGCCCTGCAGGCAGACGCCCGCGAGCGCCAGATGCTCGCCGCGAGTCGCGATCGGCGTCACGGTGATACGGCCGTCCGGGATCTCGAGCCATGCGGTCACCCAGGCCGGGATGCGGTCGTCCTCTATCCGCAGGCGCAGGAGCCGGCGCCGGTCATCGACATCCCTGGTCTGACTGTGAAGGGCGGCGATCGCCTCCCGATCGCGAACCGCCCACGCCTGCTCCAATCTGGCGTTGAAGCGCGTCGCTGCGTTGGCGAAGTACGACGACAAGGCGTCGGCCGTCACGAGAGTATGCTTCACGATTCCCGCGAACGACTCGCCCCCGAATTCTGACTTCGCCGAGCGGCGGTCTTTCGCGACGGCGGTACCTTCGCGGTCTTCGAAGCGCCGATCCAGCTCGGCATAGGCGACGTCGAGATCTTTAGTGTCGAACGTAAGTGCAAACAGCGTTCGTCCGTGCTCATCAACTTCGTAGAGATAGAGATAGTCGAGATCGCTCGGACCGACGTCTCCACCGGCGACCGAGAGGTGAACTGCGACCAGACACAGATACTCTCCACGTGTTGCCAGGTGATCGACTTCAAGCCGCGCCGACGGCATGTCGCCGGTCTCGCGGCTGAACGTGACGAACCCGTCCTTGTCGAGCACGACGAGGGACAATGATCGGCGGTCCTCGAACCGGAGGTTCGCCGCCATCGTGCTCGCGAAGCTCTCCCAGTCGCGAGCCCGCCAGCATGCCGCTGCGCGATCGAATGCACGCTGCGCGAGATTGGCGACCGCCTCGAAGCGCCGATCCAGCTCGGCATACGCGGCGTCCAGATCCTTGCTGTCGAATGCCACCAGGCACACGACGCGTCCGTGGTCGTCAGCTTCCACGACGTAGGAGTACTCGAGATCGCTGGGGCCGACGTCTCCCTCAGCGACGGCGAAGAGATGGCGCGTCAAGCACAGATACTCTCCACGTGTGGCTAGGTACTCGACATGAATGCGCGCCGACGCCATGTCACCGAGAGCGCGGGCGAAGAGAACATACGCGTCCGCGTCGAGCACCAGGTGGGAGAGCGATCGGCGGTCCTCGAAGCGGAAGCCCGCCGCCTGAGCGTGCGCGAAGCCGTCCCAGTCGCGGGCGCGCCAGCACGCCGCCGTGCGCTCCGTTGCCTGCTGCGCGAAGTTGAAAACCGAAGACCGCGGTGGTGCAGACGAAGCGAGCGGCACACCCGCCGTCAGTTCGACGAATCGGGCGAGGGCCTCCTCGGTCTGTTCGCTTTCGAACAACTCCGAGTACGAGACGCGGCCGTCGTCGCCAAACAGGAACAGCGCGCAGACGGAGTTCTCCATCGCGCCGCCGCTGTCGCGAGCGGTTCCGAAAAAAGTCATGCGCGCAGCGAGCCCGCGGTCGTCGAGCGCGATGACGTCGTCGTAACGCCCCGCGAAGTCCGGCACGAGCTCGAGCTGCAGGCGCAAATGCCGGATCACCTCTTCACGATCGCCAGCATCCCATGTGCTGAGCACCCGGTGATCGACGTTACAACCTTCCGGAGCGTACGCGGTCCTCAGATGGTCGAGATCGGTCGGGCCGTTCCAGGTTGCAACCGAATAAGCGATCTTCTTCGCGCGTGCGCGCTCGGTCTCATCCGCCTGGCTTTCGCCGTACGTCTCGTAGAGCCGCGCGATCGCGTCGCCGAGGCGGTCAGCGGCGAAGGTCTCGTTCGAGTGCCAGCGGCCGTCGTCGGCGACCTCGACGACCTGGATCACCTCGTGCTCGTACGGGCCAACGTCCCATCTGCCGCGAGTGTCTCCGCTCGAGCAGGTGCGACGGCGGTTGAGGCTCAGGCGCTCGCCGAGCGTCGCCAACTCCTCGAGGTGGTAGCGTGGATCACGCGATCGAAGTAAGCGCTCGATCGACGCGAGGGCCGCGTCGCGGCCCCATTCCGATCCCGTCGAGTGATCGACCTCGCGATAGTCGTCATGAACGAGCGTCGCGAGAGCATCGCGATCACCGGCGGCGAATGCCGACATGACGCGGGATAGTGTCGCGGACACCGTATTCGGCCGCACGCGCCGGCGCACGGCGCCCGGTGACGACGCCGCGGTGACTTCGTCGAAGCGGGCGAGCGCTTCGAGCTCCTGCTCGGCTTCGAACAACTCGACGCTCGTCACCCGTCCATCGGCTCCGAATCTGAACAGGACGCAGACTCGGTTCTCGAACAGGCCACCGCTCTCGCGGGCGGTGCCGAAGTACGTCATGCGTGCAACGAGCGCGCCATCGTCGAGCGCGAGGACGTCTTCGTAACGCCCTGCGAAATCCGGCACGAGGTCGCGCTGCAGCCGCCAGTGCGTCACGTGCTCCTCGGCGTCTCGGGCGGACCACGTGCTCAGGACGCGGTGATCCACCAGTCGATAGGATGAGGCCAGCGCCGTCGCCAGGTGATCGGGATCGGCAGGGCCGTCGTACGCGCGGATCGAGCGCGCGATGCCCGCCGCGCGTGCGCGCTCGGGTCCATCAGGCAGCAGCTCGGCATGACGCTCGTAGAGATGCGCGAGGGCGGCACCGACACGATCGGCGCGAAAGACTTCGCGCGAGCGCACACGCCCGTCTTCCGCTACCTCGACGACCGTGACTGCCTCGTGCTCCCACGGGCCGACGTCCCACTTGCCGCGAGTGCCTCCGCTCGAACCGGTGCGACGCCGGATGAGCCCGAGACGCTCGCCGAGCGTCGCCAAAGCCTCGTTCTCGAACCGTGGATCACGCGATCGGAGCAGGCGCTCGATCGATGCGAGGGCGGCGTCGCCGCCCCACTCCGATCCCGTCGAGTGATCGAGCTCGTGATACTCGTCGTGAACGACGGCCGCCATTGCATCGCGATCGCCGGCGGCGAATGCCGCCATGATGCGAGAGTCCGTCGCGGTCGCCACGTTCGGGCGCACGCGCCGGTGCACCGACGATCCCGTCGCGGCCGTGTCCGTCGCCGTTCGAACGGTCGGCGTGACAGGTTCGGGCTCGCGCCGTGCGCGCTCGGCGAGCAGGCTGGCGCCCTTCGCTTCCCACAGCTCCGTTGCGCGACGGGCTTCGGCGTCAGCGTCGCCGGCGCGACGGGCAGCGCGTAGCGCGGCGGCGAGCGCCGTCCGCGCGTCGGCATGGTCGAGCAGCGCGTCCGTCGCGGCGGCGAGCTCGACGGCCTTGCTCGCCAGCTCGACCGCCGCGGCATGCTCGCCCCGACGCGCGAGTGCTTCCGCGCGCACGCCGCGCCACGCGATCGCAGCCTTCAAGTCGTCGCCCGCGAGCAGCTCGCTCTCGTGCGAGAGCGCTTCGGCCTCGGCGTCGCGTCCCTGGGCGAGCAGCGCGCGAGCGAGTAGCGCGGACGCCTGCGCCGCGCCGATTCCGAGACCGAGATCGCGGAGTCCCTCGTAGGCCCCGCGGAGATTGCGTTCCGCGGCGACGGCGTCGCCTTCGAGAAGCTCGACGAGGCCGGCCGACACCTCGGTCTCGAGCACGCGCTGCGTGATGCCGAGCTCCTCGACCATCGCGTGTGCCGACGCGATCATGCGCCTGGCCGCTTCGGTCCGTCCACGCAGCGCTTCGAGCACACCCTGGCAAGACAGCGCCACGGCTTCCACCGCTGGCGCGCCCTGCGTAATGCGCAGCACGCGCACGACATCCAGACATCGGCCGCTGGCTCGCGTGACCGGACTCGGGCCCCACAGGGCGGCAACCGGTGCGATTGCAAGCACGGTGTTCGCTCTCCGGCGATCTCCAGCGCCGCGCGCGGCCGCCAGCGCGCGATCGAGCGCCGCCTCGCAGCCGCCGACTTCGCCGAGCCGTGCGAGCGCCAGCGCGTGAACGAAGTGCGCCTTGGCTTCGCCGGCGGAATCACCGATCGCAGCGAGCTCCCGCGCAGCAGCGGAGACGGATCTCGCGGCGTCCTCGAGGCCCTGCGGCGCCGTCAGCACCGTGAGCTGGCCGGTAAAGCACGCATGCCAAGCGGTGAGTCGTCGGTTTGCGCTCGCCTCTTCCGGCGTCGTCGAGCCTGCGGCCGGCGGCGCAAGGAACCTGCCCAACTCCGCGAGCGCCGTCTTGGTCTGGACCACATCGCCTGCGCTCAGGAGCGCCTCGCACCAATCGAGCGCCAGCTCTGCGCGTGCCGGATCGTCGTAGTCGAGGCGCCCGATCGCGCGACCCAACAAATTGGCCGCCAGCGGCACGTCGTCTCCGACCAGCGCGCGCCGTCCCGCGGTCGAGAGTCGGCCGGCCGCCCGCTCGCCGAGTGCTCTGCCCTTCTGGTCGAGCTGGCCGAGCTCGCACAGGAGCTCGTGCGCCTGCTCCAGATGCCGCCCCACGGTTTCGTCGTGCTCGGGAGCGCCTCCGACTTTCGCTTCGATCCACTCGGCGAGTTGCGCATGCAAATCGGCGCGCTTTCCCTTGAGAAGACGGCGGTACGCTGCGTCGCGGATCAGCACGTGGTGAAAGCGCAGCACCGGCTCGCCGAGGAACCAGCCCGAGTCGGGTTCGATCAGCTCCGAGCGGCGGAGCGCTTCGAGGCGCGCGTCGAGCTCGCTGCCATTGCGACCGAGCAGCGCAGAGAGCGCGCCGCGCGAGAACTGGCGGCCGACGACGGATGCGTGCTCCAGGACTGCGCGCTCCTCGGGACGCAGGCGCTCGATGCGCGCAGCCAACAGCGCTTGAATCGTCGGCGGCATCTCCAGCGCCGCGAGGTTTGCCCCGATGGTCCAGCGGTCGCCGTGGCGCTCGAGGGCGCCTTCATCCACGAGCATTCGCACCAGCTCGCCGACGAACAGCGGATTGCCCTCGGTGGTCGAGAGCACCTTAGCGGCGACGGCTGCCGGGAGGTCGCTTGCGCCGATGACGTTGGCGGCGAGCTGCATGGCCGCGCCCGCATCGAGGCCGCCGAGCGTGACCACGTCGGAGACGAGACCGCCGCGGGTCACCAGCGAGGAGCGCAGGTCGCGAAGCTCCGGCCGCGCACCGATCAGGACCAGCAGCGCTACGCCGCTGCCCCACTGCACGAGGTGCTCGACCAAATCGAGAAGCAGCGGCTCGGCCCAGTGCAGGTCGTCGATGACGAGGACGACCGGCCTGATCGTCGCCAGCCCCGTGAGGAAACGTCGGACGACGAAGAACGTTTCTTCGGGCGACGAGGGAGCACCGGCCAGCAGCGCGGCGATACCACTTGCAATCCGGTTGCGGTCGCCGTCGCTGGTGGGGATCGCCGCCTCGACGATGCTCTGCAGTCCGTCCACCTCTTCGCCCTGACGGTCGCGGCCGGCGCCGAGATACTCCCGCAGTGCGCCGGCGATCGGCGCAAAGGTCGCACCGCCTGCCGCATCGCATTGCGCCGCGATGACCGTCGCATTCTCGCCGAGGCTTTGGATCACCTCGCCGATCAGCCGCGACTTGCCGAGGCCGGGCGAGCCGAGCAGCACGGCAAGGCGCGCGACGGATTGAGCGGCAGCCGCATCGAAGACCGCGATTATCCTGCCCATCTCCTGGTCGCGCCCGACGAAGGCTGCGGTCGCCACGCCGGTCGGACGTTCGAGCGAGACCACGCGCCACGCTCGGACCTGTTCCGCGCGACCGCGGAGAACCACGCTTCCCAGCGGCTCCAGCGTTACGCGCGTCGAGACCAGGCGCCGCGTTGTCTCCCCGATCACGACATCGCCGCCGCGCGCTTCCTGCTGCAGCCGCGCCGCGACATTGACCGGATCGCCGAGCACGTCGCTGTTGTCAACGCTGACGACCACCTCGCCCGTATTGATGGCGATGCGCAGGTCGATGTCCGCGTGCTCGCGCGCGAGCTCGCCAAAGGCCTGCTGCATGTGCATGCCGGCGCGGACCGCGCGGATGGCGTCGTCTTCGGAGACCTGCGGCACACCGAATGCCACCATCACCCCGTCACCGAGAAGCTTGACGACGGTTCCGCCGTGCGCGGCGACCGCCGCGCTCATCGCGCGGTAATAGCCCTCCATGAAAGAGCGGACCGATTCGGGATCGAGCCGCTCGTGAAGCGCCGTCGAGCCGGCCAGATCCGCGAAGACGATGGTGACGACCTTGCGCGCGTCGGAGCGGGCAGCAGGCGGGGACTCGAGAGCCGGTCGCATGCGGGGCTGGGATGGACGCGGCGCCGCGGCAAGTGTCGCCCCGCACTCGTTGCAGAAGCGGGACGCCGGTGGCGGGCTGGCGCCGCAACTCGGGCATGTGACCGCGAGCTTCGCGCCACACTCGTTGCAGAACGTCGATCCTGCCGGCGGCTCGTGGCCGCAGTCGCCGCAGATCATGGTGATTCCCGCATAATCCGCCAATCTGCGCCGCGTCGTCCCCTCACAGCGCAGAGCCGCACGTGCGAACTAACAGAGGGCGACGCCGTGGCGGGTCCGCCGGCCGTTACCGTCGACGACGCTGAAGATGTCCGGGGCACGAGAGCATCCTCCAGCGTGCGCAGATCCGATCGGGGGACGCCGCGATGCGGGTGACTTTCACGTGGCCGAGCTTCGCTCTCGCGGTCTGCTGCCCATCCGATCGGCATCTCATAGCCCCACTTCGATCTCTTTCGCGAGGCGATCGGCGGGATCCGGGGCGCCCATGGCGCGGTACATCGCCTCGGCCTCGCGGAGGCCCGTTTCGAGGATCGCCAGATCGTCGCGGCCGGTGACGCGGGCCTCGGCCTCGCGGAGGCGCGGCAGCAGCGAGTTGCCGCCACTCTTCTGCACCAGCTCACGGGCCTCGGCGATCGCGCGCGCGATCTCCTCTTCCGGCGCGCCCGTACGGACGAGCGCGTCGGCAAGCGCGGCGCGGGTGAGCGCGGCTTGAAACCAGGCGCCGCCCGCGTCCGCGACTGCGATCCCTTCGCGGGCCTTGGCGATCGCGGCCTCGGCGTCACCGCTCGCCAGGCAGGCGTCGGCGAACACCGCGAGGTGGTTGCCCTGCCAGTCGAGCGCTGTTCCGGCGCTGCGCGCCTCGGCCAGGGCCTGGGTGAAGCGCTCCTTGCAGGCATCCCAGTCGCGGCTCAGGAAATGGGCGGTCGCGAGGTTGAATGAGGCAAAGATCCGCGAGAAGCGGCTGCCGCCCGCCTCGGCGGTGTCCACCGCCTCGAGACACGCCAGACGAACGTCCGTGACCGGCGTCCGGGACGTGCCGCCCGCGAAATACGGGCACGAGCCGAGGCCCCCGAGCGCCCATCCGAGGTTCTCCTGCGCGCCGTGCTCACGCGCCATCCGGATGGCCCGTTCCAAGCGCGGCCAGCACTCGTCGAAACGGCCTGCGTGCGCCAGCATCAACGCCGACGTGGACTCAGCCCAAATCAGCGGGCTGTAGCCGATCAACTCGCGACCCACGTGCGGATCTCCACCGCTGCGCTCGACGATACGATCGAACGCCGCAAGCGCTTGCGGAAGGCGCCCGGCGACCGCCAGCCAGTATGCAAGCAAGGTTTCAACCAAGAAGATCTCGCCAGGCTCCATGCCGTCGTTCAGCATCCCGAAGGTCTCTTCGGCCAGCTCGAGCGCTGCTTCAGCTCGCCCGAGCATTCCATGGAACCCAGCCAACCCGGCGAGTGCCGCGGCTATGGCGGTCGGGCGAGCCAACTCCTGCGCCAGGGAGCGGACCTCGTCCATGCAGGTCCGCACCTCGTCCTCGCTCATGCCGAGGCGCCACGCGCCGGCTCCCAGAATGACGCTGCACGCGCGTAGGCGCGCCTGCTTGACGTCTTCATCCTCGAGCGCGTGCCCGAGCTCGCGCACCTTCCGCCAGTGACGCAGGCCTTCTTCGGGATCGCGGGTGCCCACCCACTCGGCGGCCCGGCGATGCCAGCGCACCGCCTGCGCGGGATCGGCGGCCGCTTCCCAGTGATGCGCCAGCAGGGCCGCCTGCTGCTCGAGGTCGCCGGGGTGCGCCGCCTCGATGACGCGTGCGACGGCCGCGTGCAGCCGCCGGCGCCGCTCCTGGAGCTGTGAGGCGAGCGCGACCTCCTGCGTCAGCGGATGCTTGAAAAGATACTCGGCGACCGGAAAGAGCGCCTGCTCGTAGACGAACTCGGCGTCCTTGAGCGTCTGGAGCGCCTCACGGAGCTGTGGCGCGTCCTGCTCGACGACCGCGGCGAGCGTGGGCTCGTCGAACTCGCGTCCGATCACGGCGGCGGTTTGCAACACGTCTTTCTCCCGCGCCGCCAACCGATCGATACGCGCGGCGAGAAGCGCGTGCACGGAGCTCGGCACCTCCAGTTTGTCGACGGGCATGACGAGACGATAGGCGCCCTTCGTGCCCTGGAGCTTTCCCGACTCGATCAGGTTCTGCACCACTTCCTCGGTGAAGAAGGGATTGCCGGCGGTCCGTGCGTGAATCGCAGCGGCCAGGCCGGCGATGCTGGGATCATTGCCGAGCAACGCATCGAGCAGCTCGCGGATCGCGTCCGGGCCGAGCGGCGCGAGCGGCAGCTGGTGGTAGTACGATTTCCCCATCCACGGCGTCTGATACTCGGGGCGAAAGTTCAGCAGTACGAGCGCCCGCGTCCCGACGACCGCCTCGATCAGTGGCTCCAGAAACGCGGTGCTGCCACCGTCGAACCAGTGCAGGTCCTCAAGCAGAGTGACCGTCGTCTCCTTCTGCCCGCGCGCCTGGATCACGCGCCGCACGATGTCGAACATCTGCCGCTGGCGGGCCTCGGGATCGACGCGCGGCGCGGGATTCTCGGGATCGGGGACCCCCATGAACTCGAAGTTGAGCGGCAGGCTCTCGCGCAGCCGCTCGTCGAGCAGCAGGAGGCGGCCGGCGATGCGTTCGCGGGCGGTGGCGTCGCTGTCTTGCTCGGTAACCCCGTAGAAGGCGCGGAACAGGCGCAGGATCGGCAGGAACGGGATCGCCTTGCCGTGCGCGACGCCGGTGGTCTCGTAGGTCATCAAGCCACGCGCCCGGCAGCGCTCGAGGAACTCGTAGCAGAGGCGGCTCTTGCCGAGCCCCGCCTCGCCGACGATGCCGACGATCTGGGCATTGCCTTCGCGCGCGCGTCCCAACGCCGTCTCGAGGACCTGCATCTCGTCGCCCCGCCCGACGAAGCGAGAGAAGCCGCGGCTGCGTGAGACGTCGAGGCGCGTGCGCATCTGCCCGAGCCCCTGCAGCTCGTACACGTGCATCGGCTCCTGCACGCCCTTGATTTCCATCGCGCCGAGATCGGCGAGCGCGAAGTAGCCGTCCACCTGGGCGGCGGTGTGCGCCGTGAGGTACACCTTGCCGGGCTCGGCGATCTGCTCCATGCGCGCCGCGAGCCCGACGGTGTGCCCCTGCGCCGTGTACTCCATGCGGAGGTTGTCGCCGACCTTGCCGATGGTGCCGACGATCACTGCGCCGGAGTTGACGCCGAGACGCGCCGAGAAGTTGAGCCCGCGCCGGAGGCGCAGCTCGTTGGCGTAGCGACGGAGGCCGTCCAGCATGTGCAACGCCGCGTAGCAGGCGCGGCGCGCATGATCCTCGTGGGCGATCGGCGCCCCGAACAGCGCCATGATGCCGTCGCCCGTGAACTTGTCGACGAAGCCCTCGAAGCGCTCGACGCCCTCGGAGAGGATCTGGAAGAAGCGCTGCATGATCCGCGACCATTCCTCCGGGTCGAGCTGCTCGGCGAGCTCCATCGAGCCCTTCACGTCGGCGAAGAGCACCGTCACCTGTTTCCGCTCGCCTTCGAGCGTGGACTTCGATTGCAAGATCTTCTCGGCGAGATGCTTGGGCATGGAGGCGGCCGAGGATGCCGTCGAGCCCGCCGGCCGAGCGGCCGTCAGCGCGGCACCGCAGCCGCCGCAGAACTTCTCGCCGGACTCGTTAGCCGCTCCACACGATGCGCAAAGGGCGGCGAGCGCACGCCCGCATTCAGCGCAGAACCGCCGCTCTGCGCGGTTGTCATGGTTACAGGACGGGCACCGCATCGCCTATCGTCTCGCGCGCCTGACGATCGTGGGCCTTGGCGTCACGCTCGGAGCTCCAGCGCGAGTCGCTGCGCGTGCCCGATCGCGCCGATCGCCGTAAAGAGGCCCTCTGCCTCCACGAGCGCGCGCCGGCGCGCGACGGCGTCGCCCACGAGGTGCGCGAGAGCGGCGCGCTCGACGAGCACGAGCGGGCGGTAGCTCGTCGCGCCCGTCCGCTCGATGAGCCGCTCGGCGCCGTCCAGCGCGTCCGCAACCGCGCGTGTGGCCTGTTTGCCCTCGGGCGCGAGGAGGACGCGAGCGAGCGTCCGACGCGCGAAGATCTCGTCCAGGACTGCCCCGGTACGACCTGCGACCGTCAGTGCCTGCTCCACGAGCTCGTGGGCCCGCGCGACGTCGCCCGTCGCGAGCACCGCTTCCGCGAGTGACGCGAGTGCGAACGCTTCCCTCTCGAGGCCCGTCCCGCACTGCCGCATCAGACCGAGCGCATGCTCCAGGGCCGCGATCGCCGCGCCGCTCTGTCCATCGAGCGTCAGCGCGGTGCCGAGACGCTGATGCGCGCCGATCCGTGAGTACGGACTTCCGAACCGCTCGGCGAGCTCGACGGCGCGTTGGGCTGCCGGAAATCCCGCGTCTTGGTCTCCAGCAAAGAAGGCGAGCTCGGCCTGCCACATGGCGGCCCATCCCTCGTTCTCGACCTCGCCGTACTGGCGCGCCAGCTCGATCGACCGCTCGAGACGCGAACGCGCGGCGGAGAGCTCGCCCGTCAAGATCTCCACGGCGCCCTTCATGAAGCTCGCGAACACCGACGCGCGAAATCCCCAATGATCGAGTCCCAACTCGAGCCGTCCGTGCGTCGCCGCAATCACCTCGTCCGCCGCCGTTCCCGCTTCGGCGAGGCGGCCGACGACCATGAACGGATAGATCAGGCTCACGGCCGCGAGTGGGGGCAGCCTGTCGTCCTGCGCTTCCCGCAGGAGGCGTGCGGACTCCTGCGTCTCGCGCACGCTCGCCTCGACGTTGCCCAACATCAGCGGAATGACGGCATAGGCGTTGTGGAGGAGAGCGGCCTCATCCCCGTCCGCGCCCCGCTCGGCCCAGTGCTTGCCTTCGGCCAGCACGCGCTCGCTCTCGTCGGACGAAATGCCGAGCCGAAAGCCCTGGGACAGCGTTCGCCGGCACGCTTCGCTGCCGAGCGCGGCGGCCCCTTCGTCGTCGGGGGTGTCGCGGATCAGCTCGCGCACGCGCTGCCAATGGCGGAACGCCGCCGCGATGTCGTTGGCGCCCGCCCATGCGGCGGCGCGGCGGTGCCAACGCGCCGCGATCAGACTCTGGCCCGCTTCTTCCCAATGGTGCGCGAGGAGCGCGGCGTGCTGGTCGAGCTTGTCGGCGTTCAGCGCCTCGATGGTGTGCGCCACGGCGCGGTGTGTGCTCCGCCGCCGCTCCCGGAGCTGCGAGTCGAGTGCCACCTGCTGCGTCAAGGGATGCTTGAAGGCGTACTCGGCGACTGGATAGATCGCCTGCTCGTAGATGAACTCGCCCGCCTTCAACACGCGGAGGGCCTCGTCGAGCTCCGACTTCGGCAGTTCGGCGACGGCCGCCAGAATCGGCTCGGGGAACTCGACACCGATCACCGCTGCGGTCTGCAGCACCCGCTTCTCGCGCTCGTGCAGCCGATCGATGCGGGCCGCGAGCAGCGGCTGGACGCGGGTCGGGACGTCGAGCCGCTCGACCGGGGTGACCAGCCGGTAGCTCCCCTTCGTCCCCGCGAGGTGGCCGCCCTCGACGAGCGACTGCACGACCTCCTCGGTGAAGAAGGGATTGCCCGCCGTGCGAGCATGGATCGCTTCGGCGAGCCCGGCCAGGGTGCGGTCGTTGCCGAGCAGGTCGGCGAGCAGCTCGCGGATCGCCTCCGGGCCGAGCGGCAGCAGCGTGAGCTGGTGGTACCACGACTTCTGCATCCATGCGGCGCGATACTCGGGGCGAAAGTTGAAGATCATGAGCCGTTGCGAGGCTCCCCCGGCGGCATCCACCATCTCGTCGATCCACGCCTCGCTCGCGGCGTCGATCCAGTGCAGGTCCTCGATGAGAGTCACGACCGGGCCCTGATTGACGTCCTGCTGGGTGATCCGGCGGAGGACACCGAAGAGCTGTCGTTGGCGCGCCTCGGGATCCATGCGCGGCGGCGGGTTCTTCGGGTCCGGCACACCGAAGAAGTCGAACACCACAGGCAGGACCTGACGGTACTCCTCCGCGAAGAGCAACATGCGTCCCGCGATCTTTTCGCGCACCTGCTGGTCCGTGTCGCGCTCGGTGATGCCATAGTATTCGCGGAAGACTTGCAGGATGGGCAGGAGCGGAATGTTCTTGCCGTGCGCCACACCGCCGCCGATCAGCACGCGGAGTCCCTTCGCCCGGCAGCGCTCGAGGAACTCGAAGCAGAGCCGGCTCTTCCCCGTCCCGGCCTCCGCCACCACGCCGACGGCCTGGCCGGTTCCCGCGCAGGCGCGCTCGAGCGCGACGTCGAGGGTCCGCATGTCGTCGTCGCGGCCGACGAAGCGCGTCAAGCCGCGGGCGCGTGAGGCGTCGAAGCGGGTGCGGACGGCGCCCAACCCTTGCAGCTGGAAGACCGCGACCGGGTCCGCGACACCCTTCACGGCGAACGGCCCGAGATCGTCGAGCGTGAAGTAGCCGGCGACCAGCTGCGCGACCGCTCCGGTCAAATAGACCGTGTCCGGCGACGCGAGCTCCTGCATGCGCGCCGCGAGCCCGACGGTGTGTCCCTGCGCCGTGTAGTCCATCCGCAGGTCGTCGCCGATCTTGCCCACGACGACCTCACCGCAGTGGAGACCCATCCGCACCGAGAAACCCAACCCGTGTCGGCGCTTCACCTCGCGGGCGTAGACCGCAAGCGCGTCGCGCAGCTGGAGCGCCGTGTAGCAGGCGCGTTGCCCGTGGTCCTCGTGGGCGATCGGCGCGCCGAAGAGCGCCATGATGCCGTCGCCCGTGAACTTGTCGACGAAGCCCTCGAAGCGCTCGACGCCCTCGGAGAGGATCTGGAAGAAGCGCTGCATGATCGCGCGCCACTCCTCGGGATCCATCTGCTCGGCCAGCTGCATCGAGCCCTGCACGTCGGCGAACAACACGGTGACCTGCTTGCGCTCGCCTTCGAGGGCGGCGCGCGACGTCAGGATCTTATCGGCGAGGTGCTTGGGCGTGTAGCTGGCAGGCGCGGTAGTCGCGGTCGTCGGCGGAGGGACCCCGAGCGCCGCACCGCAGCCGCCGCAGAATTTCTCGCCTGGGACGTTCGACGCGCCACACGACGCACACAGTGCGGCGAGCGCGGCGCCGCACTCGGCGCAGAAGCGGCGCTCGACACGGTTGTCGTGTTCACATGACGGGCAGCGCATCGGGGGGCGTGACGGGCCGTGTCTAGCACGACGACGTCAAAGTCAAAAAGCGAGCGCCATGCGCCATTGTGGCGCACCACGAACACGTTTGCCGGCACCCATGGATCCGTGGGAGCACAGTCGCACCCCATGACGATGCTCAGCGCCACGCGCGATGCCTCCGCTGCCACCGAAGCCGACGATCTCGTCGACCAGCTCTTTCTGACCCCAGACGGGCGGACCAATCCGTATCCGATCTACCATCGCCTCCGTGCGGCCGAGCCGGTGCATCGCGCCAAGCTCGGCATGTGGCTGCTCAGCCGGTACGACGACTGCTGGGCAGCGCTCCGCGACCCTCGACTCGGCAAGAGCTACGCGGCGCAGATCGCGCAGCGCTTCGGCTCCGACTGGCGGAAGCATCCGGCGCTGACCTCGGGCGAGCACTCGATGCTGAACACGACCGGGCCCGAGCACACCCGGCTTCGAAAGCTGGTCTCGAAGTCGTTCACCCCGCGCATGATTGAGAACCTGAAGCCGACGATCGCGAGCACGGTTGCGACGCTTCTCGACCCCATCGCAGAGGCCGGCGGCGGCAACGTGCTCGAGGCCGTCGGCTTTCCGCTGCCCGTCACGATCATCGGCGCCATGCTTGGCGTACCCGAAGCCGACCGGCCCCAGTTCCGCACCCTCGTGAAGGACCTGGTGGTGATCTTCGAGATGAAGCCGAGCGCCGAGCAGATGGCAGCCGCGGACGCGGCCCAGCTCGCCATCCGGGCGTACTTCCTGGATCTCATAAAGGAGAAGCGGACGCGCACGGAGACCGACCTCCTGAGCGCGTTAGCGCGGGCAGAGAGCGACGGCGATCGGCTCTCCGACGACGAGCTCGTGACGCTCGCGTCGCTGCTCTTCGCGGCCGGCTTCGAGACCACGACCAATCTCTTCGGGAACGGCTTGCTGGCACTGCTCCGTCATCCCGATCAGCTCGCCCTGCTGCGCGCCAACCCGACCCTCTTTGGCAACCTCCCCGACGAGTTCCTACGCTACGACGGCACCGCGCAGCTCGCGACCCGTTCCACCGAGACCAGCATCGACGTCGGCGGCATCACGATCCCCGCCGGCGAGCAGGTCTTCATGTTGCTCGGCGCCGGCAACCACGACCCGGCGCGCTACCCCGAGCCCGACCGTCTCGACGTCACGCGCACGAACGTCGAGCCGCTCACCTTCGGCGGCGGCGTCCACTTCTGCCTGGGTGCGGCGCTGGCACGGGCGGAGATCCAGATCACCTTCGAGCACATGCTCGGGCGTTTCGATCTGATCGAGCTCCGCGGCGAAGGCAAGTTCCAGGATCGCCTCATGCTGCGCGGCCTGACGGAGTTGAATGTCGCCTGTCGCGCCGCGCCGACCCGGTCGCCGATCGCTCCCGCGCGCGATGCGGGGGCAACGTCCGACGCGCGGCCGATGACCTTGCCGACGCCCGAGCGCGGGCTGCGCCCCGGTGGCCAGGATGCCGATCTTCGCTGGCGCGCCGAGCTCCGCCAGCGCATCGAGCGTCATCCGACGCTTCCCGATTCGATCCAGGTGCGGACCGGCGAACGCCTTGCGGCGACCGTCGCGCTCTTGGCCCAGCACCCCCTCTTCGCGCGTTGCAGCCGCGCGCAGTTGGAGCATCTCGGGGCGACCGCCTATGCCATGAGCTTCGAGCCCGGCGACATGCTGTGCGTCGAGGGCGCCGACTCACCCGAGTGCTACGTCATCGAAGAGGGCCACGCCGTCGTGACCATCGGCCGCAAGGGCGTGGGCAACGTCGGCGAGCACGACGTCGTCGGCGAACGCGGCGTGCTGCTCGACACCGTGCGCGCAGCGACGGTGACCGCAATGTCCCACATGATCACCTACGCCATCTCGCGCGAGCGCCTCCGGTCGTTGGTCGACGCCGATCCGATGGTCAGGGAGTGGATGCTCGAGGAGCTGCGTCGGCGCTATCCGCTGCTCGGCTGAGTCGATGCAGTGTCCACAGTGTCAGGCCGGGAACGTCCCCGACGCGCTCTTCTGTGAAGAGTGCGGCAGTGGGCTCGAGACGCCGTGTCCGCAATGTGGGGGCGGCAACCGGCCGACCGCCAAGTTTTGCCGGAAGTGCCGCGCCTCACTGCGGGGCAACCCCGCCGTGGTCGCCGAGCTCGTGGTCCAGACGCCAAAGCATCTCGCCGAGAAGATCCGCCAGTCGAAGGCCGCCCTCGAAGGCGAGCGCAAGCAGGTGACGGTGCTCTTCGCCGACGTGAAGGGTTCCATGGAGCTCGCCGAGCAACTCGACGCCGAGGCGTGGTCGGACATCATGCAACGCTTCTTCCGCATCCTCGCTGAGGGGGTGCAGCGCTTCGAAGGTTTCGTCGATAAGTTCACCGGCGACGGCATCATGGCGCTTTTCGGGGCACCGATCGCGCACGAGGATCACGCCCAGCGCGCCTGCTACGCGGCGCTCCACCTGCGGGACACGCTCAAGGCCTACGCCGATCAGCTGCGCGTCGAGCTCGGCCTCAACTTCTCGGTGCGCATGGGGCTCAACTCGGGTGAGGTCGTCGTGGGTCGGATCGGCGACGATCTCCGGATGGAGTACACGGCGCAGGGTCACACCGTCGGTCTGGCGCAGCGGATGGAGACGCTCGCCGAGCCGGGGAAGGCGCTCCTCGCAGCGGGTACGATCGACGTCGTCGCAGGCTATTTCGCGCTCCGCGATCTCGGCGCGATGAAGATCAAGGGGGTCGATGCCCCCGTGCGGGTCGCCGAGCTCGAGGGCATCGGCCGCATGCGCACGCGCCTCGACCGTTCGCGAGCGCGCGGCCTCTCGAAGTTCGTCGGCCGTGACGAGGAGATGGAGCGGCTCGAAACCGCCCTCCGTCGCGCCCTCGAGGGAGACGGGCAGGTGATCGGCGTGATGGCGGAAGCCGGCTCCGGGAAATCGCGGCTCTGCTTCGAGTTCCTCGAGCGCTGTCGGTCCCGCGGCATCACCGTCCGGACCAGCACCGGCGTGCCGCACGGCCGCGCGCTGCCGCTCCAGCCGATCCTCGAGTTCTACCGCGAGATCTACGGGTGCTCGCCCGACGACACCGACGCGCAGGCGCGCCAGAAGATCGCCGGGGCCATCGCACAGGCGGCGTCCGAGGAGCTCGCATCGCTGCCGCTCCTCTACGACTTCATGCGGGTGCCCGACCCGGCGCATCCTGCCCCCGATCTGGCTCCCGACGCGCGCCTGCGCGCGATCATGCAGTTGCTGCGCCGGCTCACCGCGGCGCGCAGCCGCCGCGAGCCCGCCGTCCTCGTGTTCGAGGATCTGCACTGGATCGATCCCGACACCGAGGTCGTCGTCGAGGGCTTCGTGGACGTCGCGGCGGGCACACGAACCCTCGTGCTGGTGAACTTCCGTCCCGAGTACCGGCCGAGTTGGAGCGGTCGCACCCACTATCAGCAGATCGCGCTCCGGCCGCTCGATCCAGCCGCGGCGGGCGCGTTGCTCGGCGATTGGCTCGGCGCCGACCCGTCGCTCGCGGGCTTCGTCGACCTGGTGTGCGCACGCACCGGCGGCAACCCCTTTTTCATGGAGGAGGTGGTGCAGGCGCAGATCGAGTCGGGAGCACTCGCGGGCGCGCGCGGACATTTTCGCCTCGCGCGTCCGATCGAGACCGTCGAGGTGCCAGCGAGCGTGCAGAGCCTGCTTGCCGCCCGCATCGACCGCCTGGACGAGACGAGCAAGCGGCTGCTGCAGACGGCGGCGGTGATCGGTGGCACCGTCGCCGAGACGGTGCTCGATCACGTGCTCGACGCGACCGCCGAGCTCGACCGCGACACGCGACAGACCGCGCTTCGCCGTCTGGTGCAAAGCGAATTTCTCTACGAGGCCGCGCTCTATCCGGAACGCGAGTTTGGCTTCAAGCATCCACTGACGCGCGAGGTGGCCTACGCCTCGCTTCTGCGTGAGCGCCGGCGCGCGTTGCACGCGGCGGTGGCGAGCGCGCTCGAAGCGCTCGCCGGCAATACCGTCGAGCAGCGGGCGCCGCTGCTGGCGCATCATTGGGAGCAAGCAGGGCGGATGCTCGAGGCGGCGCGCTGGCAGGCGCGGACGGCCATGCGCCTCGCAGCGAGCGCCGGGGAGGCGGTCATTCACTGGCGCAAGGTGATCGAGCTGCTCGTCGACGAGCGCCACGACGCGGAGACACGCACGCTGCTCGGTCAGGCCCGCGCGCGGCTAGTGTATGCCGCCGGGAGGAGTGCGGCGCCGGCCGCGGACGTGACAAAACTCTTCACCGAGGCCCGCCATGAGCTCGGCGACGCCGACTCCCACGAGCTCGCATGGGCGCTCGCGTCCTACGCCCTCGTGCGCAACGGCACCGGGGAAGTTGCCGCGGCACACCAACTGGGCGCCGAAGCCCTGGAGATGGCGCGTCGCCTCGATGACCCGGGGCTCATGGTAGCGGTCTTGTCTGCAAACGTAGCGCTCCATCCTGCGACCGAGTTTCCCGAGGAATTTGCCCGCTGCGCGGCCGAGATCCAGGACCTGTGCGCCACCGATCCCGCGCGCGGCGAAGCGCTCCTCGGCTGGCGCGCATGGGCGGTGACTCCCGGCCTCGGCACCTCTCGGCTCGTCCGGCTCGGTCGCGGTGGAGAAGTGGAGGCGGTGCTGGCCGAGATGCGCCGCCGCATGGGCGAGAGCCACAACGCGCTGGAGCAAGTGTTTCTCCATTTCAGTTTCACCTCGGCGCGGGTGCGGGGCGGTGACGTGAGCGGCGCGCTCGAGCACGGACGGCAGGCCCTGGAGTGGGCGGTCCAGTCACAAAACATGGTGGTTCGGGCTGCCGGACACATCGCACGGGGCTGGGGCTTGCTCGGTGCGGGGCGAATCGACGAGGCCCTGGAACAGCTCGAGCAGGCACTGGAGATCGCGATCGATCGCGACGTCATGAAGGGGCTGGCGGTCAACATGGGCCTGCCGCTCCTCGCCGCAACCCAGCTGAGGCGCGGTGACCTCGGTGCCGCGCGGGCGGCGGCCGAACGCGGCATCGAGCTCGCCCGCGTGATGGGATACCGTCACGGTGAGGCGACCAATCGGATAGCGCTGTCACACGTCCAGGTCGCTGCTGGCGACCTCGCTGCCGCGGACGTCACGCTCGTCCGTGCGGCGGAATTGGCGAAGGCGCTGAGCGCGCGCGACCTCCCGCCGCGTATCGAGGAAGCCCGCGCCGAGCTGGCACGGCTCCGCGGCGATGCGGTTGCCTCTGAACGCGCGCTCCGCGCCGCCGCCGAGCTCCACCGCGCGAACGGCGAGGAGTGGCTGGCAACGCAGGCCGAGGTGCGGATCGGGTCGGAAAGTCAGTCGCCGACATAGGGCGAGCGCTTCCTCGAGCTGCTGCAGTACCTCACCCCGTAAGACGCTGTCGGCCTATCGCGTGCTTCCCCGCCGCTCGGAGGGCAACATTCAAGACTCGGGTTGCGACGATGATTCGAATTCCCCCTGGGCCAACCCGGTCAGTCGGCGACGAGGGTTCAGCCTAGTCAGACTCAGATGTGGACCCTGAGGGTCCACATCGTGGCCGTTGGTGCCCGTTCATGCCCGGTACGCCCGCGAAATTACTTCCGCTTTCTGCGACGAACGGTGAGTTCAAGTCCCCCTCCTCGCACTCGATGTTCCTCGGGTTTTTCGTCCCGAGGGTCCACATCCCTCAGGCGCCGCAAACACCGCGTCGAGACGTCGGCGCTGACGCGTGCGCTGTCCGGCATCCATTGCGCGTAGTGCTTCTTCTTTAAGGGTGGCGTAGGCGACCCCAGTCTGCTGCTCGACTCAGAGCGCCGCGCACGCGCAGCCAGACAACCGGAGCTCTTTGTACCCGCTCCGAGAACGTCTTCGGCTCAATCGGCTCGCCGGGCGGTGTCGTGAAGAAGGCGCAGCTCGTGAACCCTGACGTCCGATCTTTGCTTCGAAAGCGCGTTCGCCGCGAACGACGTGCACTCGGGCGACGGACGTGTGTTCAAGGCGAAGGCGCGGCGCTGACCACGCCACGAAACGGCGCACGCCGGCACGCTTGGCGCGACCCAGGCCGCGACGCGGACCGCGGCGTGGCACCGGGCACCGAACCCTCCCGAATTCGCGCACACGCTTCGCGCGCGAACCGCGCGTCCGACCGTCGGATCCCTCCGCGCACCGCCGAACATGAACGATTCGCTGGCTCGCGCGCCGCGCACACGTCGCGCCGATTGCTCATCGGCCGCGGCACTCAGCCGTACGCCGTGCCACCGCGCACGTTGACGGAGGTTCCCGGTTCGGGCTACTGCGCCGGGACTATCGAGCTCTGCCGCCGGAGGACTTCGTGCACCCAGACGTTTCGCCGTTCCGCTTCCGCATCCTCGTCCTCGCTTCCCTGCTGGCGACGCTCGGTCTACTCACCATCCCGCAGCGGGCCGCCGCGGCGGCCGCGCCGAAAGCCGTCGCGAAGTGTCAGGCCGCACTCGCGAAGGGCGGCGCCAAGTTCGTGCTGAAGAAGCTCGGAACGCTCGCCAAGTGCACCGACGGCATCTTCAAGTGCATCCAGACCGTCGATGAGACGGCGGATGCGGGTGCGAAGCGCACAGCCTGCATCGGCAAGTCACGAGGCAAATGCCTCACCGCGCTCGCGGCCGTGACCACGGCGCGGCAGGCATTCGTCGCCGCGACGGGAAAAGCATGCGCGGGACTCGACCCCGCGCAGATCACCGGTGGCGACGGCCTCGGATTCGGCACCGCCGATTGCGCGGAGTTCGGCAGCGCGGCGGTCGCCGACCTCGCGACGCTCACGACGTGCGTCGCGAAGCAGCATGACTGTCTCGCCGGCCGAATGTTCCAGCTCCAGGTGCCGCGCGCGTTGGAGCTCCTGCAGTTCACGCCGCCCGACGCCGTCGCGGTGTCTCCGGCCAACGGCGACGCCCTCGTCTGCCTCGACGATCTCGGCGGCAGCGGCGCCGACGTGGGCGACGTCGGCCTCGGCAAGTCGGTCGCGAAGTGCCAGCAGTCGATCGCGAAGATCGGCGCCAAGCTCGCGAGCGCGCGTCTGAAGACCGTCGAGAAGTGCGTCGACGCGCTCTTCGCCTGCGCCGCGACCAAGACCGACGCCGCCCTCACCACGTGCAACGCCAAAGCCGCGGCCGGGTGCGGCAAAGCCTTCCTCAAGAACGATACCCAGACCGACGCGGTCGCGAACGGCGCCGCCAAGGCGTGCGGCGATGCCGCCGTTTTCGCGGCCGTCCTCACGCCGGAGGGCGCCAATCTGCACGCGCTTCGCCCGAGCGCGATCACGGTGGGCCCGCGCGCTGCGCAGGCGGCCACGCTCACGTGCTCGCCGCTCGCGACCGTCGCCGACTACCAGGCGTGCCTCGTCACACGGGTGCGCGGGCTCGCCGACGATCTCACGCGGTTCGAGGCACCGCGTGCCGACGCCCTGCTCGACGCGGTCGGCTGCACCATCGGCGAATGCACCGGCGCGCCTCCGCCGCCCGAGACTCCCGGCATCAAGCAGATCATCGCCAACACCGGCGACGGGACGCACCCTCTCGGGAACATCTTCGGAATCGCCGCCGACCCCGACGGCACCACCTACGTCGTCGGCCACGCAACCGAGAACGTCTTCAAGATCGCCATCGACGGCACCGTCACCCAGATCCTCGACGACACGGGCGATGGCCAGGGGCACCGGTGCGACTTGCCTGCAGCCGTCGCCGCCGGGCCGAATCACACGGTCTACGTAGCGTGCTCCGCATACGTCCTCAAGATCGCGGCCGGCGGGGCCGTCACGCCGGTGCTCGGCCCGACCGGCGACGGCACCCCGGGCGGAGAATACGGGGACGGCGGCGGAATCGCCGTCACATCCGACGAAACCGTGTACGTGACCGGCGTCTTCAAAGACAACGCCTTCAAGATCACGAAGGCGGGCGGCGCGACGAGGATCCTGTCCGAGACGGGTGACGGCAACGGCCATCACGTCGAGGTGCCCAGTGGCATCGGCGTGGACAGCCAGGGCAACGTCTTCGTCGCGAGCCAGAACAACGGCACCCTGTTCAAAATCACAGCCGGCGGGACGGTCTCCGCCGACAAGACCGGGCTCGACTTCCCATTCGGAATCGCAGTCTCCGGAGATACCGTCTACATCTCCGAGGAGAACCGCGTCACGAAGCGCGCGCCGGCCGGCACGTTCAGCCAGGCGATCGGCAGCTCGGGCGACGGCCAGGGCCACCCGCTCCAGACGGCCCTCGGGGTGACGGTCGACAGCGTAGGCAATCTCTACGTAGTTGGCTTCACGAGCGACAACGCGTTCAAGGTGACCCCGCAAGGCGGCATCACGCAGGTCATCGCAGCCAGCGGCGACGGTGCCGGTCACGCGCTGAACGGGCCGCAGGCCGTTGCCGTCGACGCACAAGGTCACATTTACGTCGCGGGGACCAACAACGCGTTCCGGATCATCCTTCCATAGCGACCGAGCGAGACGTTCTTTCATACCCCCTCGTGACGGTGCGCTGAACGCGCGAAGGTTGGCGCTCGATTCAACGACCCGTCGGGCATCGCCGGGCCAAGATCGGCCACGACGTCGCCCGCAGCCGGCGCACGTTTCGCGGACCGTGACGATGCGCCGCACTCGCCGGATACGTGCGCGATCTGGCGGACGTCGATGCCCGCGTGCTGCGCCGTGGCCCCGGCGTGCCTCGTCCGGGTGGTGTACGGCAACTTCCCGATCGGCGACGGCCCCGACGGCATCCGCTACGGCATGACCGCGGACGAACTTCGCGCCGCGCTCGGGCCGCCGCACGAGGTGCTCGGCTCAGGTAGCGACGAGCGGTGGGTGTACTGGCGGGACTCGTTCGGTGACGACTACGTCGGGGTGTACTTCGATAGCGAGGGGCGTGTCCGCACGACGTGGGTACCGTGAGTCGCCCATCGCCCCGCAGAACCGTCAACGTGGACAGCCGAACCAGGCGCTGCACCTGACCGCCGCGCGTCTGTACTTTGCAGCACCCTGCGCGTCTCATTCGGTGATTGGTGTCGCCGGCGGCAGGTGAGCTGGGTCGTTCGGCGGCGGAGGCGCGGATGGAAATTGGCAAGGTGACTGCGGTACTCGAATCGCCTACGGAGGAGGCCGTCAGCCCCCTGCTGGATGACGACACCACCGTGTTCTGGATCGACTGGCGACAGGAAGACGAGACCATCGCCGAGAGTTGCGAGTCGGTCCTCCAGACTGGCCACCTGTCAGGTGAGCTGGTCGAGGTCGATACCGACGAGGGGTTCGAGGTGTACTTGCAGTACCAGGATCGGCGGGTCAAGGTGCCGCTCAGCTTCA
>JANNPN010000260.1:0-10347 GCA_031400185.1 Polyangiaceae bacterium
TTGATGGCCATCGCGCCGGCGACGAAAAAGAGGATGAGCGGCGCCATGACGTACTGCGGCTCCCACCCCTGCAGCACGAGAATCCACGAGGCTGCGATGAGCAGCAGGGACACTCCGAGCACCATCGCCTGCTGACCGAAGCGGCGGGCGGCGGGCGTGTAAGAGAGAGAGATTAGGGCGACTGCCCCAATAACGATGGCCAAGCGTATCCACTGAACCTTGGATTCACTTGGATCGACGCCATGACGTGTCCACCAGAAGATCGGATGGAGCAGCGCGACGATGGCCATCCCGATCCGGAGTCGGGCTACGTGCACACTGTCGCTGGCCACCACCGACACCATCCCGGCGCACGTAACAGCAATTTTCGGGCCGCCTGTAACATCTCGCACAGACTGCGAGTTGTCGCCGCGGCGCCCGTCTCTGTACGTCGAGCGGCGAAAAACCGTCGCTTACCCAAACATTACCGTTCGCTTAGGACTGCCCCCGCGAGAGCGCGTACTCGTTCGGTCGCACGCAACGACCATCCCGGAAAGGAACGACATGCGCTCTCGAGTTTCACGGATCGGCTTCTCCTTCCTCCTCCTCCTCGCCGTCGGCGCCCGGGGGGACGCGGCCACCCTAAACGTCGCGGTCGGCGGCGCCGACGCCGACGGCTGCGGCACGAAGACCGCCCCGTGCCGATCGATCAGCCGCGCGATCGCGAACGCCACGCCCGGCGACAAGATCCTGGTCGGCCCGGGCCGCTACGGCGACCTCGACGACGACGGGCAGCTCGGCGATCCCGGCGAGGAGACCGGAACGTTCGCCGTTGTCACGATCGACAAGCCGCTCATCGTGCAATCCGTCGAAGGATCGGCGACCACGCTCATCGACGGCGGCGGCCTCGACCTCTTCGGAGTCGAGATCGCCGCGAGCGGCGTCGTCTTCGGCAAGGCGAAGAAGGGCTTCACGGTCGCACGCGCGGGACGGAGCGGCGTGTTCATCGGACCGCAGGCAACCAACGTGACCGTGAGCGGCATCCGCTCCGTCCGCAACACCGACGCGGGCTTCGTCTCGAAGTCGCCGAGCTTGGTCCTGCGCGGGAACGTCGCCGAGGCCAACCTCGGCACCGGGTTCACGTTCGCCGGCGCCGGCTCGACGTTCACCGCGTGTCGCGCGACCGGCAACGGCGGCGACGGCTTCGCGATCGCTGGCGAGAACCACGTGGTGAAGGGCAACGTCGCGAGTGCGAACGGCGAGGCCGGCTTCCGTTTCGCCGGTGAGGCGAACGTGCTGACCGGTAGCGTCGCCGCCGGGAACGCCGCCGGCCTCCGCGTCTTCAGCGGATCGCTCACCGCCACCGGCAACTCGTTCTTCGGGAATACGATCGACGGCGCACTCGTGACCGCCGCCGGCATCACGCTCACCAAGAGCAACATCTTCGGCAACGGCGACTTCGGCGCGAGCAACTGCGGCGTCCGGACCGCCGGCAACGGGTCGGTCACCCTCGACAAGATCTGCTTCGGGGCGCCGACCGGACCCGGTCCGGACCCGGCCGACGACGTCTGCGGCACGATCACGGTCCTCGAGATCATCGAGAAGGTCCTCAAGATCACCCCCAAGGTGCCGCTGTGACGGGCACGCACCCACGAAAGGAACCGATGCCCATGTCCATGCTCCGCTTCGTCGTTTGGTTCGCGCTCGCACTCCTCGTGCTCGCGGCTACACCCGCGGCACCGCTCGAGGCCGCCGTGCTGCAGGTCGCCAACAACGGGTTGGACGCGCCCGATTGCGGCGCCAAGACGGCGCCGTGCCGTTCGATCACGCGCGCGATCGACGAAGCCACCGCGGGCGACACGATCGTCGTCGGGCCCGGCCGCTACGGCGACCTCGACCGCGACGGCACGCTCGGCGAGCCGAACGAGGAGGGCCCCGAAGACGGCGCGCTGATCGTCGTCGACAAGCCCGTCACCATCGAGTCGAGCTCGGGCGCGGTGTGGACGATCATCGACGGCGCGGGATTCGACCGCACGGCGGTCCGGATCACCGCGAGCGGCGCGCGCTTCGGACGCGCGAAGCGCGGCTTCACGCTCTTCGACGCGAAGGACGCCGGCGTGAGCGTCGAGGAGACCGCGAGCAACGTCGTCGTCGAGGCCAACCTCGCGGTTCGCACCGGCACCGGCTTCGCGACGAGCGGCGCCGGTACCGGCGCCCTCGTTCAGGGCAACGTCGCGAGCACGAACGGCGCCGGCGTCGCGCTCCGCAGCGCCGGCGGCGGCATCGCGCGCGCCAACCTCGCCGTCGCGAATACGGCGAACGGCTTCGACGCCGGCGGCAGCGGGCAGCGCTTCGAAGGAAACGTCGCGACCGGGAACGGCATCTTCGGGTTCTCCGCGACCCTCTCCGGCGACACCGTACTCGCCGTCGGCGCCGCGATCGGAAACCGTCAGGGGGTCTTCGGCGGCACCGGCGATTCGTTCGTGGTCACGGGGCTCGCGGCATTCGGCAACAGCGAGGGCGGCATCCGCAACCAGAGTACGGCGACCATGTCGGTCACCGCGTCGAACCTCGTCGGCAACGGTCCGAAAGGGCTCGCCGGGAACCTCAATTGCGGCACGCTGAACGGGACGTTCGCGCTCGACGCGAGCAACGTCTTCTGGGGCGCCGCGACCGGCCCGGGGGACGATCCCGCGGACCTCGCATGTGACCTCGAAGTCAAGGACGCGACGACGTTCGACCCGTTCGCGACCAAGGCGTTCAAGATCAAGACGAAGGTCCCGGCGTTCTGAAGCACGCTGGGAGCGGCGGGCGTCGCTGCGGGGTGCGGCCTCAGGATGCTCGGGGGCGGGAAATCAGGAAGCGTGTGAGCGCGGCGGCGAACGCGGGGACCGTGTATTCCTTGGGCTCGACGTCGACGGCGAGGCCGTGGTCGCGCGCCGTTGCCGCGGTCACCGGGCCGATGCAGCCGACGGCGACGCCGGTGAGGACCGCTTTTAGATCGCGGTCTGGGAAGAGGGCGGCGAAGTTCGTGACCGTGCTCGAGCTCGTGAACGTGACGAAGTCGGGGCGGCGGTCGCCGGCGAAGAGCGCGGGGGCGCGCGCGGCGTCGGGTGGAACGATCGTGCGATAGGTCGCGACGTCGTCGACGAGCGCGCCCGCGGCGCGGAGGCGCTCCGGCAGCACCGTCCGAGCTCCGGCCGCGCGCGCGAGCAAGACGCGTTCTCCCGCGACGCCGGCCGCGACGAGCGCATCGGCGACCGCCTCGGCGCGGTATTCGGCGGGCGTGAGCGCGACGTTGAGGCCGCGCGCGGCGATCCCAGCCGCCGTCGCAGGACCGATCGCCGCGACCCGGACACCGGCGAGCTCGCGGACGTCGCGGCCGAGGGTCCGGAGACGCTCGAAGAACACCTCGACCCCGTGGGGACTCGTCAGCACGAGCCAGGCGTAGCGGCCGAGCTCCGCGAGCGCGGCGTCGAATGCGTCGAAGCTCGGCGGCGGCGCCGGGGCGATCGTCGGCAGCGACACCACCTCGGCGCCTTCCGCTTCGAGAAGCGCGGCAAAGGCCTGCGCCTGCGCGCGCGGTCTGGTCACGACGATGCGGCGCCCGAAGAGCGGGCGCCGCTCGAACCAGGCGAGCGCGGGTGCCAGGCGGACGACGTCGCCGACGACGATCAGGGCAGGCGGCCGGAGACGTGCGTCGGCGACGAGCTTCGGCAAGGTTGCGACCGTGCCGACGATCACGCGCTGTTGCGGCGTCGTGCCCCAGCGGATCGCAGCGGCGGGCGTCGTCGGCGCGAGCCCGGCGGCGGTCAAGCGCTCGAGGTTCGCGGCCAGCTGGAGCACGCTCATGTAGAGGACGAGCGTGCCACCCTGGCGGGCGAGAGCCTCCCAGGGGACATTCGGTGCGGCCCTCCGGGCCTCGGGCCCGCCCCCGTCGATCGGGTCGCCGCGTTCCGCCTCGTGGCCGGTCACGAAGCTCACGACCGACGCGTGGTCGCGGTGCGTGAGCGGAATGCCGGCGTACGCGGGCGCCGCGACCGCCGCCGTCACGCCGGGCACGATCTCGAACGGGACGCCGGCCCGCACGCACTCGAGTGCCTCCTCGCCGCCCCGTCCGAAGACGAACGGATCGCCGCCCTTCAAGCGCACGACCCACCGTCCGGCCGTCGCGTGCGCGATCATCGCCGCCGAGATCTGCTCTTGGGTGAGCCGGACGCCGCTGCCGTGTTTGCCGGTGAAGACGATCTCGCAGTCGCAGCGCGTGAACGAAAGCAGCGCGGGGTTGCTGAGGTTGTCGTAGATGACGACGTCGGCGCCTTCGAGGCAGCGCCGCCCGTGGAGCGTGAGGAGCCCGGGGTCGCCCGGCCCCGCGCCGACGAGGCTCACGCGGCCGGCGGCCGCGGTCACGCGCCGCCCGCCGCCGTGATGAGATCGGCCGCGCCGCGCGTCAGCAACGCAGCCGCGAGCCGCGCGCCGACGTCGGCCGCCATCCCGACCGCGCCTTCGAGCGTGTCGCCGACGATCTCGCGTCCGTCCACGGACGCGACGATCGCCTCCATGCGAAGCCATCCCCCGTGCACGACCGCGTAGGCTGCGAGCGGCGTGTGACAATCGCCGCCGATCGACGCGAGGAACGCGCGTTCCGCAGCCGCGGCGGCGCGCGTCGGCGCATGATCGAGCGCCGCCACGAGCGCACGCACCGCGCCGTCGTCGGCGCGCGCCTCGAGCGCCAGGATTCCCTGCCCGATCGCGGGCACGAACGTGCGCGGGTCGAGGGCCACGAGCCCGGGCGGCGTGAGGCCAAGGCGCTCGAGCCCGGCGGCGGCGAGCAGGATCGCGTCGACCTCGGCGCTCGCGAGCTTCCGAAGCCGCGTGTCGACGTTGCCCCGCATGTCGACGACGGCGAGATCGGGCCGCAGCGCGTGCAACTGTGCGCGGCGGCGAAGGCTCGACGTACCGATGCGCGTCCCGGGCGGCAATCGCGCGACGCCGACGCCGGCCACCGAGACGAGGACGTCGCGGGCGTCGGCACGTGCCGGCGTCGCAACGATCTCCAGCCCTTGCGGCAGCGCCGCCGGCATGTCCTTCAGCGAGTGGACCGCGAGGTCGATCCGGTTCCAGAGCAGCGCCTCCTCGATCTCCTTCACGAAGAGGCCTTTGCCGCCGAGCGCGGCGAGGCTCCCCGTCGCGACGTCCCCGCTCGTGCGGATCGTCACGAGCTCGACGGGCCTCCCGAGCCGCTCGATCGCCGCCGCGACGAGGCTCGACTGGCGCAGCGCCAGCGCGCTGCCGCGGGTGCCGAGCCTGAGCGGCGCCGACGGGTCCGCCGCCACAGTGGTGCTCACTCGTCGTCCTCCGGCTCGCGCGGTTCCGGGCCGTCGCGGAGCTCGATGTCGAAGAGACGGCGGACGCTCGCGGCGAGATCGGTGTCGTCGGCAGCGGTCTCGCGCTTCAACGACGCGAGCGGCGCGTGCAGGATCTTGTTCACGATCGACGACGTGAGCGCGTCGAGGAGCGCGCGGTGGCGTGGCGCTTGATCCTGCAGCGACGCGAGCGCCTTCTCGAGCTCGCGCCGGCGGATCGTTTCGATCTTCTCGCGGAGCGCCACGATGGTCGGGACGACGTCGAGGCCGCCGAGCCACAGCACGAACCGGTCGGCCTCCCGCTCGACGATCCCCTCGGCGCGGAGCGCCGCGCGCTCGCGCTCGCCGGTGTTGTCGGCGCTCGTGCGGGCGAGGTCGTCCATGTCGTAGACGTAGACGTTGTCGAGACCGTTGATCGCGGGGTCGAAGTTCCGCGGCACCGCGAGGTCGATGAAGAACATCGGCCGCTGCTTCCGCGCCCGCAGCACCTCCTGCACGACGCTCGGTCCGAGGAGATGGTCGGCGGCGCCGGCCGAGCCGATCACGATGTCGGCGTGCTTCAGATACTCGCCGAGCCGCTCGAACGGGATCGGCAGCCCGCTGAACTCGCGCGCGAGCTCGACCGCGTGATCGAAGGTGCGGGTCGTGACCATGATGTCGCCGCTGCCGCGGGCCTTGAGATGCCGCGCGACGAGCTGGCTCATCTTGCCGGCGCCGATCAGCATCACGGTCTTGTCGTCGAGGGTCTCGAAGATCGTCCGCGTCAGATCGGCGGCGACCGACGCGACCGACACCGACTTGCTCGCGATCCCCGTCTCGGTACGAACGCGCTTTGCGACCGTGAAGGCGCGGTGGAACGCCTTGTGCAGCACCGGGCCCGACGTCCCGGCCGTCGCCGCCGCGATGTACTGCTCCTTCATTTGCCCGAGGATCTGCGGCTCGCCGACGACCATCGAGTCCAGGCTCGCAGCGACGCGGAAGAGGTGGCGGATCGCAGCACGACCGTGGTGCACGTAGAGGTGCGGCGCGAACACCGTTCGATCGAGCTCACGGGTGCGGGCGAGGAAGCCCTCGACCGCGTCCGCGACGACGAGCGGCGGCGCCGCGATGCTGGCGACCACCTCGACGCGATTGCAGGTCGAGAGGATCGCGGCCTCTTGCACCCCCGGGACGGTCTTGAGATCCGTGAGCGCCGCCGCGAGGCCGCCGTCCGCGAAGGCGAGCTTTTCGCGGAGCGCCACGGGGGCGGTGCGGTGGTTCACGCCGACGATGCAGAGGTCACGGGCCATCGTCAGTCGAAGCTCCCGCCGTGCTTGCCCGGGAAGATCATGTGGCCGAACACGAACGACACGAAGAGGACAGCGAACCCGACGATCGTGACGGTCGCGGCGCGCCGGCCGCGCCACCCCGCCACCATGCGCGCCTCGAGCAAGCCGGCGTAGAGCACCCAGGTGATGAGCGAGAAGATCTCGCGCTCGTCCCACGACCAGAACCGCCCCCAGGTGTGCTTCGCGAAGAGCGCCCCGGTGACGATGCCCAACGTGAGCAGGGGGAAGCCCCAGACGAGCGCCCGGTAGTTGAGGGTGTCGAGCGCTTCCAGCGACGGGAGGCGGCTCGACAGCCCGCCGATCTGCTTCCCCTTCAGCTGGCGCTCGTGGAAGAGGTAGACGAGGCTCACGCAGAACGCGAGCGCCAGGACGGCGTTCCCGAGGAACGCCGCGGTCACGTGCACCGGCAGCCACGCGCTCCGGAGGTTCGGGGGCAGCTCACGAACACCCGTGTAGAACGCGAATGAGGCGAGCGTCACCGTGAACGCGAGCGGCGCCACCACCGCGCCGACCGCCGGGAGCGCGTAACGCGCCTGCACCGCGAGGTAGACCCCGACCGTCAGCCACGCGAAGAACGAGAGCGCCTCGTACTCGGTCATGAACGCGGGGTAGCCGGCGGCGAGCGAGCGAATGAGGATGCTGGCGCCGTGGGCGGCGAAGGCCGTCGCGAGCCCGATCCTCCCGGCGAGCCGCGCCGCCGGATGCAAGCTCACGAGGTGGAGGCTGAAACCCACCGCCGCCGCGAGATAGGCGACGAGCGCGATCTTGAGAAGGAGCAGGTCCACTAGCGTGCAGCCTCCGCCCCGAGCTCGATGCCGAGCCCGGCGAGCGTGGTGCCTGGACCGACCTGCTCGCCGAGGAGCGCATCGACCCGCGCCGCCTCGCCGGCACGCAGCGCCGCGAGCAGCGGCGTGTCGGCGAGCGCGGAGAAGATGCGTGCCCGCGTCGCCGCATCGCCTTTCAGTCGGGCGCGGAGTGCACCGAGCACCCGTGCGGCGAGGCCCCATTCGGGCCCGATGGCGGTCTCGAGCTCGCGCGCGAGCCGCTTCGCGAGCGCCGGGCTGGCGCCGCCGGTCGAGACCGCGATCGCGATCGGGTCGCGCGCGACGATCGCCGGCACGATGAAGCTACAGAGCGGGGGCCGGTCGACGACGTTCAGGAACACGCGGCCTTCCGCGGCCTCGCCGGCGATCGCGGCGTGGACCGCGTCGTCGTCGGTCGCGGCGAACGCGAGCCAAGCGCCGGTCAGATCGCCGTGCCGGTACGCGCGCGCATGGTGGACGATCTCATGCGTGTCTGCGAGGGCCGTGAGCCCCGCGGTGAGCGTCGGGCTCACGACCGTCACGCGCGCGCCCGCGTCGAGGAGCGCCGTCACCTTGCGCTCCGCGATCTCCCCGCCCCCCATTACGATGCACGGACGGCCACGCAGCTCGAGATAGGCCGGGTAATACTGCACGCTCAGCCACCCTATTATCGGCCGCCCGATCGCTCAAGGCGATTACGCGGCAGGGGCGGACGCAGGATGTGCAGGCGCGACCAAGCGCTTTCTGCAAAGTGTCGACCCCAACGCCAGGGCCGCGAGCGTTTGTCGACGGAGTTTCCGGCACCGAACTTGCTGCCCGCTGTCTCCATCACCGTTCAGGAGGAGGAGCCATGTCTACCATCGAGCAATCCGTGGACGTCGAGGTCCCGGTGCGGACCGCATACAACCAATGGACGCAGTTCGAGCAGTTTCCGAAGTTCATGGACGGCATCATCGAGGTGAAGCAACTGAGCGACACGCGTCTCCTGTGGCGCTCCGAGATCGGCGGAGTCGATAAGACCTGGGAATCCGAGATCGACGAGCAGGTCCCCGACATGCGGATCGCGTGGCACAGCATCAGCGGCGCGAAGAACGCCGGCGTCGTCACCTTCCACCGCCTCTCCGACACGAAGACGCGGGTGATGCTCCAGCTCGACTACGATCCGGAGGGCATGCTCGAGAACATCGGCGACGCGATCGGCGCCGTGAGCCTGCGGGTCAAGGGTGACCTGCAGCGCTTCAAGGAGTTCATCGAGTCGCTGGGCAGCGAGACCGGCGCCTGGCGCGGCACCGTGCAGCAGCACGCCAACTAGAAGCGCCACTAGGACGTCTATCCACGAATGGCCGACGGGCGGCTCGAGTCGAGTGCCACTGTGGGTTCGGCACGCGCCGCCTGCTTCGGCTATAGCGCATGCCGTGCGGGTGATCGCGACGCTGCTCCGACGTACGGTGCAGAATTGGTGGGACGACAATGCGATGCGCCTCGGCGCCGCGCTCGCCTACTACACGGTCTTCTCCCTCGCCCCCTTTCTCATCGTCGTGATCGCGGTTGCCGGCCTCGCCGTCGACTCCGCCGTCGCCGAGCAGCAGATCGTCGAGCAGATCTCGCACGTCATCGGGCCGGACGGCGCGCAAGTGATCGCGGCGCTGCTCTCGAGCGCGCGCCAGCCGGGCACAGGCGTCCTCGCGACCATCACGAGCTTCTTGACGATCGTCATCGGCGCCACTGCCGTCTTCAGTGAGCTGCAGTCCGGATTGAACGATATCTGGCGAGTGCCCGCGACCAACGCGGGCATCGGCAGCCTGGTGGTCGCGCGCCTCCGGTCGTTCGCGCTGGTCGTCGGCATCGGCTTCCTGCTGGTCGTGTCGCTCGTGCTGCAGGCGATCGTGGCGGCGGTACAGATCTGGCTCGGCAGCACCTTCATCTTCACCCACGACACGCTCGTGATCCTGATCAGCGCGGTCATGTTCGGGATGATCTTCAAGATCCTGCCGGAAACGCTGGTCGCGTGGCGCGACGTCGCGGTCGGTGCGCTCGTGACGGCCGTGCTGTTCGCGCTCGGGCAATGGGCCCTCGGCCGCTACCTCGGGAGCAGCAGCTTCTCGTCGGTGTACGGCGCCGCCGGCTCGCTCGTGGTCATTCTGGTGTGGGTCTACTACTCGGCGCAGGTCTTCTTCCTCGGCGCCGAGTTCACGCACGTGTACGCGACGACGGTCGGCTCGCGCGCCGGCGAGTTCGAAGCGGAACGCCGAGGCGCGACCGCCCCGCCGAGCGAGCGACTTCCCGCCGCCTGATCTGCTGGTCCTGGAACCTGCGGCTGCTTTGGCCGTCCGCGTGACGCGCTCCTGCTCGCGGTCGTGCTCGTCGTGAACGCCTCGAGCACGAACGGCGCGGCGACCAGTGGGCTCGTGCACGCGCCTCAGCGCGCCGACGAGCCGATCCAGCGGTAGTAGACGTCGAGCCACGGCGCCGCGGCCAATCGCGCGGGTCCCGGGATCAGGCGCCGCCAGACCACACGGCACGCGGTCTTCACGGCCCATTCCTCGGCGACCGCCCACGCCCGCGTGTCGGCGTCCGCGAGGCGGACGAGCGTGTCGGGCACGACCGCGAGCCGCTCGAAGCCGTACGGCGCGACCAGCCGATCGAGCGTCCCGACCGAGTACCCGTGCAGGTACGGAAACCCGACCAGGTTGTTCCAGGCGAGCGTCGCGAGCCGCCAGCGGCGCCGCGCCTCGCCGTCGCGCGCGAGGCGCGCGATCGCGTCCGCGCAGTACCGCCCGGTCGGGACGCGCCACGCGAGCACGCCGCCGCCGCGCCCCACGCGGGCCGCGGCCGCGTGCGGCGGGGGGGGGTTGGGAATCTGGTCGAACG
>JANNPN010000301.1:0-15737 GCA_031400185.1 Polyangiaceae bacterium
AATGGATACCCTCGAACGCGTGGAGCTGATCAAGGACCTCGTGCAGCAGGCCGTCGACCGCGGCGCCGCCTCGGTCGGCGAGATCCACCAATACGTCGCCGACCTTCCCTTCGAGGTGCTCGAGCGAACCGGGGTGCTGACCGACGATCGCCTCGGCGTCCGACAGGCGCAGCACCGCACGATCGGCGTGGTGTACGAGGCCATCCGTCGCATCAACGAGGAGATCGGGCGGTTCGTGAGCGACCAGATCGAGAACCTCGACGACGGCCGCGCCCTCGCGGCGCGAATGCGGGCAAAAGCTGATTGAGCCGGTGGCAAACGCACACGTCGGAAGCGGCAGATCAGCGCACGATGAACGTCGCGGCGCAGCCGTGGTCGACCCATATGCCGCCGCCGTCGACGCCCCACGTGTCGTACTGCCGGCAGGGCGCGTCGCTGAGACGACGCTCGAGCCGCACCCTGCCCCAGCGATGGAACCGACAATACGAAGGCTTGTAGCGATCCGATCGGCAGGTGATGCGGTAGTCGCGCCCCGGCCGGGAGCCCGGGCGGTAGCCGTAGTCCGGGCCGTCCCACGGCAGCACGATGAACACGCCGCGGCAGCCGTCGCGCACCCAGAGCCCGCCGCCGTCGCGGTCGGCGCCCCAGGTGTCGTACGCGCGGCACGGGGCCTTGCTGAGACGCTTCTCGAGGCGGACGCGTCCGAAGGCGTACGTGCGGCAGTACGTGTGCCGATGCGACTCCGACTCGCAGCGGATGCGGCGCGGCGGATACGGCGCCGGGTGATGGCCTTGTGCGCCGGCCACGTCGACGAGCGTCGGCACGACGAGCGTCAGCACGACCATCGTCGCGGCGGCGATCGCGAGGCGCGTCATGACGTCTTCCTACTGGCGGGCGCGCTTTTCGGTCAATCGTCGCATGCGCCGAGGAAGCGTGACGTTTCGAGCCACGCGTGGTCGGTGGAGTACGCGAAGAGCACGGTGCCGCCCTGGATCGCGTCGACGACCGACGAGGCGATCGGCAGCGGCAGCGCCGGACACCCGTGGCTCCGTCCGAGCCGTCCCTGTTCCGCCGCGAACTCGGCGCTCACGTAGTCGGCACCGTGCATCACGACCGCGCGGTCATACGCGTTGTCGTTGATGCCCGGCTCGAGCCCGTAGAGACGGAGCGCCCGTCCATGCATGCCGTCGTAGCTCTCGCCGGTGACGAAGAGCCCGAGGCTCGATTGCAGACTGCCGGACTGGTTCGAGAACGCGGTCGCGAGCAGCTCGCCGCTGCCACGACCGTGCGCGACGAGGTCGTGGAACAAGACCCTGCTGCGCGCGAGGTCGAGGACCCAGAGGCGCGGCTCGTTCGACGGGCGCGTGTAGTCGATGACGGTGAGCAGGCCGGGCACCGGGACGAGCCCGTGCCGAACGGCGCACGCCGACGCGTACAACGCCGGCCTCAGCACGGCCGGATCGAGCCCGCACCCGGTGCGCCCGAACGCCGCCACCCGCGCGGCGACCGCAGCGTCGGTCGCGGCACGCGCGGCCTCGGTCGCGGCAGGCGCGGCGTGGGTCGCGGCAGACGCCGCGTAGATTGCGACCGCACCCTCCGCGGCTCCGGCCACCGGCGCATCGATCGCCCGTACGAGTCCGCAGGCGCTCGCGAGCGCCATGCTGAGCGCGATGGCGCCCGCGACCTTCCGTCCCATCGTCATGTGTTGTCCCGCGAATGCCGCCCGAAAGCCACACGGGCGAAACCGCTTGACCGTTTGGCCGCGAGTCGGAACCTTGGGCGGCCCATGGACGGAACCGGCGCGATCACCTTCGGCGACTTTCGGCTCGACCTCGCGAGCGAGAGCCTCACATGCGCCGGCACGCCGGTGGCGCTCACGCCGAAGGCGTACGGGCTCCTCCGCCATTTCCTCGCGAATCCCGGGCGGCTCCTCACCAAGGACGGCCTGCTCGACGCGGTCTGGCCCGACACCGCCGTGAGCGACGCCGTGCTGAAGGTGTGCGTCGCCGAGCTCCGGAAAGCGCTCGGCGATCCGGTCGCGACCCCGCGCTATGTCGCGACCGTTCACCGCCGCGGCTACCGATTCATCGCGCCGATCGCGACCGTCCACGCGTTGTCGACTCCGGAGCGCGACGAGCGCCCGGCCATACCGCCCCGCCGGCGGGCACTTCCCGGCATCGTCGGACGCGCTCAGGCGCTCGCTGCGCTCGGCGACGCATTCGACGCGGCGACCGCAGGAACCCGCGAGGTCGTGTTCGTGACCGGCGAGGCCGGCATCGGCAAGACGACCCTCGTCGAGAGCTTCCTCGACGCGCTCGAGCCGACGGTGCGGCGCGCCCGCGGCCAATGCCTCGAGCAGTACGGCGCGGGCGAGCCGTACCTGCCGCTCCTCGACGCGCTCGGCCGGCTGTTCCGCGACCCCGCGAACGCGGCGATCCGTACGATGCTCGCGGCGGCGGCGCCGAGCTGGATCGGCTCGCTGCCGGGGCGAGCAACCGACGCGGCAGCAGGCGCGGCGCCGTCACGCGACCGTATGCTCCTCGAGCTCGCCCTCGCGCTCGAGCGCCTGAGCGCGGAGGCGCCGCTGGTGCTGGTGCTCGAGGATCTCCACTGGAGCGACTATTCGACCCTGGACGTGCTGGCGCTGCTCGCGCACCGCACGGAGCCCGCACGCCTCCTCGTGATCGCCACGTACCGTCCGGTCGAGATCGTCGTGCACGGCCATCCGCTCCGCCGAGTGAAGGTCGACCTCGAGCTCCGGCGCCTCTGTCGAGAAATCGCGCTCGAGTTCCTGAGCGAGGCCGAGGTCGAGAGCTACCTCCGCCTCCGCCTCGGGACCGGTGCGCTGCCCGCCGGCCTCGCCGCGCTGGTGCACGCGCGGCCCGACGGCTGTCCTCTGTTCATGACCCCCGTCGTCGACCTGCTGCTCGCGCGCGGTTGGCTCGCGCGCGAGGCCGCGGGCTGGACCCTCGCCGTCGACCCGACCGAGGCGCGCGCGCTGGTGCCGGACACGCTCCGGCAGATGATCGCTCAGGAGATCGCGGGGCTCGGGGCGAACGAACAGCTCGTGCTCGAGGCTGCGAGCGTCGCGGGCGTCGAGCCGACGGCGGCGGCGGTCGCCGCGGCGTTGGCGCTGCCGGTCACCGAGGTGGAGGAGACGCTGGTCGCGCTCGCGCGCCGGGGTCAGCTGATCGCCGCCGACGGCACCGCCGCGTGGCCGGACGGCACGCGCACCGCCCGCTTCGCCTTCATCCACGCGCTCTACCAGAGCCTGCTCTACGAGCGCGTGCCGCCGGCCCGGCGCCGCGAGCTGCACGAGCGCACCGGACTGCGGCTCGAGGCGGGGTTCGGTGCCGACGCCGCAGCGATCGCCGCGGAGCTCGCGCAGCACTTCACGGTCGCGGGCGACGTGCCGCGGGCTCTCGTCCGTCTCCGCCAGGCCGGTGAGCGGGCGCTCGCACGGCATGCCCATCGCGAGGCGATTGATCACCTCGAGCGGGCGCTCGCGCTGCTCGAAGAGCAACCCGACGACGGCGCCCGCGCGCGCACCGAGCTCGACCTCCGCGTGACCCTCGGCCCCGCGCTCATGGCCGTGCTCGGCTTCGCGGCCCCGGAGGTCGAGGCGTGCTACGCCCGCGCGCGCGCCCTCTGTGCCAAGGTCGGCGTGACGCCCGAGCGCTTGCGGGCGCTCCGCGGCCTCGGCGTCTTCACGCTCGCACGCGGTGACCTCGTCCAGGCGCGCGAGCTCGCGGAGGAGTCGTTGGCGCTCGCGGAGAGCGGCGGCGAGCCGCGGCAGCTCGCGCGAGCGCTCGTCACGAACGGCACGACGCTCTACTACCTCGGCGAGCTCGACGCCGCGGCGACGCAGCTCGAGCGGGCTCGCCGCCTCCTCGCGCGCGAGGAGCTCCGCCCCGCGCATGGCACGGTCCAGGCGCCGATCGTGAACTGTGTCGCGTTCCTCGCGATGACCACGTGGTTTCGCGGCCGCCCCGACGCGGCACTCGCCTCCTGCGAGGAGGCACGCGCGCTCGCGGAACAGCTCGCGCATCCCCTGAGCCTGCTCTGGGCGTCCCACGTGACTGCGATCCTGCACCACCTCCGCGGCGAGCCGGCGGAAGCGGCGACGGTTGCCGAGGTGGCGATCCGGCTCGCGACCGACTTGCGGCTCCGCCAGTGGACGGCCTGGGGCGTCTATTTCCACGGTTGGCTCGCGACGACCGAGGGCCGGCTCGCGGAAGGGATCGCGGCGATGCACGCGGGCCTCGACGAGTACCGCGCGACCGGCGCGGAGCTCGGGCGCGTGTACTTCACCGCGACGCTCGCCGAGGCGCACGGACGCGCCGGCGAGGCCGAGCACGCGCTCGCCCTGCTCGACGAGTCGCTCGCGCTCGCAACGGCGCGCTCCGAGCGCTACTACGCGGCCGAGCTGCACCGTCTCCGCGCCGGGCTCCTGGCCGAGCCCGTCGCCGCCGAGGCCGAGCTCCGCCGCGCCGTGACGCTCGCGACCCAGCAGGGGAACCGCGCCCTGGCACTCCGCGCCGCGACCGACCTCGCGACCATGCTCGGCGGTGCCGCCGGCCGGCGCGCGCTCGCCCCCTGCTACGGCCGCTTCCGCGAGGGCCTCGAGACGGGCGACCTGCGCGCCGCCCGCACGACCCTGGAAAAGCTGGACGAAGGCGGCGCGCCGGCAACCGGGGCGCGGATCAGCCGGCGTCGTCGCCGCTCGTGACGTCGACGAGGAAGGCCAGCAGCTCGGCGAGCGATTCGAAGTGGCGGACGTCGCCGCTCCGGACGTGCTCGACGCGGCCGCGCAGGTCGTCGGCCGCGGGCCGGTAGTCGCCCCGGAGCCAGACGACGAACGCGCGCTCGGCCGGGAGCGTCGGACGTTTCCGGGGCTCTTGCGTCATGGGTCGCACCTCATGGCCCGGAGGTAGCGTCCCGCGGCGCGGGGAGTCCTAAGCGATCGGTAAAGTTTCCGTAACGTTCAAGAAGGGGCATCTCTCCCCCTTCGTTGCCGCGGCACAGCCGCGGCAACTCAACCCCCGGCTCGCTCACCGCTCGGCCGCGCGCTCCGCGCACGGAATTCGAGGCTCGATTCGGCCTTTTGCCCTACAGCGGGCAGCTCACGGCGTGCAGATGAGCTTCAGGGTGTCCTTGTCGCGCCGGACGCCGGCGGTCGCGACCGTCCCGAGCGTCACCTTGCCGGGCGCGTACGTGGGCGCGCTGCCCCGGAGCGGCACGACGACGTCGAGGGTGCCCGTGCAGACGTCGGGGGTGGCCGTACCGGTCAGGGCCGCGGAAGCTCCCGCGAACGCCGCGCGGACCGCGGCGAGCGCGGGGTGGCGGAGCGCCTGGCTCGCCGACGGCTTCGCCAGCACGAACGCGGTGAGCGGGGCCGGCGTGCAGCCCGCGACGTCGCCGTTGTTGGCGCACACCGCGACGCGGAACGTGCACGTGCCCGCGACCCCGCCGTCGAAGTCGCACGCCGGGTCGTCGTCGACGCAGCGCTGGATCCGGCGCATCCGGCCGCGGCCGTCGACGAGCGGCACGTTGGTCGGGTTCGCGACGATCCACTCGCCGAGACAATCGTCCCTGGTCGAGCCGCCGCCGGGCACACGCTCGAGCGTGCATATGGGCGCGCAGCCGTCGCCGGCGATCGGATTGCCGTCGTCGCACTGGTCGGCGCAGCCCGCGACGAGAACGCCGTCGCCGCACGCGAGGCCCGCGACCGGCTGGCAGGTATCGTCGCAGCCGTCGCAAGGCGACACATCTCCGTCGTCGCACGCCTCGCCGCCGTCGGCGACGCCGTCGCCGCAGCTCGGCAGCTCGCACGTCGTGCGGCACGCGTCGGGGCTCGCGTCGTCGTTGCCGGCGCCGTCGTCGCACTCCTCGCACCGCGGGTCGAGCACACCGTCGCCGCAGCTGTGCACGTCGGGCGTGCAGAGCGAAACGACGTCGGCGTAGCCACGGACGGTCGGGCTCGGCGACGTCCACGCGTCGACGAAGCTGCCGCTCGGCAGGAGCGCAGTCGCGACCTGCGTCGCCGGGTTCGTCGCGAGCGGGAAGCTCGGCTCGAGCGGCGTGAGGTCGGCAGCGAGCGGCTGCGCCCGCGCCGGGAGCCAGCCCTGGAGGGTCGTGTAGTTCGTATCGTAGCGCGCGGTCGCGTGCACCACGAGCCAGCGCCCGAGCGTGCCGCGCGCCAGCGCCGGGAACGGCCGGTCGCCGAGAGGCACCGTCACGAGATCGCGCTGGCGGAGGATGGTGAAGCCGGCGTCGAACTCGACGACCCGGAGCGTGCGGAGCAGGACGTCGGCCGCCGCGACGAAGCCGCCGCTCGTGGTCGGCGCGATCGCCTGAATGTTCAAGGCATTCGACAGCAGGACGGGACCGGCCCGCACGGAGCCGTCGGCGTTGAACGACCGCACGGTGAACGTGTGCACCGAGGGATCGTGCCAGAGCATCACGATGCCCCCGTCGTCGAGCGCGGCCGCGCTCAACGGGAAGAGATAGCCGTTCTCGCCGACGAGGAGCGACTCGCCGAGCGGCGTCCCGGCCGCGTCGTACCGACGCAGCCAGCAGTGGATGCCTTGCTGCCACGCGAACGCGAACCCGGACGGCAATCCCAGGGCCTCCGGCAGGCGCGCGTCCTCGTCGAGGATCTCGTCGACCGCGATCTCGCTGCCGACGGGCGCGCCCGCCGCATCGAGGCGCTGACCGAAGAGGTGCCGGATGCCGGCGACGGCCCGGGTGTACGCGAGGACGTAGCCGCCGCGGGTATCGGACGCGAGACGCGGGCCCTCGCCGGTCGCGATCGTGAGCGGCGGCGCCACGACGGCGCCGGCCTGGGTGTGCAGCCGCGTCCGGATCGCAGCGCCGGCCTGCCACGCAAAGACCATCGTCCCGTCGGTGCCGACCGCGACCCGGAGCCCCGTCACCTCGTTCGGCGCGTCGATCGCGAACGTCGGGACCTCGAGCGGCCGCGCGTCCGCCCCGCGCGCGATCAGCACGCACGACAACACCATGAGGACGAGGAGACGAAGGGGGTTCGGCACGGGCACCTCCGGAAGCGTGGGCGGCTTGTAGATCGCCGACGGCGCGCGTCGCAAGGCTCGTTCCACGCGGGGGCTGTCCCCCCCGAGGAAGCGCCGCTCAGCCGCGCTCCCCTTGGGCCCCGAGCTCGCCCGCGCGATCCGTCAGCCTCACCCCGTCAGGGCGAGACCGACGAGGCGCGGAAGCGGGCGGCGTCGTTCTTCCGCACCCCCGCCGGCACGTAGCGGGCGTCGAAGCAGGCCCCGCTCGACGCCTCGAGCTGGACCCGCAGCGGCACCGGCGCCGGAAGCGGCATGAGACCGAGACCGGCACCCTTGCCTCGCACCGTGAGCTTCGCCTTCCCCGTGATGCCGGGGGTGAGCGTGATACCCGTGATGCCGCCGACCAAGCCCTTGCTGTCCGCGTAGCGGAAGCCCCTGCTGCCGCGCGGGCGTCCGAGACCGCGCCAGCACGGCTTTTTGCCGCACGTGCCGCCGGGCGGAATGACCTTGCCGAGCAGCAACTGCGGCGTCGCCGTCGACTCGTCGTAGACGCAGAGCGTGTAGGCGTTGGTCGCGAGCGGGTCGCCGAAGGCCGTGACCGGCGTCGCACTGCCCTTCTGCCACTTCCAGTTGAAGGTGTCGCTCGCGTCGCGGGTCTTGTTCACGATCGAAAGGTCGGCGGCTTTGGTCAGGATCGGCGCTCGGCAGTCGAGCCGCGGCCGGCCGACGCAGCCCGCCAGCGCGTCGCAACGCTCGCAGACGCCGCACGCGGAGGGACATCCCGGCGCGAAGGCCCAGACCCCGCGCGTCGCCGCGAAGATCACTTCGTGATCAGCCGGGTCGACGCCGAGCGCCGCGACCCGCGCCGGCGGCAGGCCGACCGCGAACGACGTCCACGTCGCCGCGCCGTCGACCGAGCGGAAGACGCCGTCCCGCGCGGTGCCCGCGTAGAGCGTCGCGGGCGTCTCGGGGTCGCCGACGAGCGCGTGGATCTCGAGCGTCGAGAGACCGGTGCTCGCGGGCACGAAGCTGTCACCGGCGTCGGTGCTCTTGAAGACGCCGTCGAGGAGCGAGCCGGCGTAGACGACCGCGGGGTTCGCCGGGTCCACGACGATGCTGCGGACGCTCACGTCCGCGAGTCCCGTCGGGCTCCAGCTCTCGGCGCCGTCGACGCTCTTGAAGACGCCGCCCGTGTCGACGCCGACGTAGAGCACGTTTGCGTCGGTCGGGTCGGCGACGAGCGTCAGCACGTCGGTGCGATCGAGACCATCGTTCTTCGCTTGCCAGGCGGCCCCGCCGTTCGTGCTGCGCTGGACGCCGCCGAGCAGCGTACCGGCATAGAGCTTCGCGGGGTCGGACGCGTCGACCACGAGCGCGGTCGGGCCGAGCTCGAAGCTCGCGGCGACGGTCGTCCACGCGGCGCCGCCGTTGTCGCTCCGGAATACGCCGCCGCCCGCCGCGTAGACACGGTTCGGCGTCGCGCCATCGCGCGCGAGCACGCTCAGCCGCGTCGTCGGGAGGCCGACGTTCGTTGGAGTCCAGCTGGTGCCGCCGTCGGCGCTGCCCATGAGGCCGCCGCCCTCGATGGCGGCGACGACCGCGGTCGCCGCGGCAAGCGGCGGGTCGAGGGCAACCAAGCTCGAGACCCTCGTCGCGTCGAGGCCGGTGCTGCTCGCCGACCACGCGCCGCCGTCGGTGCGGAAGACGCCGGCCCCGGCGGTGCCGGCGAAGAGCCGCGCCGGCGTCACCGGATCGGCCGCGAGCGCCGCGACGTTGGTCCCGATGAGTCCCGTGCTGAAGGCACTCCAGCTACCCGCCGAGTTCGTCGAGCGCGCGACGCCGCCGCCGAAGGTCGCGGCGTAGAGCGTCGCCGGCGTTCCCGGGTCGAGCACGATCGCGAAGACGCGCGTGCTCGTGAGTCCGGTGTTGGCGCCGGCCCACGTCGTGCCGCCGTTCAGGCTCTTGAAGACCCCGCGGCCCCCGAGCGTCGCCGCGTAGACCGTGCTCGGCGTCGCCGGATCCACGGCGAGCCCAAGCACCGTCTGCTTGCCGAGCCCGGTCGAGAACGCGCTCCAGGTGCTCCCGCCGTCGAGGCTCTTGTAGATGCCGTTCGCGACCGTCCCCGCATAGATTGCGGACGGCGTCACCGGGTCGACGGCGACTGCACGCACCGTCACGCTCGCGGGCAAGCCCGTGTCGACGAGGGCCCACGAGGCACCGCCGTTCGTGCTCTTGAACACGCCGCCGCCGGCCGTGCCCGCGATGCCGGCATAGAGGACGCTCGCGTTCGTCGGGTCGATCGCGAGCGCGGTGATGGCGGTCCGCGTGAGGCCGGTCCGAAGCGCGCGCCAGGTCGTACCGCCGTCGCTGGTCTTGAACACGGTGTCGTTCGTGGCGGCGTAGACGACGTCGGCAGAGAGCGGATCCGTCGCGAGCGCGTAGATCACCTGGTTCGTGAGCCCGGTGCGTGCGGGCTCCCAGGTGAGCCCCCCGTCGCGGCTCCGGAACACGCCGTCGAACGGCGTCCCGGCGTAGAGGTGTGCGCGTGCGGTGGCCTCGATGGCGAGCGCCGTGATCTCGCCGCCGTGCGGCCCGCGCGACGACCACACCGCGGCGGCGCGGCGGGCGGGCGCGACGACGATCGTCGCGACGACGATCGACAGCACCAGCAATGTACGCAACGTCGTCACGGCCGGCTCGCTCAGAAGTCGCACGCCGTCGCCGCGCACTCGGTCGCGCCGGCGATCGCCGTGCTCGACGCGCCGCTGTCGCGAACGACCGTGAGTGGGCCACCGTCGGAGCGGAAGCAATTGCCGCGCGCGCCGATCGAGGCGCCGGCGCCGCCGGAGCCGTCGCAGCTGCCGTTCGCATCGAGCGGCGCGCAGCTGCCGATCGTGCAGTTGCCGAGCGCGCCGCTGCACAGCTGATTGAGGCACGGGCAATCCGTCACGTTCCAGATGTCGACCTGCGCGCCGACGCCGCTCGAGCAGAACCTGTTGCCACCGGAGGAGCAAAAGCCGGTGCTCGCGCAGGGCACGCCGTCGACGCCGAACTCCGCGGCGTCTTCGGCAGCCTTATCCGGATCGGGGTCGGGCGGCGGAGCGACGTTGCGGCCCGCGAAATCACCACCGCCGAAGTCGACGCGCGCGCGGCCGTCGTTCCGAGCAACGAGCAGACCCGCTTGCACGCTCGACAGCGTCGTGAAGCCCGAGCCGCGCGTCTTCAGACGGTTGCCGGCGGCGCGGAGCCTGCCCGCGCCGCGTACGTCGAACGCCGCAACCCACGAATTGGTGATGGCGTTGCCCTCGGCCTTCACGAATGCAGTGCCGTCCACGCGGACGCCGAACTTGCAGCGATCGACCTCGTTCAACGACATCGTCACCTTCGCCGGACCCGTCACGGTGTAGGACTGGCAGAGGTTGTCGTCGCTCGCGCTCCCGCTGCTCTTGTTGCCGAAGAAAACGTGCTTCCCGGCCTGGGCGTGCACCGGCTGGCTGATGTTGGTGATCGTGTTGTGCACGACGGTGACGCCGCCACCATTCAGCTGAATCGCCTTGTCGGTGCCGCACGGGCCGGCTGCGTCGTTCGGCAGGAGGCAGCTTCGGCCCGGATCGGCGGGTTGGTTGCCGATGAAGGTCGAGTCGGCGAGCGTGTTGCCGGTGCCGGCCGTGATGTCGAGCGTGACCGCGTCCTCACAAATGCGGTCGGTGGTGACGCGCGCGATCGTGTGCCCGCTCCCGAGCCGCACGTGCAGACCTTCGGGGAAGTAGCGGTAGGTGAAGTCCTCGAGCGAGTCGTTGTTCCCCTTCAACGTGAAGAGGCCGGGCTGCGGCGCCGGGCATTCGTCGGCGCATTGCCGGCAGAGTCCACTGCCGACGTACAGGAACGTCGCGTTGCCGCCTTTGATCCGGATGCCGTCGTTGCGGAGACACACCGAGTACGCCTCGGGGTCGCTCGGGCACGAGCTGTTGGGGTAGGCGTTCGCGGCCGCGACGTCGTTCTGCATCGCGATCGTGCAGGCGGGCGTCCCCGCGTCGATCGAAATCGTCCGGCCCGCCCACGCGGCGTTCCCGACGCAGTCGTTGGCCTTCGCGACGGCGTCGCGGAGCTCGCCCTCGGTGCAACCGATCGTGCACGCGGTCTGCGCGCAGTCGGCGAGGCACGTGCTCGCGCCTGGGGCGTCACGGACAGCGACGCCGAGCATCACCGCGACGATGCCGAGAGTGATGGACGCCCGTTGGGGCACACCGCGCCGAAGGGCACGGAGCGGGGGAAGGAACACCCTCTTTCTATAGCCGGTCGGTGGGGCGCTAGCCTACTGTGTCCGTCGCGCGCGCTTGCACGAAGTGCTGCCGCGGACGCCCCAGCAGTGCGCGGTCAGAACAGCGGCAGGACGTGCGAAAAGCCGCCGGCCCGGGCCAGCAGGAAGAGGCACGTGCCGTAGACGCCGCAATCGAGCGCCTCCATCACCGTCGTCCCCCAGAACCAGAGGTAGCCCTGGCGGCCGCGCCGCGTGAAGGGCCGGAAGACCGCCTTTGGCGCCGCGCACGCGACGGAGACGAGCGACGGCACGAGCGAACCGAGCACGAGGAGGCTCAAGAGTATGCTCGTCACCAGGGCCAGGTCGACGATCACCGTCGAGAGCCAGAGCACCGCGATCGTCGCCGGCACGAAGAACATCCAATTCGCGGCCGAGCGCCGGATCGCGACTTCGAAGAGGCTCCGATCGGGAGGCACGAGGCTCGCGTCGAGCTGCTCCTCGACGCCCGGCGTCTGGTCGATCGCGTGATAGCGGAGCTCGTGCCCGCGGCCGTGCAGATTGGCCGACAACCCCGGCAACCCCGAACGCGTCCCCGATGGCTGTGGCCCCAACACCCCCGACATACTGATCAGCGTAGCCTGCGCCGTCCCCCCCGAGAACCGCCAATCGACGCGAGTTCGCGGCGATGCGACCGCAACGGAGACGACACAGCGTCCGCGCAGTTCGTCGCTAGCGACGCTCGCCGCCGGATTGGATCTTCGCCCACGTGTCGCGCAGGGTCACCGTCCGGTTGAAGACGAGCGCGCCGGGCGCCGAGTCGCGGTCGACGCAGAAGTACCCCTGACGCTCGAACTGGAAGCGCGCGCCCGCGCGCGCGGACGCGAGGCTCGGCTCGAGCTTGCAGTCGGTCGACGTCAGGAGCGCCTCCGGATGCAACCGGTCGAGCCACGCGCCGTCGCTGCCCGCGTCGGGGTCCTCGACCGTGAAGAGGCGATCGTAGAGCCGCACCTCGGCGCCGATCGCATGGCGTGCCGACACCCAGTGGAGCGTCGCCTTCACCTTGCGCTGAGTCCCGGAGCCGCTCCGGGTCTCCGGATCGTAGGTGCAGCGGAGCTCGACGACGGCGCCGGTCGCGGGGTCCTTCACGATCCGCTCGCACTTGATGATGTAGGCGTAGCGGAGCCGGACCTCGCGGCCGGGGGCCAGGCGGAAGAACTTGCTCGGCGGCTCCTCCATGAAGTCGTCCTGCTCGATGTAGAGCTCGCGCGTGAAGGGCAACTTTCGTGTCCCGGCCGCCGGGTCCTCCGGGTTGTTCACGGCGTCCATCTCCTCGACGCGGTCCTCGGGGTAGTTTTCGATGACGACCTTCAGCGGCCGCAGCACCGCCATCACGCGCGGCGCGCTCCGGTTCAAGTCTTCCCGGATGCTGTGCTCGAGCATCGCCACGTCGACGGTGCTGTCGCGCTTGGCGACGCCGACGCTCTCGCAGAAGTCGCGGATCGCCTCGGGCGTGTAGCCGCGGCGCCGAAAGCCGGAGATGGTCGGCATGCGCGGGTCGTCCCAGCCGCGCACGTGGCCACCGGTCACGAGCTGCAGGAGCTTTCGCTTGCTCATCACGGTGTAGGTCAAGTTCAACCGCGCGAACTCGATCTGCTGCGGATGACACGGGGTCGCGAGCTCGTCGAGCACCCAGTCGTAGAGCGGGCGGTGGTTCTCGAACTCGAGGGTGCAGATCGAGTGCGTGATGCCCTCGAGCGAGTCGGACAGGCAGTGCGTGAAGTCGTACAGCGGATAGATACACCAGCGATCGCCCGTCCGGTGATGGGTCGCGTGCCGGATGCGGTAGAGCGTCGGGTCCCGCATGTTGAGGTTCGGCGACGCCATGTCGATCTTGGCGCGCAGGACGTGGGCACCGTCCGGGAACTCGCCGGCACGCATGCGCGCGAAGAGGTCGCGGCTCTCGGCGGGCGTGCGGTCGCGGTAGGGGCTGTTGCGCCCGGGCTCGGTGAACGTGCCGCGGTACGCGCGGATCTCGTCGGCCGAGAGGCTGTCGACGTAGGCCTTGCCGTCGTCGATCAGGCGCCCGGCGAATTCGTAGAGCTGCTCGAAGTAGTCCGATGCGTAAAAGAGGTTGTCGCCCCAGTCGAAACCGAGCCAGCGGACGTCTTCCATGATGGATTCGACGTACTCGACGTCTTCCTTCGCCGGGTTGGTGTCGTCGAAACGGAGATGACAGACGCCGCCGTACTGCGCCGCGAGGCCGAAGTTCAGACAGATGCTCTTCGCGTGGCCGATGTGGAGGTAACCGTTCGGCTCAGGAGGAAAGCGGGTGGCGACGCGACCCGCGTGCTTGCCCGTGCGGAGATCCTCTTCGATGATCTCCCGGATGAAGTGCGACGGCGACTCGGCGGCACGCTCTCCCATGGGCCGGCGATCCTAGCGTGACTGCGCCCGGACGTCGAAAGGATGCGGCAGTAGTATGAAGGTCTACCGCCGGCGGCGTACGCGATCGCCGATCAGCGCCGCCCCACCGAGCGCCAACGCGATCGCACTCGCGAGCGCCCCGGGATCGATCTCGGGCGCACCGTGCTCGGGCGCGCTCTGCCGGGTGGTGCTGCTGCTCGACCGCCCGTCGCCGCAATTCCCGACGAGCCAGCACCAGAAGCCCGCTTCCGCCGCGGACGGGGACAGCGCGGACAGCATGACGGCAAGAGACGCCGCCTGCAGGAAGCTGCGCGTACGCCAGCGGAACGAACCTCTCATACCCTCCTCCAGAGCAACCCCCGTGCCGCCGGGGAACACGTGCCAACGCATGCCTCAAATACAGGCGTCATCGCAAGTGCGCGGGAAGGTGCACACGCGCAACGCACGCGGTCGATCGCGCCGGCCTCTCAAACTTGACTTCCGCGGATTTTAGGGCAGCTTCTCGCGACCCGCCCCACCGGGAGGCCACCCACGCCGTGTCGGGGGCTCACGAATTCGAGGAGGAATCACCCATATGTCGGAAGCCGCGGTCAATCATTACAAGGCCGATCTGCGCGCGATCCAGTTCACGCTCTACGAGCACCTGAAGGTGCAGCAGGTCTTCGAGCTCGAGGCTTTTTCGCACGTCTCGCGGGAGGAGTGCGACGCGATCATCGAGCAGTGTCATCGCTTCGTGAACGAGGTGACGGGTCCGATCAACGGCACCGCCGACCGCGCCGGCTGCACGATCGAGCGCGGGCAGGTGATCACGCCGAAGGGCTTCAAAGACGCGTGGAAGAAGCTGTTCGACCTCGGTTTGATGGGCTTTCCGATGTCGGTCGACGACGGCGGCCTCGGCGGGCCGCACGCGATCGCGGTCGTCCTGGAAGAGTTGCAGAGCGGCGCGAACTGCGCATTCAACATGTACCCTGGGCTCACGCACGGCGCGGCCGACGTCATCTCGAACTTCGGCCTCCCGGAAGACCGAGAGCGCTTCCTCCCCGCAATGGTGGGGGGACGATTCGCTGGAACGATGTGCCTCTCGGAGCCGCATGCCGGGTCGGACGTCGGCGGCACCAAGACCCGTGCCAAGCAGATCGACGGCAATGTTTACTCGATCAAAGGTACAAAGTGCTGGATCTCGGCCGGCGATCACGACCTGGCCGAGAACATCGTCCACCTGGTCCTCGCCCGCATCGAAGGCGCGCCGCCGGGCACCCAGGGCTTGTCACTCTTCATCGTGCCGAAGATCTGGGTGAACGAGGACGGCTCGCTCGGAACGCCGAACGACGTGCAGACCGCGTCGATCGAGCACAAGCTCGGGATCCGGGCCTCCGCGACCGCGGTGCTGAGCTTCGGAGAGAACGACGGCTGCCGCGGCATCCTCGTCGGCGGCAAGCCCCACATGGGCATGAAGCAGATGTTCCGCATGATGAACGGGGCCCGCATCGCCGTCGGCGTGCAGGGCCTGTCGGTCGCGTCGGCGGCATACCTGAACGCGCTCAGCTACGCGCGCGAGCGCTTGCAGGGGTCGTCGGTCCGCCACTTCAAGGACCCGAACGCGCCGCGCGTCCCGATCATCGAGCACTCCGACGTCCGCCGCATGCTGCTCGAGATGAAGGCGAAGGTCGAAGGTATGCGCACGCTCTGCATCAAGCTCGCGCTCCATGCCGATCTCGCGCACGGGCTCCACAAGGTCGACGAGGCGAAGGCGATCTACCATCAGGGACAGGTCGATCTACTGACGCCGATCGTGAAGGCGTACTGCTCGGATCAGTCGTTCCGCGTCGCCGAGCTGGCGATCCAGACCTACGGCGGCGCCGGCTACGTGCAGGACAATCCCGTCGAGCAGTACTGCCGCGACGCCAAGATCTTCTCGATCTACGAGGGGACGAATCACATCCAGGCGCTCGTACTGGTCGCCCGGAAGCTGCAGCAGCACTGCTGCGAGAACTTCACCGCGTTCCTGAACGAGATCAACG
>JANNPN010000318.1:0-26409 GCA_031400185.1 Polyangiaceae bacterium
CGCGAGGAGGCCGCCGCGGCGCGGGTGGCCGAAGGACGTGAACGCGAGGAGGCCGCCGCGGCGCGGGTGGCCGAAGGACGTGAGCGCGAGGAGGCCGCCGCGGCGCGGGTGGCCGAAGGACGTGAGCGCGAGGAGGCCGCCGTGGCGCGGCTCGGCGAGCGTGAGCGCGAGCACGAGGCGCTGCGCGGCGAGCACGCGGCCGTGGTCGCCGCGCGAGATGCCGCGCCGGCGGCGGCCGCCGCGCCGCGCAATGGATCCTCGTCGACCCCGAGAGTCGCGTCCGACTCGACGCCGGCCAGGAGCTCCGCCGGCTCCGCGGTTGGCCACCCGCGGCCGGTGGCACCGCGGCCGCCGCGGCCGTCGGGATCTGCAGACGCGCCGGCCTGCGCGGTCCCCGAGCCGACGTCGCGCGTCGTTGCCGTGGTCGATCAAGACGGTGCGTGGAACGGCGTCGCGATCGACGGCAAGGACATCGTCCTCCTCGCGCCGACCGACGAAGCGGTGCGGAAGCTCGCGGGCGACTGGCCGGGCGCGGTCCTCGCCAACCTCGCGGCGCCGGGTGTCATGAAGGCGCTCGTCACCCTGCGGGCTATGCACGCGCCGACGCGGATCTTCGGGTTCATCGCGAACGGTGCGGCCGACCGCGTGCTTCCGCTCGGCGCGATCGAGCCCGCGGCGTTGCCGCTCGCACCCGACGCGATCGTTGCCGCGCTCGGACGTCACGCCCCGGCAAAAGCGCGCGTCGTGACGGTCGGCGCCGACGTCGACGCGCTCCTGAGCTTGCGGCAAGCACTGGCGCGCCAGGGGACCTCGGTGTCGCTCGCTTGGGACGGGAAGCAGGCGACCGATCTGCTCGACATGGTGCATCCGCACGCCGTCGTCGCCGACCTCGGCGCGCCGCACGACGCGTGCGCCGTGCTCGCGCGGCTCGCGGTGAGTACCCCGATTCCCGCGGTGGTCTTGATCGAAGGCGCCGCCGATGCCGGTGCCGCGCTCGCGATGGCGCTCAACAATCCGGACGTCGCCGCGAAGATCGTGTCGCGCGCGCAGGTTCTGAGCATGCTCGGCGGCACGGGCGGAGGGCCCGCGAAGGGCCCGGCGCCGCGGCCGGCCGCTTCCGGACCCCGGCGCGCATTTTCCGCCTAGGCGCCGCCCGCCGCCGCCCGTAGGGTGATCACCCGATGCGGTGAGATCCGCGACGCGTAACGCGTCGCCATTGGGGGTTGGGATGATTCGTCGTGCGGCGATCGGGGTGATGGTGGCGGTGGTAGGGTTGGCGGTGTGGGTCGGCAACGACCGGACGGTGAGCGCGGCGCCGGCCTTCAGTCCCGAGGACGTGCTCTGCCGGAAGACGCTGTACGAGGGCGTCCGGCAGGTGATGGTGAACGTCGCGCGCGTCGAGACGCAATGCCATCGGGCGCGCGTCCGGAATCTCGCGACCGGCACCGATTGCTCCACGCTTTCCAACGTACCGAACGCCGAGCTCGCGGACCTGCCGTCGAACAAGACCCTGGTGAAGCGCGCACGGTCCATGTGTGCGGATGCGTCCCCGCCCGCGAGCCTCGGATTCGTCACGTGTCCGGCCCCGTGCGACACGCTCCCGATCGCCGACTACGCGAACGTCGGCGCGTGCCTCGCATGCCTCGCCGCCGATCGGGCGGGCGCGATCGTCGAGACGCTGTATGGGACCCCGCCGATTCCCCAGAGCTTCGACGAAGTCTCGTGCCAGAACGTCATCGCGGGCGAGCTCCGCTACTACCTGTCGCGCCGCCACCGGCAGCAGAAGCTCTGTCAGCAGCAGCACGATCTCGGCGCCATCGCTGCGTCCGTCGACTGCCGGACGGCCGATCTGACGGGTGCCGTCGCGAAACAGCTCGCGCGGGCCGACAAGCGACTCGCCAAGCGCTGCCCCGACGAGGTCGTGGGCCCGCTCGACAGCTGTGGGGACGACGTCGCGGCCGAGCAGGCGTGCTTCGCGGGGGCGATCGACGCGAACGTCGACGAGCTCTTCGACGTGGTCTACCAACCGTCGCTCGTCGTGACGCCCACGGCGACGGCGACTCCCGAGCCTACGCTCACCGCCGACGCGACGGCCACACCGGAGCCGACGGCCACGGTCACTGCCGATCCGACGGCGACGGGCACCGACACGGCGACGCCGACGCCCACCGTGGTCGACACGGAAACGCCGACGTCCACGCCCACGGCCAGCGACACTGAAACTCCGACGCCGACACCCAGCGAGACCGCGACCCCGACGCCCACGGCTACCGAGACCGAAACGCCCACGCCGACGCCGACGGCCACGCCGAGCTGCGGCGACGGCAGCATCGACGGCAGCGAGACGTGCGACGACGGCGGTACGAACGACGGTGACGGCTGCAGCTCGACCTGCATCGTGGAGAGCGGATTCGACTGCACCGGCGAGCCGAGCGCGTGCACTCCGATCTGCGGCAACGGCGTCGACGATGTCGGCGAGCAGTGCGACGACGGCAACGCCGCCGCCGCGGACGGCTGTACGTTCTGTATCGTCGACAACGGCTATCAGTGCACCGGTACTCCGTCGGCGTGCTCCGGCATCTGCGGCGATGGCCTGATTCGCGGCGGCGAGGAATGCGACGACGACGATACCGATCCGGGCGACGGCTGCAGCGCACTCTGTCTCGTCGAGAGCGGTTTCGGCTGCGTGGGTGAGCCGAGCGTCTGCACGCCGTAGGCGCGCACGCGGGGGACCGGGGCACACGCACGAGCGTGCCCTGATCCCCGTCGTCGTTCCGCGCGCGGTTGACTTCGCGGCGACCGCCGCGGGAAAAGCCTCGCCGTGGACCTCTACCGCGATCCGAACGTCGACGCGCTCGAGCGCGAGCGCCTGTGGCCGCATGTGTGGCAGATGGCGTGTCGCGAGGCCGAGCTCGCAGCGCCCGGCGACTATGTCGTCTACGAGATCCTCGACGAATCGATCCTGATCGTCCGCACCGGGAGCGGCGCCGACGACCTCGCCGCGATGTACAACGTCTGCCAGCATCGCGGCCGGCGGCTCTGCGATCCGCCGCGCGGGCGGATCGGCAAAGCGATCCACTGCCGGTTCCACGGCTGGCAGTACGCACCGACCGGCGAGCTCGTCCACGTGCACTTCGAGGACGACTTCCGCGGCTGTCCGACCTTCGACAAGGCGAAGCTCGGCCTCCCGCGCGTGCAGGTCGCGCGCTGGGGCGGGTGGATCTGGATCCACCAGGACCCGGCGGCGGAGCCGCTCATGGAATGGCTCGGCGAGGTGCCGCGTTTCGTGGACCCGTTCGCGCCGAGTGCGATGCGCCCACTCTGGTGGAAGACGATCGTCGCGCCCGCGAACTGGAAGATCCTCGTGGGCGCGTTCATCGAGGCGTATCACGCCGGCGCCACGCATCTCACCGGCATCAACTATCGGAACGCGCGCGTGCCGGCGCTCGTCTTCGGTAACCACTCGATGATCTACGGGGAACCTGGACCGTTCACCGAATACAAGACCGCCGACGGACGGTGGGTGACGCCGCAGACGCTCCAGGAAAACCTGTGGGCCAACTTCACCCACCTCGGCCGCTCGATCGGCGCGATGACGCTCGAGCCCGGCATGGCGGCCTACGAACGCCTGCGCGCGCTGCCCGACGACACGAGCGTCGACGAGGTCATGTCCAACCTCTTCGCGTACCACCGCGAGGAGATGGAGAAGCGGGGGATCGTGTGGCCGGAATCGCTGACGCTCGAGGCGTGGGCCGCGGCCGGCCTCGACTGGCACGTCTTCCCGAACAGCATCGTGCTCCCGACCATCGACGGGGCGCTCTGGTACCGCATGCGGCCGCACCCCGAGGATCGCGACCGCTCGATCGTCGACATCTGGGCCCTCGGCCGTTTCGCCCCGGGGAAGGAGCCCGCCGTCGAGCAGCAGGTCTTCGACGGCTTCGCGGCGTTCCGCGGCCAGTGCGAGTTCCTCGAGGAGGACTTCTCCAGCATCGAGGCCGTGAACCGCGGGGTGAAGTCGCGGGGCTTTCGCGGAGTCGCGCTCAATCCCGTGCAGGAGGGCGGGGTGGCGCATTTTCACGAGGTGCTCGCGCGCTTTCTGCGCCGCGACGGCGCTACCACGCGAACGCATGGACTCAGGTCGACGTGATCGGCTGCGGTCCTGCACTGCGAGCGATGTCGAAGCCCTCGGCGTCGCCCACTATCTCGGAGGCTCGGAGGTTGGTCATTGCGCCAAACTGGCGCATCGTGTCGCGGGTGACGACACGATTTTTCGTTGACAGTCCGACGCGAGGCGACCTACGACCTGCGCGGTCGGAGGTGCCCCATGTTCCGTTTCCGCCTCGCCCTCGCCGCCGTCGCGCTCGCCGCGGGCATCGTGCCCGCCGAGGCGGCGAAGTGTCCGCCCAACACCGTCGCCGTCGGTCCGAGCTGCGTCGACAAGTACGAGGGCAGCACCTGGCGCGTACCGGCCGACCAGAAGTCGTTGATCGCGAAGCTGCAGAAAGGGAAAGCGACGCTCGCGGATCTGGAGAAGGGCGGGGCGCAGCAGGTCTGCACGATCCCGCTCGGCAACGACACGTGCAGCGCGTGCACGTTCGGACCGGGCTTCCCCGACGACGGCAACTGGACCGAGCCGATCTACGCGGCGTCGATCCCCGGCGTCTTGCCGAGCACGTGCCTCACTTGGTTCCAGGCCGAGCAGGCGTGCCGGCTCGTCGGGAAGCGGCTCGTGACGAACCAGGAGTGGCAAGCGACCGCCGCCGGCACGCCCGATCCCGGTGACGCCGACGATTTCACCACCACGTGCAACACGCTCACGGAACAGCCGAGCGCCGTCGGCTCGCGCACCGCGTGCGTGTCACGCTGGGGTGCGTACGACATGGTCGGGAACGTGTGGGAATGGGTCGCCGACTGGGGCGACCTCGCGACCGGCTGCACGCAGTGGAGCACCGACTTCGGGCAAGACATGACGTGCGTCGGGCCCAACGTCGGCGAGGTCCCGGAGCTCGTCGGACCGCCGGCGTCCCTCGCGCTCGGCGCGCCGCGCGACATCTTCCCGCTCGACCCGCGCCACCCGGGCGTGCTCATCCGCGGCGGCAACTTCGCCGGCGGCGTCCGGAACGGCGTCTTCGCGATCTACGGCGGGGTGCCGCCGCACAACCGGAGTCGCAGCACGGGATTTCGGTGTGCGCGGTGACGACTCGCCCGCAGTGCCCCTCAGCGTGGGGCGAGCGTGGGCGGTAGCGGCACCCGCGACGAGATGACTTCCTTCGTAGCGCGCTGCACCGAGTAGAGCAGGTCGGTCGTCGGATCGAGCGCGATCCCTTGCCCGGCGCTCGCGATCGGGATCGTCGCGACCAGCCGAAGGACGCCGCCTCCCGCCGGCACCTCGAGGACGTAGAGCTCGGGTGCGTCGTGGCCGGTCGTGTAGAGTCGGCCCCGGCGCCACACGCCGCCCGAGTTGCTCATCCCGCCCCACTTGGCGACGAGCTCGGGCGGATAGGTCCACGACGCCTGCTCGCGCCACTCGCGATCGAAGCGCCGGAGCGTCGTCTGGTCGGAGCCCTTGCCGGGCTCGCCGCCGCGCGCGGAGTAGTGGGCGAACGCGACCCACCAGGCACCGTCGTGGAAATCGACCCACGTCGCCGACCCGCGTCCGCTGCCGAGCTCGTGCCGGCGGAGGGGCCTGAGCGTCGTCGCGTCGAAGACCTCGATCGAGCTCCGCATCGGCACCGCGGGGAAGTTCGAGTGCGCGCAGACGAGCTCGGTGCCGACGACGATGCCGCCGTTCAGGTGGATGAACGGGTCACTCGGATCGGCTCGCCACTCGGCGAGCCTCCGCCCGGTGACCTTGTCGTACTTGCCGATGGCGGCCGCGTCGATCGCGTAGAAGGCGGTCGCGTCGACGGCGACGCCTTGGCGCGCCTCGTCGGCCGGCCACCGTCCGACCACGGTGGCGCCGTCGAGGACCGTGAACGCGAGCGCGGCGCCGAGGAGGAAACGCCTCGCCCGCGCGCCCGTCACTTCTTGCCCGACTCCGCCATCTGCTGCGCGTAACCGGCGCGCACGAGCGCCGACATCTGGTCGAAGAGGGCGTCGGGATCCTGGCGGCGGAGCAGGACGATGTCGCGCTCGAGCCCGGTCGCGAGCACGAGCTCGCGCGTGCCGGCGGCGATCGCGGCGAGCATCGCCTCCGCGGCGTCGGCCGGCGCCATCCCGTTGTCGATCGCCGCGTCGCTCACGCCGCGCGCCGAGCCGTCGGCGGTGAGCGCGTTCGTCGACACGCCGGTCTGCACCGATCCCGGCGCCAGCACGTGCACCTGGATGCCGAGATGCTCGTTCTCCGCGCGCACGGAGTCGTGGTAGCCGATCAGCCCGTGCTTGGCCGCGCTGTACGCGGAGCGGAGCGGCGCGCCGACCATGCCCGCGACGCTCGAGATCGCGACGATACGGCCCCCGCCCGCCCGCACCATCCGCGGCAAGACGGCTTGCGTGAGCGCGATCGGCGCGAGCAGGTCGACCGCGATCAGCCGCTCGTAGACGGCGAACGCGGTGTCGACCGCCAGCGAGCGTTGCGAGACGCCCGCGTTGTTGACGAGGCAGTCGATCCGGTCCTTCCACGCCCACGCGCGCTCGGCGAGATCGGGAATCGCCGCGAAGTCGGTTACCTCGAACGGCAGTACGAGCGCGTCGCGGCAATCGCGCGCGACCGCCTCCAGCGCCGCTTCATTCCTCCCCGACAAGACGAGGCGCGTGCCGCGGGCGGCGAGGGCGCGCGCCAGGCCAGCACCGATTCCCGAGGACGCACCGGTGATCCACCAGCATTGATCTTCGAACATGCCGTCACTCATGGCGGTCTTTCGACGCCGCCACAAGGCTCCTCGCCACCGAATCCGTCGAGGAGGAGAAGCTCATGTCGTCATGTCCGCCGCGCCACGCCACGCTCGCGCAGCAGGTACTGGATCACCGGCCAGAGCAGCAGCGGGATGCACCCGCTCACGATCAGCGCCGCGAGCGGGCGCTGCTCGAACGAGCGTCCGAGCCAGGCGAAGAGGAAGCTCATCGGCAAGCCGCCGCAGACGAGAGCCGCCACGAACACCCGAAAGGGCATACGTGAGATTCCGGCGAGACAGCAGAGCGCCTCGGGAAGGATCGGCAGCCAGCGCGACAACGCGATGGCCCACGGCCCGCGGCGATCGAAGAAGAGCGCCAGCCGGCGAAGATCGTCGATGCCGACCAGCCACTCCGCGAAGCGTGCGCCGAGCCAGCGACTGCCGCCGTACGCGGTGAGCCCTGCGAGCACCGACCCCACGCCGCCGATGAGCCCGCCGAGCCAGGGCCCGTAGATCATACCGAGGCCCGTGATGACGGCGGTGCCGGGGACGGGAAGGACGAGATCGGACACGATCAAGGCGATCGCGAAGAGCCACGTCCAGGCGCCGTACGCTTCGAGACGTCGTACCCCCTCCGCGCCGCCGAAGCGCTCGTCGAGCGCGTCGCCGACGACCACCATCGACCCGAGCATGCCGGCGACGAGCAGGAAGACGAGCGCGTAGAGCCGCCACGGCGGCGCCGCCTTCAGCTCGGACACGTCACTCCGTCGCCTTCGGGACGTTGTCGAAGTCGCTCGCCTCGTGGCGCTCCGGAAGCTGGCTCGACGGCTCGCCCCAGGCGCGGTTCACCATCCGGCCGCGTTTCACGGCGGGGCGTGCGGCGATCTGATCGGTCCAACGGATGACGTGCGTGTACTCGTGCACGCTCAGGAACTCGCCACCTTCGTAGAGGAGACCCTTCACCAGCGAGCCGTACCAGGGCCAGATCGCGATGTCGGCGATCGTGTAGTCAGGACCCGCGATGTACTCGCGTTCCGCGAGCTGGCGGTCGAGCACGTCGAGCTGCCGCTTCACCTCCATTGCGAAGCGATCGATCGCATACTCGATCTTGGTCGGCGCGTAGGCGTAGAAGTGCCCGAAGCCGCCGCCGAGGTAGGGCGCCGCGCCCATCTGCCAGAAGAGCCACGAGAGGCACTCGGCGCGCTGCGACGGCTCGGTCGGCAGGAGCTCGCCGAACTTCTCGGCGAGGTACATCAGGATGGCCCCGGACTCGAAGACGCGCGTCGGCTTCTCGGGATTCGAGCGGTCGAGGAGGGCGGGGATCTTGGAATTCGGATTCACCGCGACGAAGCCCGAGCCGAACTGCTCGCCGACGTTGATCGGGATGATCCACGCGTCGTACTCGGCGCCGCTGTGACCCTTGGCGAGCAGCTCCTCGAGCATCACCGTGACCTTCACGCCGTTCGGCGTCGCCAGCGAGTACAGCTGGAACGGGTGGCGCCCGACGGACAGCTCTTTCTCGTGCGTCGCGCCCGCGATCGGGCGGTTGATGTTCGAAAAGCGATGCTCGCTTTCCTTGTTCCAGGTCCAAACTTTGGGCGGCGTGTACTCGGGCGCGTCGGTCATGGGCGTGGGCTCCGTTCGTTGGTGGGTGGCGTGGGGTCTATTTGGCGGGGTGCCGGGGTGGTGGCAAGGGCCGCGTGCCGATCGTCGTTGAGGAACCCTGCACCGGCCGCCTATAGTGCCGCCAGCGGGGTGAGAGCGTGAAAAAGGCGGCGCGACCCCAGTCGGCATCGGATCTCATTTCGAAAAGAATCGCCGAGCTCGGCGACTGGCGCGGGGAAACCCTCGGCAGAATGCGCAAGCTCATCAAGGCCGCCGACCCGGCCGTCGTCGAGGAGTGGAAGTGGATGGGCACGCCGGTTTGGTCGCACGACGGCATCGTCTGCACCGGCGAATCCTACAAGGACAAGGTGAAGCTGACCTTCGCCAAGGGCGCGTCTCTGCAAGATCCGGCGCGTCTCTTCAACTCGAGCCTCGACGGCAACGTACGCCGCGCGATCGACCTTCGGGAAGGCGAAGGCGTCGACGAGTCCGCCTTCAAGGCGCTCGTTCGCCAAGCGGTCGCCCTCAACGGCTCGAAACCGCCGAAGAAAGCGAGATCGTAGGCGATGAGTCGCCCCGCCGCCTCCTCGTTCCGGTCGGTCGATGCCGTCGTCGGCCGGTACATCCTGATCGTGGGACGCTCGGAGGTTCGCGCGTGGGCGCGCGTGTAGCCCGTAGTGGCAAGGTGCGGCCCAACCAGGCGCTGCGGCCCAGCCAACTTCTGCGGTTCCCCAGCTCGGTCGGGCGAGATCCAGCGATCGAGGCCTGGATGCATGACCATTCGGGTGAATTGGGGGCGATCGCGCAGCGCTGGTTCGCGGTCATGCGCGAGTGCGGAGGCGATGTTCGAGAGTTGTTGCATGATGGCCATCCGACCGCGTGTGTGGGCGACGCCGCATTCGCCTACGTGAATGCCTTCAAGGCTCACGTCAATGTCGGGTTCTTTCGCGGCGCCGAGATTGCCGACCCCGAGCGGTTGCTGGAGGGCACTGGTAAGTTCATGCGCCACGTCAAACTCGGGCCCGGGCATGACGTCGATGCCCGCGCTCTGAGCGAGCTGATCGAAACTGCATACGTCGATATGAAAAGGCGCATGGAAGCGGAGTAGCGCCTACCGTCGTCGCAAGAGCGTCGGCGACGTCCGGGTCCGATGGGTGCGGCGATGCTTGACGGTGGGACGCGACTTTGAGCACCCTCGCCGCAGAATGAGCCGGTCGCCCTTGAAGAGCGTCGCGATCCTCTTCGTCGTGTACGTGGCCATCGTCGCCGCGTTCGAATCCATGATCGGATTCGTGCAGCCGCAGCCCGGCTCGACCCTCGTGATCACGACGTTCGATCCCGACGGCAGCGCGCATGACCGGGTCGTGTCCCGGCTCGAGAGCGACGGCAAGCTCTACGTCGCGGCGAACCACTGGCCGCGCGCGTGGTACCGGCGGGCGCTCGCGAAGCCCGACGTGCGGATCGCGGTCGACGGCGAGACGCGCGACCTTCGTGCCGTGCCGGTCACGGGCGCGGAGCACGAACGCGTCGAGCGGGACCACCCGCTTCCTCTTCCGTTTCGCATCGTGACGGGCTTCCCGCCCCGTTACTTCGTCCGGCTGGACCCGCGTTAGCGCGCGCCGCGATCCCCGGCATGCGCGATCGCGTGCTGAGCAACGTGGGGACGCAGGCGCCCGGCAACTGGGACCTCCAAGCGAGGCGCTCCGTGCACGCGTACGCCCTTCGCCGCGCATTCTCGCGCTGCCGCTGCGTCGAGCGCGAACGATGCGCGAGTAATGTGCTCCGAAATGAGTCACACGATGGGGAAACTTCTTGATCGTACCGACGTCGACGACTTAGAGATCGCGAGCGACGAAGGGACGGCAGCGGATCCGGACCTGCGAAGCCGAAGGAGTCGGCATGTACTCGGTAAAGATCGTCAGTGACAAAGCAGTCATCGTCTGCTGCGGTGACGACTGCGTTGAAATCGTCGCCGGCCCCCGCGGTCTCGCCGTGCGGGGTGCGCCCCCTCCACCGGACGACGATTCGGGCCGCATGCCTTCTTCCGATCCGCCAGGAGGCCCTTCATCGGGCGGTGGCGGCAATCCTGGTGGCAGTGGAGGCGCACCCCCGCCGCCCAAGGACACGTATATCTTCACGCCACCCGGCGGCGGCTGGCATACGGGCTATGCGGTTCGGGACCAACTGTCGCAGCTGTCCGACCTGGCGCTGACGCTGCAAGCGGCGCCGTCCATCAAAACCGTTCTATTTCCGGTCGAGGTCACGGACCGAATCGACCTGCACGACCTTCGCGTCGCGAAGGATTTCGCGAATGACTTCGGCGTTGATGTGGTCCTGAAGCTTCGCTAGGCCGAGGATGCCGCCGAGCATCGACCAGCGGCGGTAATCCGCGAGACCGCCAAATGGCTCGCGACGGCTTTTGCTGCGGTAGCCGCCGCCTTGCTTGCCGGGAGCCAGCTCTCCGATCTGGGTGCACTCTCGGGAACCCGGCTCGCCATCGCGATCCTCGGAGGCGCCGTTGCCTTGGGCGGGATCGCATTCGGAATCCGGTGCTTCGTCGATGTCCTGACCCCCGAGACGATAACCCTCACGACTTTGGCGGAGCGCGCTGAGTACGACGACATACGAAAGACGATCGCCGCCAATCGCGAGGTCCTTTGGGGCACGTTCGAAACGGTCGAGGACCTGCGCGAAGGATGGACCAGTGCGAACGAAGCGTTCCAGTCGGCACGAAGCGCCGTAGGCCACGACCTGGAGGACCTCAAGCGCCTTGCTGCGCAATTCGAGGATGTGAAGCGGATCACGCAATCCGCATTGGTCTTCGCGGGCTACGAGAACGTTCGGCGGCGGTTTCTTCGCGCTGTCCAGCACACCTTCTGGTTCGGACTCCTCGCGTGCATCGGCATCGGGTCGTTCGCCTGGGCAGCGCATCCTGCAAAGCCCGTGGACCAGGAACGAGCGCCGCTTCGAGTTTCCTTGCAGTTGAGCGCTGAGGGCCGCGCACTCATGCGAGCCAAGGGTGGGGCGGGATGCGTCGTGGGTGACCGAGACCTCGTTGCCGCGATAGCAATCACTCAACGAGACGGTGTGTGGCAGATCGTGACGATCCCGACGACGGCGTGCGAGCCCGTCCTGATGACGATCGGCGCGTCGCTCGGGGAAGTGCGACCACAGCTTGCCCCATCCTCCGTCGCCGGATGAAAATCCCCGGATCCTAGCCGCCGAGCATGAACTCGAGGTTGCGGCGGTCGACGCGCTCCGTCGCCTCGGCTCGCGACGGACCCACGGCGACGGCATAGAGAATCACTTCGACCGCCAGGTCGATGCCGAGCATCTCTGCGAGCCAGGCGTCGAAGAACCCGCCGAGCGGCAACGCGCCGAGGCCGAGCGCCCCGGCGGTCAGCACGACGTTCTGCGCGACGTGTCCGGCCTCGAGCAGGATGTAGCGGTACCCGCGGTCGCCGTACCTGTGCAGCGTGCGGTCGACGACGGCCGTCAGGACGACGATCGCGGCGGCATCCGCGACGTACGGTTGATTCATGAAGACCTGCGTCACGAAGGGCGCGGAGAGCTCGACTGCCTGCAGTTGCTCGAGACCATGCGCGAGCGGCGCATAGTGGTAGATGCCCGCCTCCAGACCGGACACGCGGCGAGCGACGGGATAGATCTCCAGGGGGTACAGCCCGCCGCCGGACGGCACCGGGCGCTCCAGGTGCTCACGAGCACCGAAGTGCACGACCCCCTGCACGCCGTAGGAGCGTGCGAGCATCGTCGCGAGACCGTCCAGGGCGAGCGGCTCCGGCGAGAAGCTCCGGCACGAGAGACGCTCGCGGATCGCGGCATCGAGGAGGCGGTCGAGCGGGCGCGGCGCTGGCAGCGCCGTCCAGGGCGCTGCGGGATACTCCTTGAAGGGGGCGTGGTCGGCGGCCTCGACGTCCGGCTCGAGCGTGTTGAACGGCCACCGGATCGTATTCTGATGGAAGAGCCAAGCCGCGGGGTTGTGGTCGCGAAAGGACATGGCGGCACTCACGCGAGCGGATGCGGGTCGTGGTTCAAGTCGTCCCATGTGGCGTGCGCGCCGCGCCTGCCGAGCCGTTCGGGCATCGTGTAGAGACGTCGGCCTCCGAGGCGACGTTCCTTCCATCCGAAGTCGATCGGTTGGAACCCGGGCAGAATGGCGCGCGCGGTGTAGAGCCCGAGCTCGGCCATGTCAGGCGGCGTGAGGTTCACGTAGAGGACGTCGTGTCCGAGACGCGCGAGCTCCGCGAGGAAAGCCAGGGGATCCTCCGCGTCCGAGCACGGCGGTTGCGCTTCCCAGGGAAACGGCTCGGGGACCCGGTCCAACCAGAACGCGAGCCGCGGCAACGCGTCGGGGCTCGCGTAGAGGAGGTCGTGGTCGTCGATGGTCGCGACGAGGGTCGGGTCGCGCACGAGCGCTTGCAAGCGTTCGCGCGCCTCCGGCTGGCGCATCCGTCGTCGCAGCGAGGGCCGAACCTGACAGACCTCGAGGACGGCCTTGCGTGACGCGGTCACCGGATCGGAGTCGGCGCCGAGCCCGACGACGGCGGCGGGCCCCCCTCGTCCCGGCGACTCCAACGCGATCGCGGCGAACACCGCGACGCTGTGGTCGGTCGGCAGGCGGTACAGCCGGATCTCCACGCCGCGTCGCGCGTAGGTCGCGGCGATCGCGGCGACCTCGCGGTCGGGATGGTCGCCCGCAGCGAACCGTCGCGCCGGCAACGCGTTCACCCATGCGATGATGAATGCATCGCGCTCCAGCACCTCGATCGCCGCGGCCGCGACGGCGCTCGATAGCGTCCGGCCCGTCGCGAGGCCGTTCGACGTGATCGGAAACAGAAACTCCGCGTCGTGCGCCGCGTGGTAGTTCATGAACACCGCGAGGGCGGGGACGAGCACCTCCTCATCGGTCATGAGCGACCGCGCGCGGACCCATCCGAGCCTGTTGTCGTCGTAGGGCGCGTAGGGAAGGGTCGCGTATTGTCGCTGGTCGTAGAGCACGAGGTCACGCGGATCGAGCGCGGGCTCCGTGAGCTCGCTCCGGCGCGCGTGCGAGACCTCGGTGCGGTCGTGGACGGCGGCGGAATATCGTTCGACCGCTTCGCCGAGGGCGCTCACGCGCGCGGCGATCGGCGACACGCCCTTGCCCGAACAGACGCTGGCATCCGCATCGGCCGCGCTCAGAAAGAGATGATTCGCGACGTCCGCCCGGGTGACGTAGGGAATCGCGGGTTCCGACGGATCCTTCGCGAACATCTCGACGCGGCGGACGATCCCCGTACGATCGCTGACCAGTTGCTCGGCGAGCATCGCGATGTCGCCCGATGCCGAAGTCGCCGCGGCGGCTATCAGCTCTCGTCGCGGCGGATTTTGGCGTTTTTTTTTCCGCCGCAGACGGGACAGTCCGGTTGTTGCAGCACGGGGTGCAGGCGGCTCTCGAGCGTCAGCGTATCGAGCTCGTGGACCCGCCCGGCGAGCGTCGGAGGAAGGCCGAGCGCCAGCGTCTTCACGATCTCGCCCGCGAGCGCGCTCGCCAGCTGCTCGGACAGGAACGGCGCTGCGGCGCGGCGCGACAGGTGCGGCTCCCGCCCCTCGTTCAGGTGCCGTTCCCACGCCATCGCCTCGTCGTAGTTGTCCTCGGACGCGATGCGCCGCATACGATAACACATGTAGCACGCGCATTGGTTGGGGATGACGAACGGCCCGACGAGCGCGAGATGGGTGCGCAGCTCCGCGAAGAGCGCCGGCTTTCCGGTGGCGAGCGCCGCCCGGTTGATCCAATGCTGCGCCGTCTCGTAGCCGCGATCGAAGCAGCCGACGAGGATCGTCGCGTCAGTGGCGATCGCGGTCACCGTGTCGCGGGAGAGCTCGTCGGCGCGACGGACCGTGATGCCGGGATGCTCGGCCAGGAGCGCCGTCGCGAGCAGGTCCTGCCGCGGCACGCCGACGCGATGCGTGCCCCGCGGCATGAGGAGCGCGTCGCTCTCGGCCGCAGGAAATCGGTCGGCCAGGACCACCGCACCGACCCCCAACCGAGCGAGGTGGAACGCGAGATGGGCACCGTGCGCTTCGAGTCCGAAGATCGCGACGCACGATGCGCGTAGCCGGTCGGCGGCGGCCGTCGCATCGCCACCGACTTCCGTCAGGAACGCATCGAAAGGAAGGGTGGATCGTGATCGTTGCGGCTGGTGCGAGCGCGCGACGACTCGCGCTCGCACCAGCGATTCCAGACTCCGCCGTAGGTCCTCGGCGGAAATGTCTGCCAACGCTTGCGTCAACCCATGCAGTGTCACCGGCTCTCGCAAGAGCGGCAGGATGCGACGCTCCAGAGTCTCCGCCATCGTGCCGTCGACGCGCACCGCGAGGGTGTTCGAGCGGAACAGCAGGCCCTCGTCCGGCATGCGAACGACGTCGACACCGTCCGCAAGGCGGAAATGCTCGGAGTCGTTCATCGGCGCGTACGGCTCGCGGCGGATCGGGTTCGTCCGCTGCTCACCCGCCGAAACCCGTGAACCCTCCGCCGGATCCGCCGCCCATGGAGCACGGGCCGCACACGCATTCGTTGATGCAGACTCGGCATGCCCGACAGATACGACATGCGACGACGTTGCAGATCCGACAGACGGAGATCGGGCGGCATTCGTTGATGCCGCATCCCCAATCGTCGAATCCGGACAACACGGAGCTGACCTTCTGGTACGCGGCGATTTCTTCCGCCGACAATGCCTGCGGCGCGCTCGCCGCCGCCTGGAAGGTCTTGAGCTGGTTCTCCAGCTCGCGAATCCGCAACTCGAGCTTCTTGACGTCTTCCTCGGCCATGGCGACCTCCGTCGTGAGATTCGGCGCTGTGCGCGCCGTCGATCACGATCGATGCGCGGCGATGCCACGAAGTGTCAAGGCGAAACGACCGACGCCATCGCCGATTGTGTCGAAATGGACCGTGAATCTCGCGCTCGGGTCTGCGCGGCGGTGTTGCCGGACAGCGTCACGCTCTCGCGCGTGCGCGTGCCGCTCTCGCGCGTGCGCGTGCCGAACGATGCGTCGCAACGCGGCCGCCCGCGCGCATCGCCGCGTTGTCCGGGAAGGTCGACCGGGATTTCGTCCTCGGGTCGTCAATGCGGGAATCCCTCCTGACCTGAAAGCGTACGATCGCCCGTTGTGGTGTACGGCGGCCGAGGCGGCCTGACGGCGCCTGGACTAGCGGCAAGCCCCCCGCTACGAGGGTTCCACAATGGAGCTCAGCGATCTCGATCACGAGGAACGTCTCGCCCTGGTGGCACTGGTTGGCACCGTCATCGGCGGCGACGGAGCGGTGTCGGAGGACGAGCAGGCGCAGATCGCCCGCATCGCGGAGGCCTTCGGCGACGAGCACTACCAGACGGTCGCCGAGGAAGCCGACGAGCGCTTCTCGGACGAAGATGCGCTCAAGGACTTCCTCGAGACCATCCAGCGCCAGGATGCGCGTGAGCTCATCTACGGCACCGTGCTGTCGGCGGCGCTTCCCGACGTGGTCGATCCCCACGAGTCGTCGCTGCTCGGCTGGCTCGCGACGGCGTGGGGGATCACGGTGCAGTTCGAAGCCTGAGCACGCGGGCTCAGTCGATACAGAGTCCGCCGAAGCGCCCGCCTCCGAAGCCGCTCGAGGCGCAGATGCATCCGAAGAACGGTAGCTCGGCCTGGCAGACGCCTGCCGTCACGCTCTCGCACGTACCTACGGGGACGCTCGGCGCGACGCAGTCTCCGAGGCATTGCGAGAAGTGGGTGCACGGACAACCGGCGAGGCCGGTAGGACAGAAGCACTGCAGCTGCTGGTTGAAGATTCCCCCGACGCTCCACCGCCCGCCCGCTGCTTCACACGTCGGCTGATCGCTGGTCGCCCGGCAGGCGTCGAAGGTCGCCTCGTGGCGCGACCGATCGCACGGGTCCGCCGGCCGGGTGTTGTCGTTGTCACCGCACGAGACCGTCAGCAGCGCGACCGCCGCCAACAGCGAAACGCAGTGCGCAGGCAGCATCGGATCACCTCCTCGCGCGGCATGCATCCAGGCGCGGCATGCATCCAGGATAGGGACGGCTGAGGCGCGCGAGCAATGCATTTCGACGGCCCAACCGGGTTCGTATTCCGGCTGCGACGCCTGGGCCGTTCACAAGCGCGGATCCCCGACCCGGTCAAGACGATGCATCCGAAGCGCTCACGGAGTCGGTGCTGATCCTCTCGTTGCCGGGGCGGATCGCCGCCGAGCTGGCGCTCACCGCGCCACCTCGAGGCTCGCTCGCGGCGTGCTGACTCGTGGCGTGGCTCGGCCGTTCGGCGCCGTGACGGGCGTTCCGGTTCCGTACCCCCTGGGCGGTGTGCCATCATCCCGACATGGGCGCTCTCGAGCTCAAGACGATCTCCCGCGCGAGCATCCCGCACGCGCTCGAGAAGGCCGAGGGCTACCGTCTACGGAACGACCCGGCGCAGGCGGAGAGCATCTATCGTGACGTGCTCGCGGTCGACGCCGCGAACCACGAAGCGCTCCGCGGTCTCATCCTGGCGCTCAGCGACCAGTTCGGCGCCGACGGTGCGGCGGGCGCGCCGCGCGAGGCGCAGACGCTGGTGGACCGTCTGACCGACGCGTACGAGCGCGCGTACTACACGGGCATCGTCCACGAGCGGAAGGCGCGTGCGCTCTTGAAGCAACGCAACGTCGTGCGCTCGTCGGTCTACGACGGGCTCCGGCAGGCGATGGAATGGTACGAGCGTGCGGAGGCGGTGCGGCCGCCGGGAAACGACGACGCGATGCTGCGCTGGAACAGCTGCGCGCGCGCGATCGCAAGCGAGCGGCTCGAGCCGGCGCCGCGCGGCCGCGAGCTGCCGATCGAGTAGACCATGGCGTGGACGACGGCCGACATTCCCGATCTTTCAGGCAAGACGATCCTCGTGACGGGTGCCAACAGCGGGCTCGGGTTCGAGACGGTATCGGCGCTCGCCGCGAAGGGCGCGCGGGTGATCTTGGCGTGCCGCGACCTCGCCAAGGGACGCGACGCCGAGCACCGCGTGCGTGAACGCCGCCTACGGCTGCGCTCCTTGCTCGCTCCTTCGCGCCTACTATCTCGACCTTTTTGAGCAACCTGCTTGCTGCTGGTCGCGCGTGGTGAGCTCGCTCGCTACGCTCGCGCGCTTCATCTCTCACACCACAATCCGGAGAAAGAGATGGATGGGCGTGAGCGAAGCGAACGTCCCACCGCGCGCACGAGGCAGCCCCAGCTGGTTGCTCAATAAGGGTCAGCTGCTAGGCGCGACCGAACGAACGCGGAGGCGTAGCGGAGCTACGCCGCACAAGTGAGAGAGGGAGCAACGACGCAGATGGCCCTTTTTCAGCAACCGGCTAAAGGTAGCTCGCAGCCTGCAGCAGCGCCGCTCGTGCGTCGGGACCCGACGCCACCTTCTCGTGCGCGACCACGAGTCGTTGCAGGTCGGGGAGCTCCGCATAGCGCGCGAGCTCGCGACGGAGGGCGGCGCGGTCCTTCACAAGGAGCAGCTTCGCGAGCCGCGATACACGCGGCCCCGGCGCCGAGCCGAGGATGGTCGTGAAGAGGAAGCCGAGCACGTCGCGCTTCCGGTCCATGTTGAACATCGCGTCGGTGAGGACCACGGTCGTGCCGTCCTCCGACCGCACCAGCATGACGCCCTCCACGTCGCCGACGCCGTCGAGCATCTCGAAGCGCACGGCGGGGTCGGCCGGGAAATCCTCGAGCGTCCCGTCGAGCGCGATCTTCTGCTCGACCTTGGCGCGCGAGCCGCTCGGGGCGAGGACCGTGAGCGCGGGATAGCGGCGCTTCCACGCGGCGGCGTCCTGGCGGTGGAAACCGTTCGGCACGATCAGGAAGGCCGGCGAGCCCCAGGCTTCGAGCTGGCGCATCTGAATGTCGCCGAGCGCAATGCCGTTGTGGATGACGAGCCGGCCGTCGGCGAGGCGCGCGACCGTCATCACGCGCTTCAACGAAATGCGGGGCAGGGAGCCTTGCACCCACCAGAGGTTCTCGGCGAGGCGCTCGATCGGCCCGTGCGGCAGGACGTTCCAGGCTTCGGCGGCGACGGGCATCGCCTGACCTCTCTATCCGGTCCGGTCGCGCCAACGCGAGCGGGACGCCATCGCGCGGCGGCGCCGTTTCGCGTTCAGGGGAATACGATGCCGCCCGTCGCGAGGAGCTCGTCGAGGCGTGGGATCTCGCGTTCGACGAGCTGATGCGCGCGGCACTGCTCGTGGCGAGCGAGGCAGTCGCTGACCGCGGCGATCGAGCCGAGGCTCGGTACGGCGAGCGCCTTGCACAGCGCGGCCTGGGATTGGAGACCGGCGCCGCTCGCGCCGAGGATCTCCGCGATCGCGAGCTTCGGAGTGTCACACTTCTTGGCGACGGCCTCTGCGACCTTGGTCGTGAGGCCCGTGATCTTGGCCCGGAGCTTCGGACACGAGGCCTGCGCCTTCACGAGACACGCGGGGTCGGACGCTTTCTGCTGCCGGCAGGCGAAGACCTGGGTCGCGCATTTCCGCAGGAGCGCGGCGGTGCCGGCGACGAGCTTCGCGTCGGACTTCTGTATCGCGCGCTGGCAGGCGTCGAGCGCCTTGCCGCGCTCGCCGAGGCCGCCGCCCAGGGCCGCGCCGGTCGCGGGCGCGCACGGCAGGAAGACCGCGGCATCGAGCCCGCCGAGGCCGAGCAGCTCGGGGGCGCGCGGCGTCTCGACCGCGACCAAGCGGTCGGCGGTGCAAGCGTGCGACGCGAGCACGCAGGCTCCGACGGCGTCCGCGGTGCCGAGGTTCGGCACGCCGAGGTCGTCGCAGCGGGCGGCCTCAGCGCCGGCGCCGATGCCGCTCGCCGCGAAGAGCTCGTCGCTCGCGAGCGGTTCGCAGCTCTTGCCGACGGCCGCGCGGAGCTTCGCCGCGGTCGCACCGAGCTTGGCGACGCCGTTCGCGCAGCCCTGACCCGCCTTCGCGAGGCAGCCCGCGTCGCCACCTTTGACCTGGACGCACGTCGACAAGCGCGCGACGCAGCCCTGCAGGGCCTTGAGGCGTGCGCCAACCATCTTGGCGCCGGCCTTCCGGAGGGTCAGTGCGCATTTGGCGACGACCTTGCCGCGTGCGGGATCGGCGACGCCGGCGCCGGCGCCGTCGGCACGCGCCGCGCAGTCGCCCGTATCGTCGCGGTCGACGAGCCCGTCGCCGTCGTCGTCGATGCAGTTGTCGCAGCGCTCGGCGCAGAGCGGCTGGCCGGCGCAGTCGAAGTCGAAGCAGTCGACGAGCCCGTTGCCGTTGTCGTCGACGCCGTTCATGCAGTTCTCGACCGCCGACCCGAGCTCGAATGCGCCGACGTCGCAGTGGGCGGCGCCGTCGTGGTCGCCGTCGCCCGGACGCGGAAAGCCGCGCTGGTCGAGCGGTTGGCAGCCGGCGTCGCTCCCGCCGTCGACGGCCGGGCTGTTCGACGGAAGCGCATGCGTGGGGGTCGCCCCGCCGTTGTCGCCGAGCGGCAGCAGGAGCGGATCGCTGCTCGCCTGGTCGCCGGTCCCGGCGAGCGGGCACGTCGCGTCGCTGCTCAGGTTGCCGCCCTCGGAGACCAGCGGCTCGGTGCCGACCGCGACCGCGCAGTTCGCGGACGCGGTGCTCGGCATCTCCACGTTGCCGGCGAAGAGTACGTTCGCGAGCGTCGTCATGAGGCCGTCCTCGTAGAAGCCGCCGCCGCGCCCGCCGTCGTTGCCGGCGATCGTCACGTTCCGCATGACGAGCACGTCCTCGTTGTCGATGCCGCCGCCGTCCTTGCGCGCGTGGTTCCCGCTGAGTGTCGTGTTGACGAGGACGACGGCGCCCTCGCCCTCGATGCCGCCGCCGTTTCCCTGGGACATCCCGGGACCGAGCGCGCGGTTGCCGCTCACGGTCGTCCGCTCGACCGTCAGCAGCGTGTTGCTGGCGACGCCGCAGCACGTGTAGATGCCGCCGCCCTGGGTCGGGCCGTCGTTGTCGCTGATCGTCGTGTCGGCGACGGTCAGGCTCGTATCGGTGCAGCAGTGGTAGATGCCGCCGCCCTCGCCGTTCAGACCGGGCAGGGCCGCGTCCTCTACCGCGTCATTGCCGGCGATCGTGCTGTCGGTGATCGTGACCGTCAGGTTCTCGCAACAGAGGTGCAATCCGCCGCCGTCGCCATTCTGCATGGTGTTGTCGCTGATGGTGCTATTGGCGATCGTCACGACCGACGACGCCGGCTTGTCCTGGGCGATGCGAATGCCGCCGCCGCCGTCGCCAGCAGCGCCCGCGTGGTTGCCGGTCACGACGACGCCGTCGAGCCGCAGGTCGAGCACGGCGCCCGTGCCCGGCTCGTTCCACAGGATCGCGCCCCCGCCTTGCGTGTCGCCGGCCGGTACGTGTCCGTGCGTCAGCGTGACACCACTGATCGTCACCGTCGCCGAGGTCACGATGTCGAAGATGCGATCGACGCCACCGCCGTCGATGGTCGTGACGCCGGCGCCGGCGCCGGTGATCGTGACCGAGCCGCGGAGGTCGAGGTCGCCGGTCGTCGCGAGGTCCTCGCCGCCGGTCCCGCCGAGCGTGTACGTCCCGGCCGGGATCACGATCGTGTCGGCGGCGGGGACGGCGTTGGCCGCGACCACGGCCTCGCGGAGCGAGCAGTCGGCCTCGGTGCACCCGCCGCTGCTCGTGTCGGCGGTCGTCGTCACCGTGAACACGTCGGCCCGTGCGCCGGGGGCGGCAAGCGGTGTCACGACCGCGGCGGCGATCAGGGCGGCGACGGTGCGGTGGCGGAGCATTGCGGGGAGCGTGCGGACCATGCGGGGGCAACCTCGGAGTTACCAGCGCGCTCGTTCGCCGCGCAACGGGGTTTCTACGTGGGCGCTTGCGCGCACGGCCTATAGCCTCGTGCGTGGGGTCTGCTCGGGTCAGTCTGCGCGGCGGGACGGTTGCGTCGTAAGCGCGACGAGAACCTCGGTGCCCCGGCCGGGCCGCGAGCCGATCGTGAGCGTCGCGCCGATCAGCTCGGCGCGCTCGCGCATCGTGACGAGCCCGAGGCCGCCGATCCCGACCGCGTCGGGGTCGAAGCCGACGCCGTCGTCGCGGACGGTCGCCGTCACGCGGGTGCCGTGGCGGGCCCGGGGGACGCCGACCTTGGGGGCGCCGCCGTGGCGCGCGACGTTGGCGAGCGCTTCCTGCACGATGCGGTAGAGGTGCAGCGCCTGCTCGTCGGAGAGGAGGTGGTCGACGCCCGCAGTCGAGAGGCGGAGGACCAGCCCGTGGCGCTGCGTGAACTGGCGCGCGTGGGTGCGGAGCGTCTCTTCGAGCCCGAGTCCGAGTAGCTCCGCGGGATGGTAGTCGCGCACGATGCGGGCTACCGACTCGGTGATCTGCCGGATGGTGGCGTGCGTCGCGGCGAGGTCGGGATGCGGGTCGGCGCTCGTTTCCGGCGCGCTCGCGAGCGTCGCCAGCAGCACCCCGACGGTCGCGATCGCCTGTCCGACCTCGTCGTGGAGCTCGCGCGCAACCCGACGCCGCTCGGCCTCGAGCGTGTGGAGCAGCCGACGCGTGAAGCCCTTCTCGGCGGCCTCGGCCTCCTTGCGGTCGCTGATTTCGCGGACGACGGCGAAGAAGTAGCGCTCGCCGCGCGAGTCGATCGGCGTGGCGCTGAGCTCGACCGGGACGAGCCTGCCGTCGCGGCTGCGATTGACGGTCGTGAACGGGCGCACCGGTCCCTGCGCCGTGCGTGCCCACTCGCGCCAGACCTCCGGCGGGAAGTCCGGGTTCAGGTCCGAGACCGTCATGCCGAGCATCTCGTCGCGGTTGTAGCCGCGGAGGTTGCACGAGCAGTCGTTCACGTAGACGAAGCGGCCGTCGCCATCGACGAGCTCGAACCCCTCGCTCGACATGTCGGCCATCTTGCGGAAGACCTCGAGGTCGAGCGCGGGCGGAAGCGGGGCGGCGGTCGACGGATCGGCGACGGGGGGGCGGTGAAGTGCCGCCGAGCGCCAGGAGAAGTCGGTGTCGTAGCGCTCCTCGGGCGCCAGCGGGATGGTGAGCACGACCGTCGTGCCGCGCCCGGACGGCGAGTCGACCGTGACCGCGCCGCGCAGCAGCATGGCGCGCTCCTGCATCGTCGCGAGCCCGACGCCGCTAGCGGGTGCCGCGGGGTCGAAGCCGCGACCGTCGTCGCGGATACGCACGACGAGGTCCTCGGGCGTCCGGTCGATCACGATGGCGACCGTCGTGGCCTCCGCATGGCGTGCGGCGTTCGCAAGCGCCTCCTGCACGACGCGGTAGACGTGCAGCTCCTGATCGGGCGTCAGCAGACCTTCGACCGGCGTCGTCGTGCAATGCCAGGCGAGACGATGGCGCTCGGCGAACTGCCGCACGTGGGCGCGGAGCGTGTCGGCGAGTCCGAGGCCGAGGAGCTCGGCGGGGTGGTATTCGCGGACGATCCGCGCGAGCGACTCCGCAATCTGACGGATGGTTGCCCGCGTCGTGGCGAGCGAAGGCTTCACTACGGTGGGGACGACGCCTGGACTCATCTCCAGCGTGTCGAGAAGAATGCCGACCGTCGCGAGCGCCTGGCCGACGTCGTCGTGGAGCTCGCGCGCGACGCGCTGGCGCTCGCGCTCGATCGTCTCGAGAAGCTGCGACGCGAGCCGCTTCCGCGCGGTCTCGGTGGCCTTGCGCTCGGTGACGTCGCGCGCGACCCCGAAGAGGAAGACCTCGCCGTCGACCTCGAGGCGCGCGGTGCTCACCTCGGCGGGGAAGCATGTGCCGTCCTTCCGCTGCGTCCGCGACTCGATGCGCGGCATCGGCCCGTGCGCGGTCGCCTCGACGTTGGCGGCGAACGCCTCCGGCGTGAGATCGGGGCAGATGTCGCAGACGGTGAGCGCCAGCAGCTCCTCCATCGTGTAGCCGCCCATCTGCGCGTGGCCCTGCGCGTTCACGTAGAGGAAGCGGCCGGTGCGATCGACGAGGTAGAGGCCCTCGGTCGCGAAGTCCGCCATCCGGCGGAAGAGCGCGAGGTCGACGACCGCCGGCAATGCCGCGGCACGGGACACCCTCGACGGGCTCGCAGCCACGCGTCGACGCTACTGCCGGCTGCGGAGTCCGGTCAAATGACCGCGGCGGCCAGGCCGGGCGATCGCGCCGTGCCTGGATGCATCGGCGGCGGGTGGGTCAGGGAGGGCTCCATCTACGGTCGCTGGATCGCTGCCACCCCGCAGAAAGCCCGCCGCAGCCTCGCTGTCTTTCGCACACGCGAGGTGCGGCTCCCCGGAGCCCTCCCTGACCCACCGCCGCTGATGCGTCGCAGCCCGGACCGATCGGCCGGCGCCCAGCGTCGCCGTGCGGCACCCGAGTGCGCCGCCGCGCGAGAATCAAACTGCGGCACTACCCGCGGCCGTGATCGGTTGAGGCGACCGCGCGTGCCTGCTAGCCCATTGCGCCATGTCGACCGCCACAGGACCCCTCGCAGGCATCAAGATCGTCGAGCTCGTGGGCATCGGACCCGGGCCGTTCGCCGCCATGTTGCTCGCCGACCTCGGCGCCGACGTCATCCGCGTCGATCGCGCCCAGAACGTGAGTGGGGGCGATCCGGAGTCGCCGCCTATCGATTTGCTCGCCCGCGGCCGCCGTAACGTCGGCGTGGATTTGAAATCGCCGGCGGGCGTAGAGACCGCGTTACGCATGATTGAACAGGCCGACGTACTGATCGAAGGGTTTCGCCCGGGCGTGATGGAGCGGCTCGGCCTCGGTCCCGACGTCTGCGCCAAGCGCAATCCGCGGCTCGTCTACGGGCGCATGACAGGATGGGGCCAGGAAGGACCGCTCGCGCAGGCGGCCGGTCACGACATCAACTACATCTCGCTCACGGGTGCGCTGCACGCGATCGGCCGCCAGGGCGAGGCGCCGGTGCCGCCGTTGAACCTCGTCGGCGACTTCGGCGGCGGCACCATGTACCTCATCATGGGCGTGCTCGCGGCGCTCGTGGAGCGGCAGGCGTCGGGCAAGGGACAGGTCGTCGACGCGGCCATGACCGACGGCGCCGCGTCGCTCATGACGATCTTCTACGGGATCAAGGCGATCGGCTTCTGGAAGGACGAGCGCGGCGTCAACATGCTCGACACCGGCGCCCACTTCTACGACGTCTACGAGACCAAGGACGGCAAGTACGTCTCGATCGGCTCGATCGAGCCGCAGTTCTACGCGCTGCTCTTGCAGCACACCGGGCTCGCGAACGAGACCCTGCCTGCGCAGTTCGACCGCGACCAGTGGCCGGCGCTGAAGGCCAAGGTCGCGGCGATCATCCGCGCCAAGACCCGCGACGAGTGGTGCGCGATCATGGAGAACACCGACGTCTGCTTCGCGCCCGTGCTCAGCATGAGCGAGGCGCCGCAGCACCCGCACAACATCGCGCGCGGTACCTTCACCGAGGTGAAGGGCATCGTGCAGCCGGCGCCCGCGCCGCGCTTCAGCCGGACGCCCGGCGCGATTCAGCGTCCGCCGGCGCACCCGGGACAGCACACCGACGAGGCGCTCCGGGATTGGGGGTTCTCGGCGGCGGAGATTGCGGGGCTACGCGACCAGGGGGCGATCGCGTAGTTATCCAGCGAGGGGATCTCTCCCCTCGCTCCATCCCCGGCGCGCTCACGTTCTGACCGAGTCTCTGATCAGGGTGCGTTCGGGTTCGCGATCGGTCCCGCGTAGGTGCAGCTGCAGCTCGGGTGCGAGCCGGTGCAGGTGGTCGCCACCGTGACCTTCGCCCCGCCGATCTGACGCTGGTCGTGCAGGAAGCCCTGCCACCCCAGATCGAAGGCAGGACCCTTCGAGGTCGGAAGGAAGGAAAGGCGGGCCGGACACGCCGGGCCGCCGTCGTTCTCGCTGACGCCGTCGAGCTCCCAGCGGACCGGCCCGGGGAACCCGTGCACCGTATTGTAGAGACTCGACCCGCTCGGCGGCTGGCACGCGAGCGTCCCGACCGTCGTGGCGGCGGCACCGTTCCGGGCCGGAGCCGCGGCGCCGATCGCGCTCACCGAGTCGCCGAGGTTGCCGTCGTACCCTGCGAAGCACTCGCGGTTCTGGGAGATACATTGGTCGTTGGTTGCGGGACAGTCGTCGTCCGCGAGGCAACTCCGCCACGTTTCGATCGCGCAGTGGGTCGCGACCGGACCTTCGGGACAGACGCCTTCGCCGCCGCCCGAGGCGACGCACACCGTCCCGTCGCCCGGGGTGCCGGTGTCGTCGACGCAGCTGTTCGGCTTCCGCGGCTCGCCCGCGATGTTGGTGCAGGTGCCCGCCCCGGCGAGGGCACACTCGGCGTCGCTTTCGCAGGCGATGTCCGAGTTCCCCGAGCAGCTGGCGCAAAGACACTTCTTGCCGGGTGCTCCATTGCAGTTCGGGCTCGTCAGGCTGACGGTCTTCGTGAGGCCCGTGTTGCCGCTCGAGAGGTTCAGCGTCGTGGTGGCGATGATCGAGCCGGGGTTGGGAGGACAATCGAGGCTCGTCACGCCGTTCGCCGGCTCGGGCGAGCGACCGTTCGCGTCGCAGGCGAGGCCATTGCGCGTGCCGAGGACGCAGGTGCCGCCGGCGGCGCCGTCGTTCGGGAACAGATCGTTCACGCACTTGGGGCAGCCGCCGTCGATCGGGCCGGCGTATGCGCGGGTGACCATGGTCCCGTTGCCGGCGATCGCTCCGGTCGCCTGGTCGAACGTTCCGCTGATTGCACCCTCATAGTGGCTGATCAGGCAAGTCCCCGCGATCTGGATGGTCGCCGGCTGCGGCGGACCTGCGAACCATTCGCAGGTGCCGAGTGGACCGCCGCAGCCGGCGAGGCCGCCGGGCGCGCTCGTGCAGGGGACCGACGTGTCGCCGGTGCAGCGCTGGTTGTTCACGTCGTGCGCCCCGTTCGCGAGCCCTTCGACGACGTCGTCGACGAAGGCGTCGTC
>JANNPN010000328.1:0-6073 GCA_031400185.1 Polyangiaceae bacterium
CCATGCGTTTCGTCGTTATCCTGGCCTGCCTGCTGGGCGTTTCCGCCGCGCACGCCCAGCCGTTCCCGGCAAAGCCGGTGCGCATCATCAATCCTTTCGCCCCGGGGGGCGCCACCGACATCATCGCGCGCCAGATGGCGCAGAAGCTCACTGAGTCGTGGGGGCAGGCGGTGGTCGTCGAGAACCGCCCGGGCGCAAGCGGCGCCATCGGCGTGGAGGCGGTCGCGAAGAGCCCGCCCGACGGCTACACGCTGCTCATCGCCACGCAGACCACGCATGCCGCCAACCCGGCGCTGTATGCGAAGCTGCCCTACGACGCGGAGAAGGACTTCGCGCCCCTGACGCTCGCAGGCTCGACCCCGCTGGCGCTCCTCGTGCACCCTTCGCTCGGCATCTCGAGCGTGAAGGAGCTGCTCGAGCATGCGAGAAAGAACCCCGACAAGCTGCGGTTCGCCTCGGGGGGGAACGGCACCTCGCAGCACCTCACCGCCGAGCTCCTGAAGAGCCTGAGCAACACGTCGATGCTGCACGTTCCCTACAAGGGTGCCGGCCCGGCGATGACCGACTTGCTGGGCGGGCAGGTCGACTTCATGTTCGACAACCTGCCAACCGCGCTGCCGCACATCAACGCCGGCAAGCTCCGCGGCCTGGCCGTCACGACCGCCTCGCGCTCGCCACTTGCGCCCGATCTGCCGACGATGGCCGAGTCCGGACTGCCGGGGTTCGAACTGTCGACCTGGTTCGCCTTTTTCGCACCCGCCGACACGCCGCGCGCGATCGTCGACAGGATCGCCGGCGACATGCAGCGCGTGCTTGCGCAGGCGGACATGAAGGAGAAGATGACCGCTATCGGCGTCGACATACGCGGCAGCACCCCTGCGGAGCTGGCGGCATTCCACCGCGCCGAGGTCGCGAAGTGGGGAAAGATCATCAAGGACTCGGGCGCCAAGCTCGACTAACGAGGAGGAGTCATGCGGATCCTGAGCATTGTGGTTTCGGTGGTGATGCTGGCCTTCGCGTCGACCGCGCTGGCCCAGGTCAAGCTCACGCTGTGGAGTCACTGGGCGGCCGAGAAGATCAAGCGCGACTTCGTCGAGGATGCGATCAAGCGGTTCGAGGCAGCCAACCCCGGTGTGAAGATCGAGGCATCCTGGTACGAAAAGAACGCGCTGTACGCCTCCCTGAAGACCGCGCTGCGCGCGGGGACCGCGCCCGACATCTTCTACGCCGAACCCGACCAGGTCGAGTACATGGAAAACGGCCTGCTCCTCGACCTGACGCCGCTCAACTGGTCCGCGATCGAGCCGTGGGCGAAGGAAATCTGGTCGTACAAGGGCAAGCCCTACGGGCTGCCGCTCGAAGCTTCGACGGTAGAGCTCTACTACAACAAGAAATTGATGGGCGAGATGGGCATCAAGCTGCCGGCCAGCCTCCAGCTGGACGCCGCGACCATGCTCGACCTCGTCAAGAAGGCGCGCGCGAAGAACCTGACGCCGATGGCGCTCGGGGTCGGCGATCGACCGTTCCCCGGCGCGTACCTGACGCACGAGGCCCTGCTGAAGAAGCTCGGACCGCAGGACTACGACAAGCTGCTGAAGGGCTCGCTCTCGTGGAGCGATTCGCGCGTGGTCGACACCCTGCGACTGGTCCGTTCGTGGGCCGAGGCGGGACTGCTGCCGACCACGTTCACCACGCTGAAGCTTGGCGAAGCCCACAGCTACTTCCATACGAACCCGGGCGCGGTCATGTTCCTGAACGGCAGTTGGTACACCTCGCGAGCCTTCAATGCTCCCGACAAGGGCGGCCAGCCCCCCGGCTTCGCGCTCGGCGTGATGAAGTTTCCCGCCGTCCCCGGCGCGGCGTGCAACGAATGCCGCACGTTGTCGGTCCAGGGCAGCTATGTCGCCAACGCGGCCACCAAGCATCCGAAGGAGGCGCTGGCCTTCCTGAACTCGTTCGCGACCCCGGCAGTGGCCAACCGCTGGCTCGAGAACGTGCTCGTGCAGACCGGCATCAAGGCCGACTACGACAAAGTGGGCGGGCCGCATGCGGGCTACTTCCGCGAGCTGCAAGCCACCAGCGCCGGCGCCAAGTACTACTTCGGCATGCCGATCCAGGTGATGCAGGGAAAGCCGAAGGAAGTCTTCACGCAGGTGATGAACAGCGCGTTTCCGGCGGGCAGCATCAGCGTGGACGATGCGGTGAAGCAGATGAACGCCGCCTACGGCAAGTAAGTGAGCAGCGTGCCGGTCGCGCCGCGCCCAGGGGAGGCGCTTCCCCCGGCGCGCGCGCTTCCTCCCGCGTCGCTCGACCGGCAGCCCTGGGGCGCGATCATCGCGTTCCTGCTGCCGGCGTTCACCATCTACATCGCGCTTACCGCGTACCCGGTATTCCGCACGTTGTGGAACAGCTTTCACAAGGTGCTGCCGCGAAACGAGGCGTACGTCGGCCTCGACAACTACGCGGCGCTGGTTCAGGACGAGATTTTCTGGCGCTCGGTCCAGAACACGTTCATCTGGGCCTGCGCCTCGCCCCTGGCCGAGGTGTCGATAGCCCTGCTGCTGGCGCTGGCGCTCTACGCGAAGATCCCGGGACGCCGCTTCTTCCGCATCGCGTGGTTCACGCCGGTGCTGATGTCGTATGTGGTCGTCGGCATCGTCTGGGTATGGATCTACAACTACGACTGGGGCGCGGCGAACGCCATCCTGCGGGCGCTGGGGCTCGAGCGCTGGGTGCAGGCGTGGATCGGCGATCCGAGGATCGCGCTGCCCTCGCTCATCTTCATCACCACCTGGATGTGGACCGGCTTCAACATGGTCGTGCTGCTTGCGGCGCTGCATGCGCTTCCGTCGGAGGTGATCGAGGCGGCCGAGCTCGACAACTGCGGCTGGGGCGCCAAGCTTCTGCACATCATCATCCCGATGGTCAAGCCGACGCTGCTGAACCTTCTGGTGCTCTCGTTCATCGGCAAGATGAAGATCTTCGACCTGGTGTGGATCACCACCAAGGGCGGGCCGCTGTGGTCGACCGAGACGGTGTCGACGTACACCTACAAGCGCGCCTTCGAATGGAACACGTTCGATCTGGGGTATCCCTCGACGATCGCCGCGGTGTGGTTCGTGTTCGTGCTGGTTGCCGTGCTGGGGCTCACCTGGGCGTTCCGGCAGCGCGATCGCCTCGAGTACTGAAGTGAAACGACCCTCCACGCCCGCTCCGCTCGCTCCCCCCCGTGGGGGCGCGTCGGTCCCTTGGGACGGCCCGGCGGGACCGACATGATCCCGAAGGCATTTCTCTTCGTCGTCGTGATCGTGTACACCGCCTTTGCCGCGGGTCCGTTCGTTTGGGTGGCGACGATGTCGTTGCGCACCACCAGCGAGATCACGCAGGATCACTATGCCTGGCCGGAAACGCTGCACTGGGAAAAATTCCCCCAGGCCTGGTTCAACTCGAACTACAGCGTGTACTTCGAGAACAGCCTGCTGGTCGTGGTCTCGGCGGTTGCGGTGCTGACCGTCGTCGGCGCCATGGCCGCGCACTGCTTCGCGCGCTACCGGTTCCGCGTGAACCGCATCCTCTACTTCATCATCTTCTCGGCGATCATCTTTCCGCCGCAGATCACGATCATCGCGCTGTTCCAGATCCTCGTGCAGTACGGGCTCTACAACAGCCTCGTCGGCCTGACGCTGGTCTACATCGCCGTGCAGCTGCCGCTCACCGTCTACATCCTGGAAAGCTTCTTCGCGCGCATTCCGGCGGACCTCTTCGACGCCGCGCGCATCGACGGCTATCCGGAGTGGCAGATCTTCTGGAAGGTCAGCCTGCCGATCGCGCTGCCCGCGATCGCCACCACGATCATCCTGAACACGATCCTGCTGTGGAACGAATTCCTCTACGCGGTGGTTCTCATCACCGACGAGGCCAAGCGCACGCTTCCGCTCGGCATCCAGCGCTTCATGGGTGACCAGCTCGAGGACGTCGGCATGATCGCCACCGGGCTGATGATCGCGATCATTCCGGTGGTGCTGATCTACGTCTTCTTCTCCGAGAAGCTGATCCAGGGCATGACGGCCGGAGCGGTGAAGTAATGGCGACGGTTGCGCTGAAGGCGCTCACCAAGCGCTACCCCGGTTCCGATCTCCTTGCCGTGGACGCCGTCGATCTCGACATCGCCCACGGCGAGTTCATGGTGCTGCTCGGCCCGTCGGGCTGCGGCAAATCCACCACGTTGCGCATGATCGCGGGGCTGGAGTCGATAGGCTCCGGCGAGCTGACCATCGATGGCAAGCGGGTCAACGACATCCCGGCCAAGGACCGGGACATCGCGATGGTGTTCCAAAGCTATGCGCTCTACCCGCACATGACGGTGTTCGACAACCTCGCGTTCGGGCTGCGGCGGCGAAGCGTTTCGGCGAGCGAGATCCGCGACCGGGTGAGGGACGTGGCGGCCACGCTCGGCCTCGCGGAACTCCTGAAGCGCAAGCCGCATGCATTGTCCGGCGGCCAGCGCCAGCGCGTAGCCCTCGGAAGGGCCATCGTGCGCGATCCGAAGGTGTTCCTTTTCGACGAGCCGCTCAGCAACCTGGACGCGGCGCTGCGCGTGGGCATGCGCGGGGAGCTGATCAAGCTGCATCATCGGCTGGGCGTCACGATGATCTACGTCACGCACGACCAGGTCGAGGCGATGACCATGGGCGATCGCATCTGCATCATGAACGGGGGCAAGGTGGTGCAGATCGGTGCGCCGCTGGACGTGTACCGCGAGCCCGCAGACATGTTCGTCGCAGCGTTCCTCGGAAGTCCGCCGGCCAACCTCTTGACGGGGCGTTTCAACGGCAGCGGGCTCGAGGTGGGCGACATGCGGCTGCCGGTGGCGAGAAGGGATTCGGCCGACGAGGTCATATTCGCCATCCGTCCGGAAGACATCCGCATCGACGGCTCGGCGCCGCATGCGCAGGGCGAAGTCCTGGCGGTTGAGCCGCTGGGGGCCGAGACCATCGTCCGCTTCCGCCTGCCGGGCGTCGCGAGCGACGTGCTGGTGCGCGGTCCCCGCACCGTCGCCGCCAAGGTGGGCGAGCGCGTGCCCGTCGTCTTCGACCTCGACGCCGCGCATCTGTTCGACCCAGTCACCACTCGACGCATCCTTTAGGAATCGTACCAAGATGGCCAATACCCCCGCACTGACCGTTCGCCGCAACTTTCCCCGCCCGCCGGACGAGCTCGTCAAGCGCCTCGGCGAATCCCCCACCGGATGGGTCGTCGACGCGAACGGACGCCGTGGCGCGCTGGATCACCGCGTGCGTCCCTTGACCCGCGCAACGCGTTTCTGCGGCGTGGCACTGACGGTGCACAGCCGCGCTCGCGACAACCTCGCGCCGTACGCCGCGATCCAGTACGCGAAGCCCGGCGACGTCATCGTCGTTTCGGCCGATGCCTACGAGGAAGCCAGCGTCGTGGGCGACATTCTTCTCGGCATGGCGAAAAACCGGGGCGTTTGCGCGCTCGTCACCGACGGCATGGCGCGCGACGTCGATGGACTGAACGCGGTCGGCATTCCGGTGTTCGCGCGCGGCTTGTCCCCGAACTCTCCGTACAAGGACGGACCGGGAACGATCGGCCTGCCCATCGTGCTGGGCGGCATGACGGTGAACCCCGGCGACGTGATCACCGGCGACCAGGATGGCGTGGTCGTCGTCGCACGCGAGGCATTGGAAAGCGTCCTGTCGGCGCTCACCGACGTGAAGTCCAAGGAGGACCGGATGGAAGCGCTTGTCGCGCAGGGCGCGACGCTTCCCCCGGGCATGGAGGCGCTCATCGCGGAAAAGGGCGTGCGCTACCTCGACTGATGAAAAAAGCGCTCTACCTGTCGCACGCAACGCCGGAGGTCTATTCGATCATCCGCGCTGCGGTACCTGCGGGGATCGAGCTGGTGACGCTCGGGCAGGACAGCGATGACGAGCGGCGGCGCAGCATCGCCGGTTGCGAGATCGTCATCGTCGCTGCGACGCCGTTGCGCAAGCCCATGATCGACGCGGCGCAGCGGCTCGAGCTGGTGCACCACCAGGGCGTCGGCTGG
>JANNPN010000349.1:0-44734 GCA_031400185.1 Polyangiaceae bacterium
GCGAAAGACAGAGCGGCTGCGGCGGGCCGTGCGCGCTGGGCGCCGGGAACCCGGCGACCGTAGGAAGCCCTACCTGACCCACCCGCCGCCGACACCGCACGCCGACCCCACGCAGACCGATGCTCCGGTGCGTTATCAACCAGAGACGCCACCCGATTCTGAATTGAACTTGCGCCGGCCTTCCTGGTAAGACCCGACCGGGTTTTTCTTCGGCTGGAAGCGAGGGTGGCGGGGTGACACGACGACACGCCGATGGCCTGGAGGGGCAGGCGCTCTCTTTCGAGGAGGTCGCGGAGCTCGACTTCTTCAAGAGCAGCAAGCGCGCGAAGCTGAAGCTGCCGACTCTGCTCGGGTCGGCAGCCGGCGCGAAAGAGCCTGCCATCAAGGCCGTCGTTCGCCGCGAGTATGCGCCGGGCGAGGTGATCTGCGAGGCCGGAGCGTACGGGTCGACCGCGTTCCTCCTGCTCGAGGGCACCGCGACGGCGACGCTGCCCGAGAAGGTCGAGGTGCCGGGGGTCGGCGGTCGCACGCGGCGATCGCTGGCACGGCTGTTCGACACGTTCCGCCGCCGGACGCGCTCCGCCCAGGACAACCCCGGCCGGTCCGAGGTGGGGGAGATCAGCCGCTACGCCAGCCTCACCCACGACCGCCGCCTCGGTCCCGTCCAGATCCAGGCGGGCGAGCTGTTCGGCATCGATACGTGCGTCAATTTCTACCCGCGCGAGGCGACCGTCCGCGCCGACACCCGCTGCGTCGCGCTCGAGATGCTGCGCTCCGTGCTCGACACGATCCGCGGCGCCGGCGACGCGGTCGACGAGGCGTACCAGGCGCGCGCGATCCGCAGCACGCTCCACCAGAGCGAGTTCCTGTCCCAGCTGAGCGCGTCGCAGCTCGAAGCGCTCGCCGCGGCGAGCACGCTGCTGACGCCCGACTCGGACGACATCTCCGACGGGGTCATCTACGCGCAGGGCGTGCCCGCCGACGCGCTGTACCTGGTTCGCGCCGGTACGATCAAAGTCTCCGAGACGAAGAGCGGCGGCGAGTTCATCTTCACCTACCTAGGACGCGGCGGCGCGTTCGGCTTCGAGGCTCTGACGCCGGCGCGGCCGAAGACGCGCCTCGCGCTCCACTGCACGTCGCACCCGGGGGCCTTCCCGGAGACGCCGATCACGAAGCCCATCACGATCGGCCGGAGCGAGGCCTGCGACCTGATCGTGCCGAAGGAGGGCCGCGCGGTCGGCCGCCGGCATTGCCGGATCGAAGAGCGCGCCGGCGACCTCTGGGTCGTGGACCTCGACAGCGCCAACCACACGCACCTGAACGGCGAGCGCATCCGCGAGGCGATCGTCACCGAGGGGGATCGCATCGGAGTCGTCGAGTACGTCTTCGAGGTGGTGCGCGCGCCCGTGACGGCGCTCGAGGGGGCGGTGCCCGTACGGGTCGCGCAAGCGGCGGGGCTCGACAGCTTCGAGGTCGTGAAGGTCCCGGCCGAGGCGCTCGCGCGGCTCGCCGAGAACAACGCGCAGGTGCTCGCGGGCGCGCAAAAGGCGTCACGTGCGCTCGAGGCCGCGACGTTCAGCCGCTCCGCGACCGAGCAGGCGATGCTCGACGAGACCGTGTCGCTGAACCTCTACAACTCGCAGAACGTGCTGCTGATCGACCTCGACCGCTGCACGCGTTGCGACGAGTGCGTCCGCGCCTGCTCCGACGCCCACGACGGCGTCGCGCGTTTCACCCGCGACGGACCGCGTGTCGGCCGCTACCTCGTCACGATGGCGTGTCGTTCGTGCACCGACCCGAAGTGCATGGTCGGCTGCCCGGTCGGGTCGATCCGGCGCGAGGATTCGCTGGAGATCAAGATCGAGGATTGGTGCATCGGCTGCGAGCGCTGCGCCAACCAGTGCCCGTTCGGCAACATCAACATGGTCGAGCTCGCCGAGCTGAAAAGGCCGCCGCCGCCGCGCGAGGGCGTGGCGCTGCGTGCCACCGTCTGCGACCTCTGTGCCGGCTACGACGGACCCAACTGCGTCTACGCGTGCCCCCACGACGCCGCGATCCGGGTGGCGCCGGGTGCGTTCCTCGACCCATCCGACCTGCGGTGAGACTCAACAAGGACCATCGCGGGTGGCTGCTCTTCACGATCGCGGCCACGATCGCGGGGGCGGTGAGCTACCGGTGGTACGTCGCCGCGAGCCCGTACGGCGCGTCGGGCGGCAGCTGGCCCGGCTTGATCTACGGCATCCTCGGGACGCTCGCGATGCTGCTCGCGGGTCTGCTCGCCGCGCGGAAGAAGGTCCGTACCTGGCGGCTCGGTCCGGCGCGGGCGTGGATGCAGCTGCACATCTGGCTCGGCCTCCTCGCGGTCCCGCTGATCCTCTTCCATGCCGGCTTCCGCCTCGGCGGTGCGCTCACGACGACGCTGATGGTGCTCTTCGCGGTCGTCACGCTGAGCGGGCTCTTCGGGCTCGCGCTCCAACAGTATCTGCCGACGATCATGACCGAGCGGGTGTCGCTCGAGACGCTCGTCGGGCAGATGGACCACGTGCGCCAGGGCCTCGCGACCGACGCCTACGAGCTCGTCGCGAGCGTCGCGGGCGTGATCCCCGAGGCGGCTGAGGAGCAGGCCCGCCTCCAGGCCGAGCAGGCCGCCCTGCAGAAGCGTCCCGGCAACTGGAAGGCGATCGCCAGGAAGCCGCCGGCGACGGACCCGGCGCCCGAGGCCGCGCTGCTCAAAGAAGTGTACCTCCGCGAGATCCGTCCGTACCTCTTGCGCGACGCGCGCAGACGCACGAACCCCCCGGACATCCGGACGCTCGCCGTGCGGACGCCGGAAGAGTGGCGGCCGAAGCTCGAGCGGCTCGCGGCAATCTGCGAGGAGTCCTACCAGCTCGCGGTGCAGCGCCGTCTCCACGACGTGCTGCACGGCTGGCTCTTCATCCACGCGCCGCTCTCGTTCGCGCTCTTCGTGCTCGCGGCGTTCCACATCGTCATGGCCCTCAAATACTGACACGCACACGCGATGCCCCGGTCCAGTAAAGAGCTCGCCAAGCGTCTCCGCTTCGATCGCTTCCCGAAGCCGGACTTCTTCCGGCGCTGGTACTGGCTCGTCGGTGTGATCTTCGTGATCGTCGGCGCCGTGTCGTGGTACGGCCTCCATGCCGGCACGAAGCAACGTCAGTACCTGCCCGGGCCGATCTCGCAGGTGCACGCGAGCTTCGGCGACCGCTGCGAGTCCTGCCACGAGTCCTACGCGGGCGTCCCGACCAAGGCGTGCATGGGGTGTCACGCTGACCGTGTGCACTCGGAGTTCGAGGTGACGACCCCCGATTGCGCCTCGTGTCACGTCGAGCATCGTGCGACCGGCGTGTTTCTCGCGGTCGCGAACGCGAGCTGCGTCGACTGCCACGGCGAGCTCGCGTCCACGCGCTCCGATCCGCCGATCCAGCGTGCGATCCGCACCTTCGCCGACCACCCCGAGCTCACGCCGCTCCGTTCCGGGCACAAGGACGAGGCGGCGATCCGCTTCGACCACAAGCTGCACCTCACGACGACAAAGATCGGTTCCGACGACAAGCTCGGCTGCACCTCGTGCCACATTCCGGGGAAGGACGGCGAGCTCATGCAGCCGATCGTCTTCGAGCGGCACTGCGAGAAATGTCATGCGCAATCCGGGCTCGGTCCCGACTCGTCGGTCCAGGTCGTGCACGAGACGCCCGAGGTGGTGCGCGAGGACCTGAAGGCAAAGCTGCTGTTCGCCGCCGTCAACAACCCCGACGGCATCTTCGGCTCGACGGACCCCGGGCTTCCGGGCCGCGTCCGCCGCGACCCGCTCGACGCGTCGACGTCGCTCGCCGCGTTCATCGATCCGGACAACCCGAAGAGCGCGCTCGCGCAGGCCGAGGCCAAGCTCTACCAGCCGCTCGACGCGAGCATGGACGGCGGCGCTTCGTCGCTGCTCGACAGCAACAAGTACTGCTTCCTTTGCCACGATCAGGCGCCGGCGGAGACGGGCGACGACCTCGCGCGGATCACGCCGACGAAGATTCCCACGCGCTGGCTCGTCCACGGCGAGTTCTCGCACCGCACGCACGATCTGCTCACGTGCGACCACTGCCATCCCGACGTCCGCGAGAGCGCCGAGACCGCGCAGGTGAACCTTCCCCCGAAAGACGTCTGCCAGCGCTGCCACATCGACGGCGACACGCAGTCGGCAGGCACGAGCTGCATGCTCTGCCATTTGTACCACGACACCAGCAAGGACCACGTGGTGCGCGACAACCGCCGCAAGGAAATCTCGATCGAGGCGATCTTCGGCAAGGAGGCACCGGCGGCGCGTCCGCCCACGATGTAGCTGTTTGGGCCGTTGCTGCGACGACGATCGCGCGGTGGGCTGGCGGGTGGGGGCTCGCTTCTCCGCTCGCGGGTCCGAGATTCCCAGCGCGTAGAGCCCGTCTCGACGTATCTGTGGCGCCCCCTAGGTATGCGGGGCGCGCTCGCTCCGAAGCGAGCCCCCACCCGCCCGGCACGCGACGGAGGCCTCGCGGACGGCCGCATTGAAGGCCGATCGATGCACGTGGCTCTCGTGGGTGGTGCCTGATTTCAGGTGGCGCCCGCGGGGGTGGTGGGTCGGTTTGGAGCGAGCGCGCCTCACATACCTAGGGGGCGCGACAGACGAGTCGTGACGGGCCCTACGTGCTGGGGACCCGGAACCCGCGAGCGGAAAAGCGACCCACCACCCCCGCGGAACGCCCGCTAGCGATCACGTGCCCAGAGCGACGAAGACCGCCGAGGAGACTAGCGGACCCCGACGACGAGGGCCGTCGAGTTGTCGCGGCCGCCGCGTTCGTTCGCGAGGGCGATCAGCTCCGCGCATGCCGCCCGGAAGTCGTCGCCGTTGCGCTCGACGATCTCGAGCATCTCGGCGTCGCTCACCTGACCGTGGACGCCGTCGGTGCAGAGGAGGAAGCATTCGCCGGCGCGGACCGGCTCGACGCGCCAGCTCGCTTCCACCATCGGCTGAGCGCCGAGCGCGCGGCTGAGGACGTTGGCGGCGATCGCGTGATCCTCGGTGAGGCGCTCGATGCCGCCGTTCCGGATCCGGTAGATCCGGCTGTCGCCGACGTGGCAGAGGTTCGCGAAGCCGTCGGCGAAGTGCAGGGCGGCGACCGTCGTGCCCATGCCGCGCTGGCTCGGGTTGGCGGCGGCGTTCTTGAAGATGGCGTCGTTCGCGCATTCGACCGCGATCACGAGGCGCCGCGCGCCGACGCAGGGCTTGCCGCTGGCGTCGCGGAACGGGGTCAGGTCGTCGTCGGCGAGGAGCTCTTGCAGCTTGGCCTGGATGGTGTCGGCGGCGGTGCGACTCGCGACCTCGCCGGCGGCATGCCCGCCCATGCCGTCCGCGACCAGGAAGAGGTCGAGCTCGGGCGCGTAAGCATAGGCGTCCTCGTTCAGCTCGCGGCGCAGGCCGCGATCGGACAACACGTCACCGACCACCAGCATCGACCCCAATGTCCCACAATGCCACAGGTGTGCGCAACGCGGCTTCGCTCCCGACCCGAATGGAGTCCCTGATCAAGCAGGGGTTTGCGGCCCGACCCTATAGCGCAGGGGCTCGAGATTCTGGCGCCCGGGCAGGATCCTCCCGCTTCCGGCGAGGGTGATCTCCTCGCGGGTCACGCGGAAGGTGTCGCCGCCGTCGGTCAGGACCCACGTCCCGTTGGTGCTGCGGTCGATGAGCAGGAACTTGTCGCCGCGCAGCACCACCTCGCAGTGCCGGCGCGACACGACGGTCTCGTCGATGCTGACGTCGTTGTCGGGATCGCGTCCGACGGTGAGCTTCGGCCGCGACGGGCCGAGCGCGTACTTTTCGCTGCCGTACGTCACCTCGAGCGCCGCGGTGTACCCGCGCGGCCGGACGTTCGTGCTGACCGTCGCGCCTTCCTGCTTCCAGAGGTACTGGTAGACGAGCACCCAGTCGGGCCGGCCGCGGAGCGCCAGCTGATCGATGACCCGCACGGGGTCGCGCATCGCGGGCGGTAGGCCCTCGTAGGTTTCACCGGCCATGAAGACCTCGTCGGCGCCGGCGAGGGACGTCAAGCGGGCCGCGACGTTCACGACGTCGCCGTAGATGTCGCCCGCGTCGAGCACCGCGGTACCGGTCGCGATTCCGACCCGCACGCGCACGCCCTCGGCGTGGACGTCGCTGCCCGGTGCCTCGAGCGCCATCTGCATCGCGTGCGCCGAGTGCACCGCGGGCTCGGGCGCGTCGAAGACGGCGAGGATCGCGTCGCCGACGCGCTTGATGACGCGGCCGCCGAAGCGTTGCACCTCGGCTTCGAGGGTGGTGAGGCACGCCGACACCAGCTTGTACGCCGTCTCGTCGCCGCGCACTGCGCAGAGCATGGTGCTGCCGCTGATGTCCGCGAAGATGACGGTGATCGGCGCGTCCGCCATGGGCCCTCGCCCTAGCATGGGCCCCAAACATTTGACAGGCGCGGCGAGGGTTCTGCATAAGGGCGCCGGCCGGCCCCGCCGGAGCGATGGACGCTGCGAGCTTCAGCACCCCCCTGGTGAAATCCACGCTCTGGCTCGTGCTCGCGGGGGCCATGGTCGCGGTCTGGTGGCTCGGCCGCGGCCGGCCGATGTTCCGGCGTTTCGGCGGCGCGCTCTGGTGCGTGGTCCTGGCCGTCGTGGTCGAGGCCGTGATGCCGTGGCTCATCGGGCCGCCTGCGAACGTCGCTTTCGTCCTGTCGATCGCGGCCCTCTCGTTCGCGGTCGTTCGCGGCCTCGCCGTCACCGCCGACGTCGTCGTGCGGCGGCGGCAGATGCACTTCTCGACGATCTTCCGCGACCTCCTCACGCTGCTCGTCTACACGATCGTCGTCTTCCTCGTCCTGCGCTCGGTCGGCGTCGACGTGTCGGCGCTCCTCACGACGTCGGCGATCGTGACGGCCGTCATCGGTCTGGCGCTCCAGGAGACGCTCGGCAACGTCTTCAGCGGGCTCTCGCTGCAGCTCCAGAAGCCGTTCGAGCCGGGCGACTGGATCCGCTTCGACTCGTACCTCGGCCGCGTCCAGGGGATCGGCTGGCGCTCGACGTCGCTCATCACCCGGAACCTCGAGATCCTCGACGTACCGAACGGGCTCCTCGCGCGCGAGGTCGTCACCAACTATCGCGGTGCCGCCATCGGGGACGAGCTCTTCGTCGGGCTCCCGTACAAGACCCCGCCGAGCGTCGCGAAGCGCGTGATCGTGGAGGTGCTGCGCGCAGTGCCCGACGTCGTGTCGATGCCGGCACCGTGCGCCGAGCTCGACGAGTACGGCGACTCGGCGATCAAGTATCGGGTGCGGTTCTGGATGCGCGACTACAGCCGGCAGGAGGGCGTCAGGGACGCGATCATGACCAACCTCTGGTACGCTCTCCAGCGCCACGGCATCGCCATCCCGTTCCCGATCCGCGACGTCTTCATGCACGACGCGAGCGACTCGGCCGGCGACGCGCACGCGTTCGAGCAGGAGCGGCTCGCCGCGCTCCGGCAGGTCGATTTCCTCCACGACCTCGACGACATCGAGCTCGGCATGCTGCGCACCGACGTTCAGGAGGCCGTCTTCGGCAGCGACGAGATCATCTGCCGGGAGGGCGACCTGGGCGATGCGTTCTTCGTGCTCCGGCGCGGCGCGGTCGAGGTCGTGGCGCGCGGGGCCGGGGGCCACGAGACGCACGTCGCGGACCTCACCGCGCCGTCGTTCTTCGGGGAGATGGCGCTCCTCACCGGCGAGCCGCGCTCGGCGACGGTGCGGGCGAAGGGCGACGCCGAGCTGTTGATCGTCGCGCGGTCCGGCTTCGAGGCCCTGTTCAAGACCAGGCCGAGCGTCGCCACGGCCGTGAGCCGCGTGCTCGCGACGCGCCAGAGCGAGCTTCGCGAGCGGCGGGAGCAGACCGTCCTCCCCGAGAGCAGCGAGAGCCGGTCGCGGCGGCTGCTCCTCAAGATGCAGGCGATCTTCCGCTTTTGACGACGGTCGTGGCGTCCGCGCGGCACTCGGCAGGACTGCGAGCCCCGACGCGCACGTCCCGGTGCTCGGGCGTTCGGCAAGTTCCTTGCTTCACAAGATCGATGCGACGCGCCTTCTTCCCCGCCGCCGTCGGGCTCGGAGCGGCCCTCTTCGCGCTCGGAGCGGCGTCGACGTGCGTCCACGCCCGCGTGCTCCCGGGGGACGCGTTCCTCTGCTCGGAGGCGCGCGCCGCCCGGGCCGCGAGAGGAGCGCCGCCGCTCCCGACGTTTCATGCGCGCGTCGGCGTGCCGGTGATCGACCGCTTCACCCTACCGCTCGCAAGCGAGCGCTACACCCTCGACCTCAAGAAGGCCGAGGGGTTCTGCCGGCCGGGACGGATCGACGACACGGACGTTGTCGACGCGCTCCTCGGGCTCGAGGTGTACGAGGCGCGGCGGACGCGACGGAAGCCCGCGCCGCCGCCGCTGCCGGTCGTCACTGAGACGATCGAGACCGCGCTCGGCACGCTGCAGCTCCGGATCGGCGGCGTCGGCGTGCTCGCCGTCCCGACGCTCGCGACCGGGAGCGTCGGCGGCGGCGCCACCGAGCGGGACCACTACGCGTGCTACCAGGTGAAGGCCGAACGCGGGACGGCGTTTCGCCGCAGCGTGCTCCGCGTGCCCGTCCGGACGGCCGACGGGACGCGCACGATCGAGGTACGAAAACCGCTCCGGCTCTGCGTGCCGGCGAGCGTCCGCGGTGACGACCCCGGGGCGCCGAAGCATCCGCTCGACCTGCTCTGCTTCGACGCACGTGTCGCGCGTGGGGACGAGGCGGACCCGGCGTCGAGCGATCTGCTCGCCACCCGGAACGGCTTCGGCCACGAGGTCCTGAAGGTCGGGGCCACGCGCCAGCTCTGCGTGCCGGCAGCGCGCACCGACGTCGCGGTGCCGACCCCGACGCCGTTTCCCACCTTCACACCGCCGCCGACGCCGACGGCGACCACGACCCCGGTCGTGACCCCGCGTCCGCCGACCGTGCGCATCGAGCCCGCCGGCGCGACCGCACTCGTCCGCGACCGGGTGTGCTTCGGTGCGGTCCTCGAGCGTCCGGACGGCAGCACCGTCGACGTGACGACGACCGCGCTCTGGCGGGTCGTCGACGGCGCGATCGCGGTCCCCGCGGGGTCTCTCGACGGCAAGAGGTGCTTCCTCGGGGTTGCGATCGGCAGCACCGATCTCACGGCCCGCGACGCCGGGACGGGCGCGGTGTCGCCGCCGGCGCGGCTCACCGCCGAATGGCCGATCTTCAAGCTCACCGTCGGACCGCGCGACATCGGCATGCGACCCGGCGACATCGACACGCTCACCGCGACCGCGTCGTTCACCGACGACCGCACCCGCAACGTGACCCAGCACGTGCGCTACGAGTCGCTGGCGCCGGGCGTCGTGCGCGCACCGAACGTCTCGGGCAATCGGAGCCGCATCGAGGCGGCGGCCGTCGGCGCGACGCAGGTCGTCGTCAGCGATCCGTTTTCGAGCCTCACCGACACGATCCGCGTCGCGGTCGGCGCGCTGCGTGCGATCACGGTCAATACGGGACCGCTCCTCTTTCCGGGGGAGCACGCGAGCCTGCAGGCGACGGGGTCGTTCGACGGCGGGTTCGACAAGAACCTCACCCAGGACGTGTCGTACGAGTCGAGTGATCCCGGCGTCGCGGTCGCGACCAACGCGCCCGGCGATCGGAGCCGGGTCGACGCGGTGAGCGCCGGCACGACGACGATCGTGGCGGTCGACCCACGCACGGGCATCCGCTCGCGATGCTGCGGCATCGTCGCGGTGCTCGGCGACCTCGTCGACCTCACGATCGCGCCGCGCGACCTCTCGTATCGGGTCGGGATCGGCGGCGACGCGCTGCTCCTGCACGCGCGTGGCCTCTTCGAGCTCCCGCCCGCGAGCTTGACCTCGCGTTCGATCAGCGACCGCGTCGAGTGGTCGGCGAGCGCGCCCGGCGTGGTGACGTTCGGTCCGGTCGACGGGCAGGGCCGCCAACCGCTCGTGCCGGTCGGTCCCGGTGAGGTCCAGGTCACCGCGACGGACCCCGCGAGCGGCATCGTGGCCGCGCCGGCGACGGTCGCAATCTACGACCACCTCGACCGCATCGAGCTCGGCACCTCGAGCGACGACCCCGCGGAGCTGGAGGAGCGCGCGATCGCGATCGGCACGGGCACGTTCTACGTGCCCCACGGCTACTTCGACGGCGGACGCCATCGCATCCTCGACGACGTCCTGCTCGTGGCGAGCGACCCGGCCCTCGTCGAGATCGACGGCACGTTCGTCCGCGGACGGCGCCCGGGAACGGTCACGATCGCGGCGGTGGACCTCGGGAGCGGCGTCTCGTCGAACGACGCGGGCGGGAGGAGCGCGATCCTGCACGTGTACGGCGACATCGAGCGCATCGTGCTGTCGCCCGCGACGCTGACGCTCGACGCCGGCGCCTCCCGCACCCTGACCGCCGTCGCCCACCACACGGGCGGCGTCACGGAGAACCTGACCCAGCGTCTCGAGTACACCTCGAGCGACCCGAGCGTCGTCGTCGCCACCAACGAGCCCGGGAGTCGGAGCCGCATCCGCGCCGTCGCCGAAGGCACCGCGACGATCTCCGCCCTCGACCCGGTGACCGGCGTCACCAGCACCGCGAGCGGCGACGACACGGTGGTCACGGTGGTCGACGACCAGCTCGTGCGCCTCGTCGTGAGCCCGTCGGCACGGCGCGTCGCGGTCGGCGCCGTCCTGCACTTCACGGCGACCGGCCACTTCGAAAGCGGCGCCACCGTCAACTACACGCAACGCTCCGAGTGGTTCTCGAGCGACCCGCAGGTCGCGTTCGCGGCGAACGTCGCCGGCGACCGGAGCCGCATCGAGGCCCGCGCTCCCGGCAGCGTCACGATCGCGGCGCAGGACGTCGAGACCCAGCTGCGCTCGACCGACACCGGCGACGACGCGACCGTCACGGTCGCGGCGCTCGCGAGTCTGGCGCTCGCGCCGACGGATCTGGAGCTTTCGGTCGGCTCCGCGTTCTCGCTGACGACGGTCGGCCTCGTGACCGGCGCCGACCCGGTGAACGTGACCCAGGAGGCGGTCTACACGTCGAGCGACCCGGCGATCGTGCGGGCGACCAACCAGTCCGGCAACCGGAGCCGCATCGAGGCGGTGGCCCCGGGCACCGCGACGATCACGGCTCATCGCGCGAGCGACGACTACCTGCAGGCGACCGACAGCAACGCGATCACGGTGACGGTGGTGCCGGCGGAATAGTCGGAGTCAGGCGGTCGCCAACGCCGCCGCGACCGACGCCGCGCCGTAGAGCCCCGCGTCGGGGTCGCGAATGATCCACACCGGGATCTCGCGCATCAGCTTCTCGTAGCGGCCCTTCGCGACGAAGGCCTTCACGAACGCGCCGCTCGTCATCGCGGGCAACAGCTTGTTGACGATGCCGCCGCCGACGTAGACGCCGCTCGTCGCCATGACGGTGAGCGCCAAGTTCCCGGCCTGCGCGCCGTAGATCGCGACGAAGCGTTCGACCGCGGCGACGGCGGTCGCGCATTCGCCGCTCACGCCGAGCGTGCCGATCACGGCTGCGGGGTCTTCGTTCGCGAGACGACGGCGCGTCTCGTGGGCGACCGGCATCCCGCAGTGCTCGTCGAGGAAGGAGAAGATGTTGGCGAGGCCGTGACCCGACACCGTCCGCTCGTACGAGACGTGGCCGTCGTACTTGCGCTCGAGCCAACGCAAGAGATCGTGCTCGACCTCGTCGCGCGGCGCGAAATCGGTGTGGCCGCCCTCGGTCGCGACGGGGACGTGGCGCCTGCCGTCCCAGAAGAGCAGGGCCTGGCCGAGGCCGGTGCCCGCGGCGATGACGGCACGGTTGCCGGTGCGCGCGACGCCCGGGTTCAACACCTGGAGCTTGTCGGGCGGCAGCACGAGCGCGCCGTACGCCGTCGCTTCGAGGTCGTTCAGCAGCCGGACGTGCGGCGTGCCGAGCTTCTCGCGGAGCGACGACGCGCGGATGTGCCAGGGCAGGTTCGTCGTCACGACCGCGTCGTCGACGACGGGGCCGGCGATGCCGAAGGCGGCGGCGGCGATCGCCGGCGCCGCCGCGGCATTTGGCGGCGCCGCCGCGCCGACGAAGCGCGCGATCACCTCCTCGAGGCCGGCGTGGTCGCGGCTCGGAAACGTCTCGTGACGGACCGCGGTCAGTCCAACGCCGCCCGCGCCGACCGTGTAGAGCGCGAGCCGCGAGTTGGTGCCGCCGATGTCACCTGCGAGAACGTTGCTCGTCTTCGCCTCCGGACCACTCGGTGTGGAAGATCCCCTCGCGATCGAGACGCTCGTAGGTGTGCGCGCCGAAGAAATCGCGTTGGCCCTGGATCACGTTCGCCGGCGTGCGGGCGCGGCGGAAGCCGTCGAAGTACGCGAGCGACGCCGACATCGCCGGGAGTGCCACCCCGAGCTTGACGCCGAGATGCACGGTCTTCCGCCACGACTCGGCGCGCGTCTTGATCGCCTTCGCGAAGTCCTTGTCGAGGAGCAGGTTCGGAAGCTTCGGGTCGCGCTCGAACGCCTGGCGGATGCGGTCGAGGAAGACCGCCCGGATGATGCAGCCGCCTTTCCAGATGCGCGCCATCTCGCCGAGCTTCACCCCGTAGCCGAACGCCTTCGACGCCTCGCCGAGCATGGCGAAGCCCTGGGCGTACGAGCAGATCTTCGACGCATAGAGGGCGGCGCGGATGTCGGCGATCGCGGCCTTCTTGCCGGTCTTGATCGGCTTCGGCGCGGGCGGGAACGTCTTCGCGGCGACGAGCCGGGTGGCGCGCTGCGACGACATGATGCGGGCGTCGACGGCGGCGGTGATGGTGGGGATGGCGACGCCGAGGTCGAGCGCCGCCTGCGTCGTCCATTTGCCGGTGCCCTTCTGCCCGGCGGCGTCGACGATCGAGTCGATGAGCGGTTTCCGACCGCCCTTGTCGTCCTTGAAGTTGACGATCTTCGCGGTGATCTCGATCAGGAAGGACTGGAGGTCGCCGGCGTTCCAGTCGGCGAACACGTCGGCGATCTCGGCCGATCCGAGGCCGAGCCCGTAGCGCAGGAGATCGTACGCCTCGGCGATCAGCTGCATGTCACCGTACTCGATCCCGTTGTGCACCATCTTCACGAAGTGGCCGGCGCTCTTCTTGCCGACGTAGGTGACGCACGGACCGGAGTCGGCCTTGGCCGAAATCTTGGTGAGGACGGGCTCGAGGTGACGATAGGTCGCCTCGTCGCCGCCCGGCATGATGCTCGGGCCCCAGAGCGCGCCCTCCTCGCCGCCGCTCACGCCCATGCCGAAGAACTTGATGCCGGTCGGATCGAGCGTGGACACGCGGCGGTCGGTGTCGGTGAAATGCGAGTTGCCGCCGTCGACGAGGATGTCGCCCGCTTCGAGGAGCGGCTTCAGCTCGTCGATCACGGCGTCGACCGGCCCGCCCGCCTTCACCATCGTGATGATGCGGCGCGGGCGCTCGAGCGCGGCGACGAGTTCGGCCGGCGTCTTCGCGCCGACGAAGTTCTTGCCCTGCGCGGGGCCGGCGAGCAGCGCCTCGGTCTTCGCCCAGCTGCGGTTGTAGACCGCGATCGGGAAGCCGTTGCGCTCGATGTTGCGGGCGAGGTTCTCGCCCATGACGGCGAGGCCGATGAGTCCGATCTGCTGCATGCTCGATGTGCCTTTCTCGGCCCGGTCAGGCCGTCGGCCCTGCGGCCGCTGTGTCGAGGAACCAGACGAGCTCGCCCGCCGTCGGGCGGACGCCCAATACCGGCTTGCTCGGACGGGGCGTCTCGGCGCGCGCCGCTTCGGCCCGGAGCTCGCCCACGATCGCACGCTTTCCGGCGCCCGCGATCGTCACCCAGACGCGCTCAGCGGCGTTGAGCACGGGGTAGGTGAGCGTCATGCGCCGCGTATGGAGCTGCGGCACCTCGTTCATGACGACCCACGCGTCGTGCTCCGCGAGCGCCGTCGTGCCGGGGAAGAGCGACGCGGTATGGCCGTCCTCGCCGATGCCGAGCAGCACGAGGTCGAGCACCGGCACCCCGTCACGGCGGCGGGCGATGCGCTCGCCGAGGAGGCGTGCGTACCCCGCCGCGTCGCCGCTCTCCGCGACCATGCGGTGTGCCCGCACCGGCACGTGATCGAGGAGCGCGCGCTTCGCCATCCCGTAGTTCGAATCGGGATGGTCGGGCGGGACCGAGCGCTCGTCGCCGAAGAAGAGCTCGATCTGGTCCCAGCGGACGCGGTCGCGGCGCGGAGGTGCGGCGAGGAGCTCGTAGAGTCGCTTCGGCGTCGAGCCCCCCGCGAGCGCCACCGTGAAGGGCGGCGTCGTCGTCCGCTCGGCGCCCGCGACGAACGCGTCTGCCACCGCTGCCGCCAGTGCCTCCGCGTCGTCGAAAATCCTGATTTCGATCCGCGCGCCCATCGTCCCCCCGAGAAGCTATGCCGACTTTCCGCCCTCGCCTCAAGGACGTTTCGCCGCCGGACGCCGTTGACGCGCGCGGGGGATTGGCCGTAGCTCCGGGGTCGTGAGGGGCGCGCAGCCGCGGGCGAACGATCGGCGCGTGGCGGTCGTCGCCGTGGCGTGCGTGCTCGCGGTGGCACTCGCCGTCCGGGTGTACCCGCTGCTCGCGGAGCCCGAGACCCGCCGCGGCGGGATCGGCATCTTCGGCGACTCCGTCCTCTACGAGGCGATCGGCCGGAGCCTCGCCGAGGGGCGCGGGTTCACGGTGCCGGTGTCGCGCACGACCGCCGCCGGCACGCGCGTTCCCGCGGGCGACGAGCCCGTGATCACGCGCGGCCCCGTCTACCCGGGCTTCATTGCGCTCGTGTACCGAGCGCTCGGCGCGCTCGGCATCGATCCCGCGGCCGATCGGGTGTGGAGCATGAACGCCGTCCGGCGCGTGCAAGCGGTGATCGACGCGGTGACCTGTCTCGGCGTCTTCGCGCTCGCGCGCGCGCTGTGGCCGCGCTCCGTCCTTCCGGCGCTCGTCGCGGGTCTGCTCGCGGCCGTCTGCCCGTACACGATCTTCTACACGCGCGCGCTTCTGAAGGAGACCGTCGCGACGAGCCTCCTCACGTGGACGATGGTCGCCGTCACGCTGGCCCTCCGCGACCGGCGACTCGCGTTCGGCGTCGCGGCCGGGCTCGGCGCGGGACTGCTCGCGCTCTGCACCCCGCAGTTCCTGCCGTGGGCACCGATCGCGGCCGTCGTGATCGTGCGCGCGCGCCGCGGCGACGGACGAGCCATCGCGACCGCATCGGTCATGCTGCTCGTCTGGGCGCTCGCGATCGCGCCCTGGACGGTCCGGAACGCCCGCGTCTTCGACCGCTTCATCCCCATCTCGACCGGCGACCTCGGCTACAGCCTCTACCTCGGCACCTTCGAGTCGAACACGAACTGGACGGGGTGGAACGAGATCCCGGACGCGATCTTCGCGAGCCCGGAGGCGAAGCGTGCGGTGCTCGCCGAGCGCGACCGCTTCCTCGCCGCGACCGAGATCGGCAGCATCCGCGCGACCGACTCCGATCGCGTCTTTCGCCGGCTCGCGTTCGAGCGGTTCGCCGCCGACCCGATCGGCTGCGTGCTGCTCGGCGTCAGCCGTCTGCCGCGTCTCTGGTTCCAGCTCTACGTCCCGATGTACCTCGAGCGCGAAGCGTCCGGCGGCTGGTTCCTCTGCTACGTCGTCTTGGCGGGGTGGGCGGTCGGCGCCGCGGGGCGCGAGACGCGGCTCCTCATGCTGCCGGTCGTCGTGTTGTTCCTCTACCAGAACGCCGTCTACCTGCCGTTGCACGTCGAGCCGCGGCAGGCGGTGCCGGTCATTCCGTCGCTGCTCGCGCTCAGCGGGATCGGTCTCGCGCGGGCGGCAGCGTGGCGAGGGTCCGCAAGAGGAGCGCGTTGAACCCGGCGGGGTCCTCGATCTGCGGGATGTGACCGACCGCAGGCATCACCTCGAGCCGTCCGAGAGGTCGTCGTGCCGGGGGCGATGTCGTCGCCGCACACCACCGACTGCGGGGTCTGCGTGCAGTTGGTGTCGTGGATCGAGAGCACCGTGTCGTAGTCGCTGCCGACGGTGTCGAGCTCACTCCGCGGCGGGGGCGGTCGGCGTGTGCTTCGTGACCAGTGCGAGCAGGCGGCCTTCGTAGTTGTCGTTCACCGCGACCTTCGCGACGACGCTGCCGCTCGTCGCCTGGCGGAGCGGATCGTTCTCCCCGACGAACATGCGCTCGATGCCGTAGGTGATGACCCCGCCGGTATCGACGCGTCCCGCGATCCAGGTGCCCGAGCCGGGGAGGGGCGGCGTCGTGCTGCAGCCGGCGGCTTCCGACGGGACGACGTAGCCCTCGGCCGTCTGGATCGCGTCCGCGCCGGCCTCGAGACGGACGAAGACCATCCCGCCGACGAAGCCGTCGGAGCCGAGGTCGCAGCCGATCCGCGTCGCAGTGGTCATCGGATAGCGGAGCGCCACGTAGTGGCCGCTCAAGAGGTCGCGCGGGTCGACGGGCTCGGTCGCGAGCCAGACGACGGCGACGTCACGGTGCGACGTGAGGAGCTGTCCGCCCCATGCCCCGAAGAAGAGGAGGTGCGCGGCGAGGAGGATGCGAAGCGGAGTCGTCACGCCGGCACCTCGCGTACGCCGGCGAGGAGACGGCGGCGCATCCGCTCGAGCGCCCAGGAGAGCGCGGCGAGGAGCAGGCCGGCCACGATGAAGCCGATCCCGCTCTGCAGCATGCTGCCGAAGACGTCGAGGAAGCGCGTGATCAGGAGCGCGACCAGCACCAGCACGCCGAGGTTCACCTGCGCCGGCTCGTGCACGAGCGAGCCGTGCCACATCGCCCCGACCGCGACGACGAGCAGCACGAGGTTCATGCCGACCGCGGCGAGCCAGACCAGGTACATGTCGTCACCCAGGTAGAGGGTCGCGAGGACGAGCGGCACGACGAGCGCCGCCTTCATGCCGAGCGCCCATGCCGGCTGCGGACTCAGCCGCTGGTTCGGCAGCAGCAGCGTGGCGACGATCGCCGCGACGAACGCGATCTCGATGATCGCGACGCCGGTTCCGCTCGCCGCACCCGACGCGGGGTCGCGCATGTGCCAGGTGAACGTCAGCGCGTAGATGATCCCGAGCCACATCGTCATCCCGGGGGCGCGCTCCTCGACGCTCGTGTCGAGCCACGTCGTCGCGACCATCCCGATGGTCACGAGTGCCAGCGCCGCGAGGATGATCCAGGCGGGGTGCGCCACGTGGAACGGCGTCGGCGCGACCAACAGGCAAAACACCCAGGCCGCCGCGACGCCGATGAAGTGATGGCGGTGCGAGCGCGGCAGCAGCCGCAGGCTCTGCACGGCGATCGCGGCGAGCAGCGCGAACGACAGGCCCCACGCGAGCGGCGTCGCGCCGCCCTCGGGGATGACGAGCATGCTCCGGGGCGCGAGCCTCCCGTTGCCGAGGATCGCCGACGCCGCGTCGACGACGAAGTTGCCGGCGAAGAGGACGGCCGTCATCGCGAACGTATGGACGGCCGCGACCACGGGCCGCGGGCTCAGCCACGCGAGCGCGGCGGTGAGCGCGAGCCAGACGAGGAACGGCTGCATGGGATCGCCCGTGAGCTGGAACGTCTGGGCGTAGAGGCCGATCCCAAGGAGCGGCAGGAAGAACCACAAGAGCTCGAGCGGTACGCTCACGCCGTACGAGCGCTCGCGCATGCGGATCGCCGCCTCGCCGACGACGAGCAGGGTCGCGAGGAAGGCCCCGACCCGGAGCATCGGCCCAAATTCCTGCCAGTTGCGGGCGATCAGGAGCGAGACGCCGGCGACCACGAAGAGTCCCGCGAAGACGCCGAGCCACGCGGCTCCGCCGAGGCGGGCGGCGGACGCGGGCGGCGCATGCTGACTCGCATAGGCGAGCAGCTGGTCGCGCTGTGCCGCCGTGATGATGCCGGCGGTCTCGGCGCCGGACAGGAGGCTCGCCAACGGATCCTTGGCAGGTCCATGCCCCCGGGCACGGCGCGCGAAGTACACGACCGCGAGGATGACCAGCAGCACCTCGACCATGGGCGCAGAGCTTATACGCACAGCGGCGGCCGATCATCCCATCATTCGCGGGATGCGCTCGGTGCGCGGAGCGCGCGCTCGACCGTATCGCGACGTAGCGTACGCCGTGCGCGCGTGCCAACAGAAGACGGAAAAGGAGGCCAACGATGAGCGAGATGAGCGACGCGATCACGTTCTACCACAACCCCATGTCGCGCGGCCGGATCGTGCACTGGATGCTCGAGGAGGTCGGCGCGCCGTACGAGACCAAGGTGCTGAGCTTCGACAAGGGTGAGCACAAAACGCCCGCGTTCCTGGCGCTGAACCCGATGGGCAAGATCCCGACGATCGTCCACCGCGGCGTCGTCGTGACCGAGGCCGGGGCCATCTGTGCCTATCTCGCCGACGCGTTCCCGAAAGCCGGACTCGCGCCCGCCGTCGACGACCCGGCGCGCGGCACCTACTTCCGCTGGCTCTTCTTCGGCGCCGGCTGTGTCGAGCCCGCGCTGATCGACAAGATGTTCGCCCGCCCGCAGGTCGACCGGCCGGGCGCGCTCGGCTACGGCAGCTATGAGGCCACGCTCGACGCGCTCGAGAAGGCGATCGCACCCGGGTGGATCCTCGGTGCGCGCTTCAGCGCCGCCGACGTCTACGTCGGCTCGCAGATCAACTGGGGCTTGATGACCAAGGCGCTCGAGCCGCGCCCGGCGTTCCAGCCGTACGTCGCGCGCTGCGCCGAGCGTCCGGCGTTCCAGCGCGTGCTCGCCGCCGACAAATGACGGAGGGGCCCATGGTGAAGCTCGTCGACATCGTCCATCGACGGGACGACGTCGCGCCGGAGCGGTTCTACGCGTACTGGAAGGACGATTCGTCAGGACGTCGTGAGCTCGAGCGACGGCACGCAGACCTCGTCCTCGACGACGGTGTCGAGGCGCTCGCGCCCGAGCGCGCTCGTCGTGTGGATCGCGCCGACGACCGGCCCGTGCTTCGCCACGCCCGCGGCGGGCTTCACCTTGTAGCAGAGCAGCTGGCCGTCGGGGCTCGCGATCGGGTCGCCGTTCGCGAGTGCCGGCGTGCAGAGCCGGGTCGGCTTCACGACGTCGAACCGCTTGCCGGTCGCGAACTGGTCGGTGAGCGTCACCTGCAGGCCCTTCGGGAACTTGCCGAGGCAGGGGCCGTCGGCGCCGCAGGCCGCGTCGGTCTTGCAGGCACGTGACGGGTCGCCGCTACAGCGTTTGGTCACGAGCTTCGTCTTGTAGCAGGCGTAACGGTCGACGACGTTGGGGCCGAGCGTGGGCGCGACCGAGCCGAGCTGCTTGCTCGCCGGCTCGAGGAGCGTGTCGGGGCCCTTCACCTGCACGGCGACCGTGCCGAGCTGGTTCACGATCCGGAGCGGAACCGACGCCGCGCGTTTGGTCGTGCCCTTCGCGTCCTTGATCTGGAAGCCGCGGAGATGCGTCGTCGTATCGTGGCGGCCCTCGCCGTTCTGGTCGACGGGCGTACAGAGCTTGACCGGCTTCGCGACGTCCGCCGCCCGCGGCGCGAAGCTGGTGTAGCGGTCCGCGAGCGTCGTCTGCACGCCCTTCGGGAACTTGTTCTTGGCGCACGCGCCGACGGGACCGCCGCCGCAGTCGGCGTCGGTCGTGCAGAGCGCGCCGACGTTGGCGCTCGCGGCGGCGCCGCACACGTTCCCTTTGCTCGGCTTCGTCTTGTAGCAGAGGAAGTGGTCGAGGAGCTCGAGCGGCGAGGGATCGATCATGATCCCGACCGTCGGCACGCTCACGCTCTGCGGGCTCTGGCCGGTGCCGTTGCTCGCGTCGCCGGTGTCGGGATCGACCGAGGTGAAGGTGCCGGTCACGCCGTACGCGCCGGGGTTCGGCGGGTTGTCGAGGATGCCGGCGGCGAGGGTCACGTGGATCTTGAGCGTCGTCGCCTGGCTCGGGACGCGGGCGAGCTTCGGCGCCATGTCGCCGCCCGCGGGAAGCGCGAGCACGAACGTGCGGGCGCCCGGCGCCGGTACGTCGGCGTCGTGCTCGATGGTCGGATCGACGAGCGTCGCCTGCCCGTCGAGGTTGATGTCGACGTAGGCGTGGTCGGCGTCGAGGGCGCGCACCGGCAGCGTCGCGTCGGCGGATCCGTTCCCGTCGAAGTCGAAGCCGTAGCCGCCGATCGTCGTGCCGGCGGGTCCGAGCGCGGTGAAACCGTTGAAGACGAAGCCCGGCGAGTATGTGACCGCGCCCGCGAAGGTCTGCAGGCTCTGCGGCGCGGCGTCGAACGACAGGCGATGCGCCGTCCGCATGCCGGTGAACGGCAAGCCGACCGCGTAGTCGATCGTCGGGATCCCGTAGGCGGCCGAGGCTCTGCTCTGCCGCTGGCTCCCGTCCTTGGTGATGTCGAAGCAGTGGCACCCCCCATGCGCTGCTTGGCCGCAGGGGTAGAAGAAGGGATCGAAGAGATCGCCGCAGCCGATGTTCCCCTTCTCGTCCTTGTCGGTGCAGCAGTCGCCGCTGAAGAAGAGACAGACGAACGGGAGGGGGGCGAACACACTCGCGTCGTGGGCCTGTTGCGACAGGCAGCCGACGCCGAAGAGGCCGCAGCCGGAGGTGGTGACGGCGGAGAGCAGGAGGAGGATGACCAGCAGCGGTCGCCGCATGCCGCGGGTGTAGCGCGGACGCCGGCATCAGGGAAAGACGAAAACGTCGCGCCGGGGCGGCCGGCTCTTGTGCGCCGTTTCGGTACACACTCGCGATTCGGGTCGTGACCATCGCAGTTTCTCGTTGACGGCGGCGTCGCGCGACGGCTAACGCGCAGGCTTCCGCGAGCGTCCGAGCGTCACCGCTCACTGCGAGGTACGGGCATGAAGAGAACGGGTGACTTCGACACCAGCACGCGGCACACGTCGTCGAGCTTCTACTGCAGCGAGTGGCATTGCGACGACGGCAGCATCGACGCGAGCGTCTGCGGGAGCGAAGGCAGCGGGTGTCCCGTGACGGCGCACGGCGTCTCGGGCACGACGAAGAAGGTCTACGTCGATTCGGCGTTCGGACGGCATGTGCGCGGCATGCACTTGAACGGCAGCATCTGCGGACTCCCCAACTACGAGCGCGCCGCCATCTGGGTGTACGTCCGCTGAGCTGCCCGCCGTCGACGGCGCGTTGAAGCGCCGGCTACTCGAACACCACCGTCGACGGCACGCAGAGGTCGCGCGGGCCGAAGAAGCCGTACTGGTCGGGCCCGAACAGGTTCTGCGTGTAGATGATCGGCGGCGGCGCCGCGGGGCGCGTGCCGCGCACGAGGTAGCACGTCAGGCTGAGCGTGGGCGCCGGGATCGGCTCGCCGTTCACGGCGGCGGGCAGACACACATGCAGCGGCTTCTTGATGGACACGTCGATCGACCCGAATTGGTCGGTGACGGCGAGGCCGTCGGCGCGCGTCCGTGCCGACGACAGGCGGTAGCACTTGAAGTGGTCGATCGGCGTCGCGAGCGGGGCGGGGATCGCCGTCAGGCTTTTGGCCGTCGCGATCAGCAGACGGTCGGGCTTGGTGAGCTTGACCGTGGTCGTGCCGAACTCGTTGGTGACGGTCGCCTTGGCGGATGCGAACGGCGTCGTCTGACGGAGCGTGTAGAAGGTGAGGTGCCCCGGATCGAGCGGTGCGGTCGGATCCTGGCCGTCGACGTCCGCGGGCGCGCAGATGCGTTTGGCGCGCTTCACGGTCACCATGCTCGCGCCGACCGCGTCGACGACCGAGACGCCGGCCTCGTTGAAGGTGGAGCGGTGGATCTCGTAGCACTGGTAGCTGCGCTCGTCGCCGCCGCCGGGCGGATCGCCACCCGGCGGGTCCTCACGCGTCACGTCGTTGCTGGCGTCGCCGGTGATGCGCTGCGCCCAGTAGCGGCCGAAGAGCTTGTTGGCGCCGCCCATGTCGAGCCACCCGGTCGGCGAGAAGAACTGCATGTGCAGCTCGGCGCGGTGCGCGAAGTTCGTGACCGGCGTGCCGTTCGGGTTGAAGCCGACGCCGCCGAGGTAGAGGCGCGTGCCCGACCGCGTGCCGACGCCGAACTGGAGCCCGTCGTTCACCGACCAGCCGCGGTCGATCTGCAGCACCGTCGCGTCGGTCGTGTTGACGGTCACGTTGGTGCCGACCGAGAAGCTCCGGACGTCGTAGACGCCGTCGCCGAGGTTCAGCGTCTTGCCGTCGTTCACCCGGACGTCGCGATAGGCGCCGGGTGCCAGCGTGTGCGGGCTCGGGACACCGGTGTTGCCGACGAGCACGTCGGCGGCGGCGTCGGTGAGCGCGCGTCCCGGCGTGAACGGGAGGACCGGCAGGTCGGCCGCGGCGATGATCGGCGTCGTGTACGGCAGCGGCCCGGCGCCGAGAATCGTCGGATTGAAGTTGGCGTTCACCGAGTTCGCGAAGAGGTTGTAGAAGACGCCCTCCGGGTTGGCGGCGCGCACGCTGTCGGCGACCGCGTTGCTGCCCGCGTCCATGACGACCGGGCCGAGCGTCGCGTACGCGAGCGACGGGCTCCCGTCCTGGCCGCGATCCGGGTAGTTCACCCCGATGTCGCCGCCGCGGATGTAGCCGCAGTCGAGCGCGCCGACGGCGCCCTTCACGATCAGCTCGTCGTAGGCGAAGAGCACGTAGCGCCGGATGTCGCGCGGCGGCTGCAGCGGGGGGGCCGCCGGCGCCGGAAGCGGGGCGAGGCACAGCACGACGAACGCCGCGAGCGCGAGTCTCAGAGAGGGCATCGAAATCTCCTCGTGGGGAAGCGGGCCGAAGCGGGGGGCCGGAGGCGGACGGAGACTTATGAGCCCCCAAAAACGTAGTCCACTTAAAAAAAGGCGCCCGCTCGATGACGGGCGTGCCGCGGGGCGTCGATCCCGGGCTCAGCCGGTCGCGCCGGTTACCGCCGCGACGAACCTGCGTGCGAGCTTCCCGAGATTCGCACGCGTCGCCCCTGCGCGCGCCCGCACCGACATCGCGAGCATGCCGCTCGTGACGGTCTGCGCGAGCACGCGAACGTCGGCATCGGCCGGCAGCTCGCCTGCCGTGCGGGCGGCCGCCAGGCGGGCGTGGATCGCGCCGTCGATCTGGGCCAGCACGCGGGCGAGTCGGCGCCGTGCGCTGGCCGACGCCCCCGCCTCGGCGGGGAGGGTACACGCGACGATGCATCCGAGCGGCCCATGGCGGCCGGTGACGCCGTCGATGACGTTCCGGTAGAAGCCGGTCAGCGCCTCCGTCAGGCGGGGCTCCTGCAACGGCTCCAGGTAGCGCGCACCGATCGTCGCGACGTAGCGCTCGATCGCGGCGGCGTAGACCGCGTCTTTGTTGCCGAACGCCGCGTAGATGCTCGGCCGGTTCATCTTCATCGCGGCCGTCAGGTCGTCGAGCGAGGTCCCGCCGTAGCCGCGGGTCCAGAAGGTCCGTAGCGCCGCATCGAGCGCGGTCGCGTGGTCGAACTTGCGAGGCCGGCCGCGCGGCCGAGGCAGGGATCCGGGGTCGGTTGACATGGATCGGTTAATATTAGATCGAACAGTACAAAAATACCCTGCCGTGGAAAGGAACGATCATGGAGCTCTTCTACGCACCGATGGCGTGCTCGCTCGCGAGCCATATCACACTGCGTGAGGCCGGCATCGACGCCACCCTCACCCGCGTCGCGCTCGCGACCAAGACGACCGCGTCCGGCGCCGACTACCTCGCGGTCGCGCCGAAAGGGCAGGTGCCGGCCCTCCGCCTCGACGACGGCAGCGTGCTCACCGAGAACGCGGCCGTTCTCCAGTACCTCGCGGATCGTGAGCCCGCGCGCGGTCTCCTGTCGCCCGTTGGCACCCGCGAGCGATACGCGGTCCTCGAATGGCTCTCGTTTCTCGGCAGCGAGGTCCACAAGGCGGGTCTCGCGCCGCAGTTCAATCCCGAGGCGCCGCCGGAGGCGAAGGCCTGGGCGCGGACGCTGCTCGATCGGAAGCTCGCCTACGTGGCGGAGGCCATCGGCGAGCGCGCGTTCGTCGTCGGCGACGGCTTCACGATCGCGGACGCGTATCTCACATGGGCGCTGAACCTCTGCACGCTCGTCGGCGTCGCGCTTCCCGCGCCGCTCGAGCGCTATCTCGCCGCGATGACCGCCCGCCCGGCGGTGCAGGCGGCGATCGCGAAGGAACGCGGGGCATAGGCGGGAGACTCCGGACCGTCGATCGGCGGCTTGCGCCGCTCTGCCGAAGTGTGGGACACGCCGAGCGCGTCTTGCTTGCGACGGAGGTGGGCGATGGGACGGAAGGTCTGCGTGCGTACGGTCGTCGTCGCGCTCGCGCTCGTCGTCATGGCGTGCGGCGGCGGCGGCGGTGACGACGACGATCAGGAGTGCCGGACGTGCACCGTCAGCGAGGACTGCGACGGCGATCAGGAGTGCGTGCTGGCCGTCGACGGTGAGCGCCGCTGCTTCGAGTCGGACGAGGTAACCTGCACGCTCGACCGCGTGAAGGTCGGCCGCGCGCCGGTACCGACGCCGATCCCGTAGCCCGCTGCTAGCGTTCCGTGTCGCGGGGGACCGTGCAGCCGGTCTTCGCCGCGAGCTCCGCGAGCGATTGCTTTCCGCCTTCCCGTGAGCCGTCGGCGAACGTCCACGTCGGGTAGCCGTCGATCTTCGCCTTCTTGCACGTCGTCGCGACGTCGTCGTGGTCACCGTCCGCGGCGCACTCGACGTAGCGCACGTAGTCCATTGCGTCCCCGAGCAGATCGCGTTGCGCGTCGCAGTGTGGGCACCAGGAGGCGCCATACAGCGTGGCGCCTTTGCTCTTGAGGCAGCGCCCGAAGCCGGCGAGGGTCGCCGCTCGAGCCTCCGTCGCCGCGAGCAGTATGACGCCGGCGATCACGACCCACGAGAAACGCCGCATTCCATTCATGACGTTCGCCCCCCTCCCCGTTGGATGTCGGCGCCGTAGCGCGGGTGCGGATCCGTCGTCGTGGTCGCCATCGTGTCCATGGTGCCCGCCGAACGCCGCGCGCTCAATGCGCGATTTTTCGCTGCGGTGGCTCCCCGAAGGCGAACGCCGCTTGGCTCGCCGACTGCTTTTCGACGACCTGCGGCACGGCCCCCTCGAGCGCCAGCATCGTGATCTTGGTTTCCGCGCCGCCGGGCGCCGAGAACCCTCCGATATTGCCGCCGGCCGCGAGCACGCGGTGGCAGGGGACGATCAGCGGGACCGGATTCGCCGCCATGGCCTTCCCGACGTCGCGCGCCGCTGCGAGCCCCGCGCCGAGCTCCTTCGCGATCGCGCCGTAGGTCGTCGTCCGACCCCAACCGACCGTGCGCAGCGCCGCGTAGACGCGGGTGAAGAACGGGTCCTGCGTGCCGAGGTCGACGGCGACGGCGGAGAAGTCGATCGCCTCACCGGTGAAATAGCGCTGCACCGCCGCGATGACGGCGGCGATACTCGCGGGAGGCGTCGCACGCACGGCTGCGGGGACGCGGCGCACGAGCGCCTGCTCGGCGGTCGCGCTGGTTCGCGTCGGCAGGCGGAGACACGTGATGCCGTTCGCGTTCCACGCGATCGCGACGAAGCCGCGGGCGGTTTCGAAGATCTCATAGTGATGTTCGCTCATGGCTCGAGACTCCGCTGCCTGCCGCCGAAGCGCAATCCACTCGCGTCATCGAGGTCCGAAAACGGCCGGCGGAGGCACTGCCACTTTTTCACTGCTAAGGCAGCGCGACGGCGGGCTCGCGACTGCGCCGCTGGCTCGAGCGGGCGGCGAGCGGCGCACGACCGGCGTCGGCCATCAGGCGGCGCAAGGCTTGATCGCGCTCGTACACGTCGTCGCGGAAGTGCAGGGCGCCGAGCTCGTCGACCCACGCCGTCGCGTAGAGCACGTAGATGGGCACCGGGTCGGCGAGCGCGAAGCTCTGCGTCTTCCACGTCGAGAGGATTCGTGCGCGCCGCTCGGCGCTCCATCCGTCCGTTGTCGCCAACAGCGCATCCGCGAGGGCGAACGGGTCTCCGAGGCGGATGCAGCCGTGGCTGAGCGCGCGGTTCGTGCGCGTGAATCCGCGGCGCGAGGGCGTGTCGTGGAGATAGACGCCGTAGGGGTTCGGCAGCTCGAACTTGACGCGACCGAGAGGATTCTGCGGCCCGGGAGGTTGGCGCAGACGTTCGCCCTTGGCGACGAATCCCTGGCGCCGGAGGTACCCGGCGTCCCCGCGGGCTTTGGGCAGGATCTCCTTGTCGGCGATGCTCCGTGGGACGGACCAGCTCGGATTGAAGATGACGCGGCGGACCGCGCTGCTCAGGGTGGGCGTCCGCCAGTCGGTCTTTCCCACCACGACCGGCATCGTCAGAACCGCGGATCCGTCCCGCACGAGCTCGAGGGAAAAGTCGGGCACGTTGACCTTCACGTACTCCGGGGCGAGGTCCCGTCCCAACCAGCGCCAGCGTTCCAGGTTGGCGATGATCTCTTCCGTACGGCGGGCGACCGGCACGTTGAGCGCGGCGACGGTGCGCGGTCCGGCGACGCCATCCGGACCGATGCCATGGCGCCATTGGAAGCGTCGGACCGCGGTGACGGCGGCGTCGTCGTAGTGCCGGGACGGTTCGGCAGCTTCCAGGTCGCCGCTGATCGCGAGCCGTCGCTGCAGCGTCCATACGGCCGGATCGGTTTGGCCGGGAGGCAAATGCTTGTCCGGGACCATGGGCCAGCCCCCGTCCGCGGCGATGCGGCGATGGACGGCGAGCGCGTCGCGCAGGCGACGATACGACGCGTGGGCGGGCGCGAAGTCGCGGAGGCGTGCGCCGGCGTCGGGGGCGTCCGCGACCTCGCGGGCGACGAGGCCGGCATCGGGATCCGCGTGCTCGAGCCACGCCTCGGGGTCGCGCGGTGCCGGCGGACGGACACCGCTCGTCTGGTGGATCGCGTAGCGGATGACGCCGTCGGAGAGCAGCAGCTCGAGCGGCACGGCATCGTCCGGCGCTCGCGTTGCGAGCCGGCGGCCGATCGCGCCGGCGTGATAGTCGCGCGGGTCGAGGCCTTCGCTGGCCGCGTCCGTGAGCACCGCAGCAATCGCGTCGGCACGCGCGTCGATCCTGCCGGAGTCGTCGATCCAGAGGGGGGCGTGCCGACGGTCCGCGTAGACCCTCCGGAGCGTCTCGACGTCGACCGGCTCGCCGTCGACACCGGCGGTTTGGGCGGAGGAGAGGGCCGCCACGATGGTGCGCGCGAATGGTGACTCGGCGTCTCCGCGCGGAGCCGCGGGCGGGCGGACGACGCAGCCGCCGGCGGTCGTGGCCGCGATGAGGAGGATGATCGACGCCCTCATTCGGCTTCGGCGGGTGCGCCCGGAACGACGGCGCGTGATCGGGCGAGGCGTCATCGCGGGTCGAGCTCTCGTCCGTGGTATCCAGCGGACGCGAGGGTGACAACAGGACGCGGCGACATCCGCGCCGAGCGGACCGCCGCCGCGCGCCAAAGTATCAGGAAACTTCGTGCAGGCGAGGTGGCGTCCCGACGGTGGGGACATCGCGGTACGGTCGCGCTCCGCTCAGGGCAACTGTACGGTGAAGGACGTGTGAAAGATGTCGCCCGGGTCCGTGTACGCCTTGATCTCCTGGAGACGCGCGTATTCCGCCGGGGAATCGTAGTAGAAGTCCTGAACGTCGCGCCGGCTCATGTCGAGTTGTTTGCCGCTCGTGTTCGCGTCTTCGAACGTCCCCCAGACCATGCGGACGTCCTTCCCTCCGCTGAAGCCGCTCAACAGGGCTTTCATCTGGGCCTGGAACCCTTCGGCGGCAGCCTCTCTCCCGGGCTCGTAGAACACGTCGAAGACGAGCTGCACGAGGCCAGCGCGCCGCTGCATGTGCGTCGTCTGGGCGTGACCGTTGGCGCTGAAGTCGCCGCCGCCGACCACGACCTGGACCACCACCTTCAGGCCGTCGTGCCCGTGCGCCGCGTCGACGAGGCCGACGAAGCGGTCACAAAACGTCTGTGAAAACGGCGTCATCGTGATGTAGAGCGACTTCTTGTAGGGCAGGTCGAACTCGCGGCCACTCGCCGGCAGGCCGAGCACGCCGATCGCGCGAACCCCGTCGTCGGCGATGAGGGAGAGATCTCTTCTGCCGCTGCTGGAGCTGACGGGCGGGATCAACCCCATTGCCAGTTGCACCGCATCGACGACGGCCTTGACCTCCTTCACGCCGGCTTTCTCCCTGCTCATGGTCTCCACGATCAGGGCGGCGGGCCGTACGTTGAGTTTGGGCTTGAGCAGTCGGAAATCGAACACGCCCGAAACGACCGTGAGAAAAAGATCGATCCCCGGCGGCAGGGTGCCGGCCGCCTGTCGCTGCGCCCACTGCTGGAGCTGCTGCATGGCGGCGCGGAACCCTCGTTTGCCGAGGTCGTACGGGTAGGTCCGCGTGTACCCTTCCGCGGCAGCGTGGTGTTTGTCGGGCACCAGATCGAACGTGATCTCCGTCAGCACGCCCCAGCTGCTCGGGCCACCGCCGAGCACGGCTCGGAACACGTCGGCGTCGTTCGCCGCGCCGTTGCCGCCACCGGGGTGCGGCCGAGTGAACGTGCGCTCGACGTACGCGTCCACGCCGGATGTCTGCGGGTCGCGCGTCACCATCTTGAACGACCGCACCCAGTCGACCGTCGCCCCGAGGCTCCGCAGTTGGTGGCCGATGCCGCCGGTCTGCACGTGCCCGCCGAGCCTCACGAGCGGGCATTCGCCGTGCGGAACGGTGACGCGGTTCTTGCGTAGGGCCGTCGAGAGGACGCGCAGCTCTACACCCGGTCCGACGGTCACCTGCGTTGGGGTTTTCGCGCCGGCCGGGACGGTGAAGTCCACCTGAACGAAGCGCGTCATGTCGAGAAGCAACGTGGCGTCGCCGCCGGACGAGAGGCCGCAGTACTGGTGTCCGCCGGACCTCGTCACGACCTTGAGGCCCTGTTGCGAGGCGAACGTGACGGCCGTCACCACGTCACTCGAGCTCGTGGGGCGTGCGACGTACCGCGGGGTCATGCGAGCCGCCACGACCGCCGGCGGATACGACGACGGAGAAGCGGCGTATTGCGCGATCGCATCGCGATAGCTCTTGGTGGCGTCGGCTTTGGCGAATACGTCGCCGTCGAACCCAGGGATGACGCGGACCACGTTGCTCGACGTGATCGCGAAGCCGGGCGTGGGCGCGCGCGCCGACATGACCTCGACGCCACGCAACGCGCGTCTCGCCGGGGCGCGGCGTACCAGCGCTCGGCGTGCGACCGCGGCCGCCGGGGAGACCTTGTCGGCGGGAATGGCCGTCGCCATGCGCACCCGCGCCTCTTGCGCGACCTTCGGCGTGGCGTCCGCGTCGGAGATCTCCGCACGCGCGAACACGCCGCCGGTCGGCGCGAGCTGCAGCTCGGCCCAGGCGTGCACGCCGGGCGCGCGCTTCAGGCCCGTGGAGCTGCTGACGCCGATGGCGAAGTCGACGGCGTTGAAGAGCTTCTGACGCACCTTCACGAACGGCCGCGGCGCGATGTTGCTGCCGAACCGTCGCAGAACCTCCCCCGGCGCCGCGCTGCCTGGTCCCGTCGCCACCCAGGCGGCCACGCTGGCGCCCGGACCGGTTGCCCGGTCGCTACCCAGGACGGGGAGTTGCGCGCCTGCGAGCGCAGCGGTGACGACGTCTGCCGCTGCTGTGCCGTCCGCATCGCCGTGTCCGGTGACACGGACGATGACGAGCATCATCGAGTACGCCGCCGAGGTCACGCGGACGCTCAGATCGACGCCGGCCGGAACCGGGTCGGCGCCGGCACCGAACAGCGCGTTGCATAGAGCGGCGAAGCTCTTCCGCTCGTAGGACGTCATCCAGGCCTGCATCCACCGGTCGGCTTCGTTCGACGTTGCCGCCGCGGTGTCGAACACGAGCTTCGTGATGACCGCGGCGCGTTTGCCGGCCAAGAGGTCCGCGAGCGCTTTTTTGCGGACCGTTGTGACGCGACCGGCGCCGGCGCCGTCGGTCGGCACGACCTCGGCCTCCACGACGGCGCTGCGGAGCGATCCGCCCCCGGCTCCGCTACGAACGAACGGCGACGCGTCCATACTGAGCACGGCCGAGGCGATGCTTTGCGTCGGGTTGTCGTCGAGCGGGAGGAAGAGTCCCGGGTCGCTCAGCGTTGCGGCGACGTCGGCCGTCGTTGCCGCCGCCCCGACGGTGACCCGCCGATCGTCGATGTCGACCGCTCGGAACGCCTCCATGCTGAGGATCGCGGGAGCCGGTTCGAGCGCAGCGACGGCCGATGTGCTCGTGTCGGTGGCCGAGATGCTGCGACCACTCCGAACGAATACGCGCCGATCGGCGGCGCGCGCCAGGCGCAGAGCCCGCCCCACGTCATCGACCGATTCGGGTATGAGGACCGGAGGGGCGCCCTGGAACTCGGCGTGCGCGTCGTGCGACGAAGTGATGCGTCCCTTGAAGGACGATTCGAGGGCGCGAGCAGCTTTCATGCTGAGAGGCGGCATCTGGTCCTCCTTCCGGCGAGGGTCCGGCGAACGGCGAGGGCGCTGTACTCGCATCGATCCAGCGACGCAAGAAGCACAGGCACAGGACCTCGTGCGCTGCCACCGCGAGGGCTCAGAGGTCCAGCGTTGACGATACCGAAATGCCGGCCGTCGTTCGCACGCCCGACACGCGTCCGGCGTGCAATTGCTCCTTCCTTACGACCTGGCGATTCCGCGGCGCGGCAGCCAGCGCGTCAGCTCACCCGGGTGCTCACCTGCACGCGCCCGCCTGTGGGCGAGACGATCGCAACGGTGACGTCGAACGGCGGCGCGACATGCACGAGCAGCTGGTACTCGTGCGGGGGCCGATCGCTGCTGCGCAGAACTTGAATCGCCGCCGCCGTACCGAAGGGCACCGTACTGTGCGGAATGGCATCGAGCGGCAACGACGCCGAGATGGGCCGAAGCTTCGGCGACAGTGGCAGTCCGCCGGGCGTTCGGGGAAAAGCCGACGGGGGACGCCGCCAGAGCGCCGGGCTCGGGGTCACCGTCACCTGCAGCGCGTACGGCGGCGTGACATCGATCGGCGCATTGGACCGCAGGTGCAACACGACGCCGCGCCCGACGATCCGGAACACGTCGAGCAGGTCGAGCTTCGGAAGCGCCGGCGCGACCCACGGGGGCACCGTGATGTGCTGCTCCGTCACACGCCCCAACGGATCGGCAAGCCGCAGGACGACCTCCACCGGATTGGAAGCCACCGGGCGACGGAACCACAGCGCGAGCGGCGTGCGTCCGGACGCCCGCGTGCCGTGCACGAGCACCGGTGCGGTGGTCGCGCTCGGCGGGGGCGGCCCGGCGGAAAGTATCGGACCGTCGACGATCGACTCGAGCGTGGCCGCTTCCAGGGCGACGGTGCCGGCGCGCCCCGAAAGCCGGTGGCTACCGAGTGCGAGTGCGCGGGACGGTGCCGACGTCGACGTCCGGATGAATACCCCGTCGTGCGCGGCGCCCCACGTGTCGCTGCTCAAGGGCGCGAGGTCCGGGACCGCGTCCGGCAGGACCGTCACAGTCACCGCCTCGCACGCTGCCGACGGCGCCCCGCGCACGCCCTCCTGTGGGACGATGTCGACGGGGATCGCGACCGCACGCACGAACCAGTCGTCCCACGACGCGTCGAATGGTCCCGTCCAGACAGCCGTCCACGTGGGCTCGCCGGTCAATGGATCATCGGATGGAGCCGCTGCGATGGGAACCACTGCGAACGCAGGTCCCATCGCGTCCACGCTCCGCATGGCGACCACGGAGCGCGTGCGATACAGGCGGAACTCCTGCACGTCGATGCGGCTCGCCGCGCTCAGCGACAGCGTGACCGTGCCGTCCAGGTTCACGACCGCGCGGACCCGCGGCGCCGCCGGACGACGCAGCCGCGGAGCAATGACGGCCTGCAGGTGCTGGTGGGGAGTCGAGCCGTTCGGCCACGGCGATTCCACCGCGGTCGAGGTCACCGTCGTCACCGTGAAGAGGTGGATGTCCGTCGAGCCTTTCGGAAGCACGACGTCCACCTCGCACTCGGCGCCGGGAAGCTCCAGCAGGCGGCGGAATGCCGCGCGGCGCCGCGCCGCGGGTAGCGTGTCGTAGGCGTCGTGCAAGGCCTGCAAGCGCACCCCGGGAATCGTCCCTTCCTTCGCACGCTGCGGAAGGCCCGCCGTCTGGCGCAGTGCCGATTCGACTGCCTCCCACACGACGACCGTGCGGACGTCGGCACCCGCCGGGAGCGACCAGCTCACGCGCACGTGCGAGTGGCCATCGGCGTCGGGCGTGCTGCCGAGCGGAACGCCCTGCGGGATCGGCGCCGGCAGCGGCGCCACGGGAACCGGGCTCGCGGCGCTGGCGCGCGCGGGATGCGTCGCATCCGGGGACCAAGGTGTGTCGCCGGGCAGCACCGCGAGCCGACTGCGCACCCACACCTGTACGCCCCACCGCCGCGTCGGCGCGAAGTCGAGCGTTGGCACCGGCATACGGAGACGGTATCGGCGCCCGTGCCCGCCTTGGAGCGGACCGGGAGCGGTGAGATTCTCGCCCGCGCTGTCGAGGTACTCGACGGTCACACCGGCGGGCGCGACGAGCGCGTCGCCGGCGAAGGGCAGGACCACGTTGCGGCGGAACCCCCCTGCCGGCGTGGCACCGATCGGCGCCGCGCCCGGCGGCGCCGGCGCCGTCGGGCGCGCCATCGGGAAGAACAGCGCGGTCAGCTCCACGCGTGTCGGCGTGCGGTCCGCCCAGTCGACCGCGAGCTCGGCCTCGAGCAGCGCGGGACACGCCGTCGAGCCTGCGTAGGTCGTGGTGAGCGCGAGCGCCAGGATGCGCGGCGAGGGCGGCATGGGCTCCGTGCCGGAATACAGCACGTCCTCCCATTGCGACCACACGCCGAAGACGTCCTGTACCGCTACGGCATAGCCAGGATGCCGTCCGCCGCTGCCGAGGGGAATGACGGCGGCCGCGTCCACGAGCGCCGTGCGCGCGAAGTTCGGCGTGCCCGCGGGACCGTCAGGCATGACGACGAGCGGGCGGAAGTCACCCGCATCTCGCTGCGCGAGGAGGCACTCGGCGGTCGGTCCGCCTGCAACCGCATAGCGCGCCACCACTGCACCGGACGGACGTCCGAGGGCGGCTGCCGCTTCCGGTCGATCCCACGAGACCCGAATCGTCTCGCGCCACGGCTCGTCGCGCTGCTCCGGGGCCACGAGTCCTGCTCGCTCGGCGGTGAGCGTGGTGGGCGATGCCATGGCGTCGTGCTCCGCGGGCAGCGGCACGTACGCGGCGACGATCGCCGGGCCGCGGCGGAGCGGCGTGTCCGCGTACTCGGCGGTGACGAGGAAATCGGCGCGTCCGAGCGACCACCCTTCCGACGTCTTGTCCGCCGGATACGCGGTCCCGAACCCGGTCGCGAGGGCGAGGAACGGATCGCCAGACGCGGGAAGCGAGAGCAGCGCGAGCGGCGGCAGTGCGACCGTTGCCGTCAGCGACGACGTCCGTCCGCCCTGGTGCGGCGGATCGACCGCCGGTGAGTCGACGAGCAGGTTCTGGTCGGGCGGGACCCCGCCGGGCCGGTAGAGCGACGCGATTCGCGGCAGGACGTCGTTCCGTACTTCGTTCAGCAGGCGGGGGTAGTCGGGTGGGGTCCACGCCGGTGCGAGGCGACCGAGCTCGGTGAGCGGCCACCAGCCGAGGGGCGGGCCCCCGCGGTGGAGGCGCTCCTTCGCCGCCGCGACGGGATCGGTGAGGGATGCGAGCATGCCTTGATCGTTCGCGTCGTAGGCCGTGCCGAGCCACGGGCGATCGACGGGCAGCCCGACCAGCTCGAGCCGCTGCCACGCCCCGTCGTTGACGACGCTGGCGAGATCCTCGCACCGGACGGTCGGGGCGCGGCCATTCAGCAAGACGACGCGGGTCGCCCCACTGCATCGCACCCGCAGCGTGACGTGCGTGCCCGCGGGTGCACGCGTCGCTGCGGCGCCGACGGTCTGGGTCAGCTCGCCGCCGCCGCGCGAGGCGAACACGGCGACGGGCTGCGCGCCGTCGATGACCGTACAGCCGACGTCCACCGTCGCGGCGACGAAGCCCCATCGGAGCTCGATGCCGTCGCTGCGCGGACTCATCTGCAGCTCGACGGCTCGCAACGTGTCTTTCGGCGTGCGCACCCACACCGTGAACGGTCCGAAGGGTACGCCGAGGCGGGGCGAGCAGGACCACCGCAGATGCACGTCCCCCGGGCGGCGCTCGACGGCCGCCATCGCTTCTGCGAGGGCCGCATCGACGACCCCGAGGCGCTCCAGCTGCGCTACCCGTCGCTTCAGCAGCGTCGCCCAGGGAATGCGGGCGCCTTCGGCGCGGAACCAGAAAGCCGATGCGAGCCGCTCCGCCATCAGGCGTCCTCCTCCCAAGGCGCCTGCCGCAGCAGGATGCGTACGGCCTCGGCGCGCCTTTCGGCGGAGCCGGCGAGCGGGTCCGCGGCCAGCACGAGATCCAGACGCACCTCCGTGTTGCGCGCTCCCGGCGCGAGCAACGCCACGGCACGCGTCCCGCCGGGGCCGTGGACGAGCGTCGTCACCGTCGCGCGCGGCGGATCGCCGGCCGCTCCCGCGTGCACGGCGAGCGACAGCCAATCGCTCGGGACCGCCGCCCACCACGTGTGCGCGGGATCGGAGGCGTCGGCCGGTCCGCTGACCTTCCGTGGTAAGGGGCGGCGCCGCCACATCGACTCGCTGCACTCGACGACGACGGCGACGGGCTGCGGCACCGCGTCGCCCGACCACAGTACCTGGACGCGCGGGTATCGCGGCACCTGCGGTACGCCGAGCCCGGCCTGCTGGAACGCGACGTCGACCTGATCCCCGCTCGGTCGCTCCGCGAGCGCGGTGAGCGGCGCGGGGTTCGCGACGAGCCGATGCTCCACGACCGACAGTCGCGTCAGATTCGCGAGGTCCGCCACCTGGCCGAAGCGCGAGGTCGTGAAGTTCACGCGATGCACGCGCCGTCCGGTCGCGCTGTCCGGCGCGCCCTTCGGCACCGCGACGACATCGAGCAGATAGTCGGTGAGCGGCTCGAGGTCGTACGCCAGCTCGACGATCGTGTGATGGGTCGTGCTGCCGCTGCCGGTGGTGCAGGACGAGTCGTCGAGGAGCTCGGTGACGGCCTGCTGCCACGGCGTCGTGATCGCGAGCGTCGCCGGCGCCGCCGTCACGATGTCCCCGACGGCGACCGGAATGGCAACCGGCCCGCCGGGGGCGCCGCCGCCCGGAGGGGCGGGGTGCCGGCCGGTGGCCGACCGCAGTCGTACGCGCAGCTCCTCGCCGTACGCGTCGAAGAGCGCCACGACGTTTTGGGTGGCGAGCGCGAGGCGCACCGGCTCCTTGCAGAGGACACCCGTCTCGCCCATCGACGGGGCCGACGCGAGGATCCACGGCGCGAGGTCGAGGGGTGCCTCCGACGTCGGATCGGCCGTGAACGCGTACTCCTGGGTCTGGTCCGGTCCCCAATTCTCGGGCGCGTTGGTGGCGGGCTTGTCATCCTGTTTCACCGACTCGCTCTGCCAGCGCACGCGCACCGTGTACGCGGTGCCCGGCACGAGGAGCGCGTGGTCGTCGGGGTCCTGCGCGATCGCCGTCTCCAGCGCCGAGCGCTCGCGGTCGATCGTCGTCTGATCCCACGACTGCCGCCGCGTCTCGCTCGCACCGCGCCCCTCCAGCGCGACCACCCAGAACGCGGGCGCCGTCTTCCGCGCCGTCAGGTGGCGGTCCCACCCGATCTCGACTTCCCAGGTCTCACCTTTCACCTCGGCGTTCACGAGCACCGCCAGCAGATCGGGCTCGGCCGTCGCGACACGCGCAGCGATGCGTCCGGCCCGCTCCACCGGATTCGCCCACGGGCCGGCATGGTCGGTCCACTGCGCGGGGAGCGGGTGTCCGGCCTGCACTGCGTGGACGCTGCTCACGCGTTGCTCGCCGATCGTGTTTCCCTTCGCGTTCCGGAAGCGCAGCACGAGCTGCTTCTCGAGATGGCTCCTCGGGACGAGCAACAAGACGCGCAGGCCGAGCACTCCGCCGGCGACGGCGAAGAGCACGCTGTCCTCGAGCGCCGACGGCTGGAAGCCCGTGCGCGCCCACGCCTCCGCCACCGCACGACGCTCGTCGTCGTCGCCGTCGGGTGCAGGCTCGGCGTCGTCGGCGACGGGTGAGCGGAGGATGCGGCCCTGACACTCGAGGGGAACGCGCGCGAGCGTGGGGTCCCAGCTTTGATCCACCCATCGCGCCGGCACGTCCTGCAGCGACGCGCCCTCGGCCAGCATCTCGGCGGCCATGCGCAGGCCGGCGTCACCCGTCGGCAACGCGGCACGGCTGAAGTCGAGCGGTTGCCCGTCCACCCAGTCCTTGAGCGAGTCGACCTCGCCGCCGCGTCGCGTCGGGCATGGCACGGCGTCGCCGACGACGCGCGCAGGCTCGGTTCCCTGCAGCAGGTCGGCGAGCGCGTCGCCCGATCGCCACCGCTCGCGCACGTCCATGCGCGCCTCGACCGGGCTGCTGCGGTACGCATCGGGGGCGTCCGGCCACGGTACGCCGCGGAGCTTCCAGCCGACGGAGCTCGGACCCGTCGGCTGCCCGTCGAACGTCCACAGGACGGGCGCGGCCGCCGCGACCGGACCGCAGATGCGTCCCCATCGCTCGGTGACCGTCGTCGTCAGCTGCTCGCCGTAGGGGTACGCACGCGAGAACGGCGTGGGAAGCCACGACAGCAGTGCCAGCGCCGGACCGTGTTGCGGATCGCCGGGCATCCCGCGCGCCCACCAGGTCGCGGGTGTTCGTCCGGTCGCCGGTTGCAGCGCACCGACGAGCTCCACACTGCTCACACGATAGCGCCACCACCGATCGCCGCGCCGCACCCACGGGTCCGCCGCCAGCCCGCTCGACGCGGCCGCCGTGCCGCCGAGGATGACGTTGCCGGGCGCGACTGCCGGCGGCGTCTCGAACAGGATGACCGGTACCGCGTCGAGCGGGACGGTCGGGAGCGTCCCGGTCGGCGGCGAACCCGGCGGGATGCGTTCGACCGCGTCGGCCAGGGCGCCGTCTACCGCACGGTCGGTCGCGCTGCCCTCGAGGAGCGCCGGCGAGCGGCTGACGAGCTTCACGCCGGCGACCAGCGGAGGTGCCACCGGCTCGTCGGGCGGCGTGCTGCCAAGGGTGAGCGAGACACAGCCGCCCACGCTGAAAAAGAAGAAATCCACGTGGCCGCACACTTCGCCGTGGACGTACGTGCGCTCGACTTCGCTGTTGTCCGGCAGGCGCTGGCGTCCGACCAGGACCGTCAGCTCCGCGCTCACCCCGATCCCGATGATGAACAGCCGGAGCTCGCCGCGCGCATAGATCGATCCGCCGATGCCGAACGGCTCGAAGCTCACCAGCGCGTCGAAGCCGGCCGCGACCTCCAGGTAGAGGCCGACCGATTTGCTGCCCATCAGCACGGCTTCGAGGTGGAAGCCGACGGCGATCGTGAGCCCGGTGCTCACGAGCGGGAGGCGCGGGTGCGCGATCCCGTTGCCGTGGACCATCAGGTAGCCGACGCCCTCGAAGACCTCGAGGAGCGACACCGTCACGGGCTCGTTGAAGGTACCGAGGTCGACGAACCACTGCGCGGGATGATGCGTGTCGAAGAACGCCGTGACCGGCACACGCACGTGGAGCAGCGAGAGCACCGAGTACTCGGCGACGACTCCGATCGTGATCGTGCCGCGCCCGAAGTCGAGGTCGATCACCGCGAGGAACGTCGCGCTTTGCTGACTCTTCAGAGCGGGAGGCAGCTTGAGGACGTCCGCCTTCGCGACGAGCAGCAGCCGTGGTCCCGGCACCTCGATGAGCACGATCCCCTTCGCGTGCACGACGAAGCCGCCCTCCAGCGTGCCGACCAGCAGCCCCCCGGCGAAGGCGTATGAGCCGGGGCTGTGCTCCCACCCGGCCGGGTGCATGACGCTGTTGCGCGCCGGTGCGAGCTGCTCCTCCAACCACCTGAGCGCCGGGGCCTGCACGCCCGTCGGCTCGAGGCGGCGGTAGTTCACGCCGATGCCGCCGAGCAGGCCGTAGAGCCCGAGCCCCGAGCTGCCCAGCGGCAGCGGTACGGGGAACTCGACTTCGGCGCCGACCAGCACGCCGGTGACGCCGTCGCGCGTCTCGACCGCGAGCTGCGCGGCGGCGCGCACGTTCAACGGGATGACCGTGAGGTCGAAGGCGCCGGTGAATCCGCCCGGCGTGATCTCCACGTAGCCGGCGCCATGCAGTGTCCCCGGAACGTCGAGGCTCGCGCCGAGCTTGGTGAGCTGCGGCGCCTCCGCTTGGTCGAGCCGCAGCCGCACGCGCACCGTGTCGACGTGGATGATGCCGAGATCGACGCCCATCCCGACCTCGACGTCGAGGTAGGTGGGGTTGTCGCGGCTCACCTGCACGCCGAGCACGCGCAGGACGTCGCCCAGCGGCGGTGCGGCGATCAGCGCGCCGGCCGGCACGTCGAGCGTGTAGCCGCGACTGGGATCGAAGACCGGGAGCGGTACGTACTCGACGGTGCCGTCGCTGCGCGGGCGCGACTCCCAGGTGGAGCGCACCCCCACTGCCTTGTAGCGCGTGACGATCGGCCTGTCGGGGTTCACGCGAATGAACCCGAGGTCGAAGGTGAACGCCGTCTCGACATCGAGCAGCACGCTCACCGACGTGGTGCGCGGTCCGCTGCCGTCCGCCGGATCGACGAGCCCGTCGGTCACCATCAGCTCGCCGCCGCGGAGAATCACATAGCGGGTCTGGAGTCGCCCGCTCGTGCCGATGCCCACCGCGGCGCCGGACAGGATCACCAGCGGCACCAGCTCGCCCGCGGTGGGATTGGGCGGCGTGGCGGCGGCGAGCAGCGGCGCGAGCGCGCTGACCGCCCCCAGGACGTTGATTCCCGTGTTGCCCGTCGCTGCCGCTTCGACCTTCGCGAGCCCGTCGAGATCGCCCTCGACGGCGCGGAATTCCGCCGTCACGTCCCACGACGAGCGATCCTCGGCCACGCGCAGCCGGACGAGGAATGCGCAGACCCCGTCCAACTCATTCGTACGGGCGGGGAGCGGCGAGCCGGGAACCGACGCCGCGAGGCGCTGCTCGGCCGCGGTCCACACGTCGAACTCGCCGTAGAGCTCGGCGCGGACGAAAATCCCGCGCACGAGCTCGACGCGCGCGCCGAGCTTCCTGAAACAGTCGGGGACCGGAGGGCGCGCCGGCGCGGGATCGACGTCGGGGAACGCATCCGCGGGGCGACGCTGCAAGTCACCGATGATCGTTTCGCTCGTCCCCGCCGCGAGCGTTGCGATCGCGCGGGCGCGCCACCATGCGGACGCGCCCGGCGCCGGCGCCGGCCCACCGTCGGGGCTCGTGCCGTCGCGGGCGGGCCCATGGCCGTGCGCGGCTCCCGCGGTGATTCCTCCCGAGAAGCCGTGCTCCTCGAGGATGCGTATCAGCACGTCGCGACGCCGCTCGCTCAGCGCCAGATTGTACGCGCGCCCGCCAGCGGAATCGTCGCCGTCGTACGACGCCCATCCCTCGACGGTCCACGTCGTCCCGGCCGGAATGGCGGCGAGCCGTGTCTGGAGGGCGGCATCGACGAGTATCGGAGACGTCCCCCATCCGGCAGCGCCACTCGCGGGCCGTGCGTGGGTATTCGCCGGGTTGTCCGCGAAGCCGACGACGTCGGGGCCCGCGTGGGGCGCGTCGAACAGCATGTACGCGTCGAGCGCAGGCGGCGTCGCCGCCGTTCGCGTGCGGATTGCCGTCACCGTCACCGGCGCACCGTCGGCGACCGGCACCTCTGCGGTGGCGCCGACGTGCGCGCCGCCGGACCACGACCAGGCAACGTCGCCGCCCTCCGGCTCCAGGCGGACGGTCGCGGCCGTCGCGGTCGGCGACACGACGACGAGGCGACTGCCCGTGGCCGACGTCGTGCGCGCGGTGACGTCGTGGCCGGTGGGCGCGGCGGTCCCCCCGGCCGGTGCGGCCGCGCGTCGCTGCACCGTGATCGTCCGCTTCGTCGTATGCGGGTCGCTGTTCGTGACGTCCGCGACGCTCAGAGGCTGGTCGGCGTCGGTGACGCCCGCGATGATCTCGATCGTGCCGCCCGCCGGCACGGCGACGTCGGCTCGGTCGCCGAACGTGATGACGCCGTCGACGTTGAGCGCGTATCTGAACGAGGCGAGCCCGCCCCCGGCGTCCACGTAGACGCGTGCTTCCGCCGGAAGCTGGACGGGCGGTACCGGGTCGACGTCGGGTACGCCGATCCATTCGCCCGTCGGCGTCTGGAATCGGAGCCGCAGCTTCGGCGGCGCACCGCGCTCGACGACTTCCGCCTCGAAGAGCCCCGTCACGCCCGCATGACGACCGATGCCGATCCAGAGATCGCGTGCGCCCGCGCTGACCGCGAGCCCTTCGAGTCCGCTCGGGGCAACGAAGATTCGGACCTCCGGCAGGTAGAGTCCCTGCCAGTCCGTCGGCATCGCGTGCGCTTCCTGCGGAACGCCGCTCGGTCCGGCGGTGCCGGAGAGATCGAGCACCGCCGCGCGGAACGCGAAGCCGAAAACGTCGCCCGGTCCGACGAGCGCGTGCGGAGGCTCCATCCGCACGAAGTCGTAGATCTGGTCGACGGCCGGTCCGGTCGCCGCGGACAACAGACGCACGTCGACCGCGCCGTCCGCCGGCCGCAGCACGCGTACGCGCAGCGCCGGCAGCAGGAAGCGGACGACGGGGTTCGCCGGATCGGCACGGAGCTGCCCTTGCGCGTCGAGCACCGCCCCGCGGAGGAAGGGCAGGCGAACGATCGCCCCCGGCGCTTCGACGGTGAGCCGAACCGTTCCGTCCAGCGATCCACCCGACCCGCTGAGTCTCAAAGCGAGTTCGACCACCACCGCCGGGTGGGAGAACTCGATCAGCGTGCGGGTGTCGTCGCTCGGTGCGGCAGTCCGCGTGAACGTGCCAGTTGCCGGATCGATCGAGAGCGGCGCGTTGCCGCCGAGCGCGGTCGTGTAGACCCGCCACGTGCTGCCGTCCGCCTCAGTGCGCTCGCTGGCGCTCGGCGTGACGATGCCGTCGAGCAGGGAACGCAGGCCGTCGAGCGATCCAGAGTCGCGTGCGTCGGCCGGTAGCTGGTCCCAGAGAGACATGGCGTCCAGCGACGAACGGCTGCAAGCCGTACGCCACGCTGATGGTGAGCGAAGAAGGGCGCGGGTTGGTCATGTGGGACCTCGAGGGTCCAATTGTCCAGACACGGGGCGGCGCGGGTGACCGTTCGCGCGGACATCCGATCGATCGGGACTGGTGCGGCGTGCGAGCTAGCGCCGACGATCGCGCTGCGTCGACTTGGAGCGAGCCGCGTGGAGGACGCTGAGGAGATCCTCAGACAGCACGCCGCAGCGGGACCGTCGGGAGGCGGGAAGAGCTTCACCGCCGCCATGGCAGTGGTGCCGCGCGATGTCGTGATCTCCGGCGGACTCGATGAGAGGTACGCGCTCGGGAGCTGCACTTGACGCACTGGATCAGCCACCCCTCGCGCTCGCTGCTTCCAGTTGTCAGACGCGGCCACCGTGTTGAAACGGCTGCCGCTCCCACGACGTCCGCCGCGCCGGTCGGAACGGGGACGCGCCGAACCCGGGCGCGTTACTCGACCCGGATCGTCGCCTTCTTGATCTCGAGCTTCTCTTTGGTCGCGCCGCTCGCGGAGCCCGCGCTCTCGAGCGCCTTCAGGGTCTCCGTACCCTTCACCGTCTCGCCGAACACCGTGTGCTTGCCGTCGAGATAGCCGGTGGGGACGAAGGTGAGAAAAAACTGGCTGCCGTCCGTGCCCGGTCCCGCGTTCGCCATCGAGAGCATGCCGGGCTTGTCGTGCTTGGCTCCGCCCTTGAACTCCCCGTCGTATTGGTAGCCGGGACCGCCGGTGCCGTTCCCGCTCGGATCGCCGCCCTGGGCCATGAAGCCCGGGATCACGCGATGGAAGCTCAGGCCGTCGTAGAAGCCGAGGTTGGTCAGGTAGATCGTGCTCGTGACGTGCATCGGGGCGCTGTCGGCGAGCAGCTGGACCTCGATCGGTCCCTTGGTGGTGTCGAGGATCCAGAGGTACTTCTTGCCCGCTGTGAAGCTCACTTGCGTCGGCTTCGTCAGGCGCTTCTTCCAGCCCGCATTGGACTTGTCGATTTTCAGGTCGGCGATTTGTTTGTCGATCGCGACGATCGCCGGGTCGGTACTGGCCATGGTCTTCTTCTCCTCTGCGGCGTGTGCCGAGGCGGTGAGGGTGAGCGCGGACACCAGGACTGCCGCGACGAGCGCAGCGGGAAAGGTGCGATGCATGGGAGGTCTCCTTGGTCGAATCACGGTGAAGCTACGTGTCCTGCAGCAGAATCCGCATCCGGTAGCAGGAGAGGTACACGAACACCAGCGCCGGTGCGGAGAACATCAGTGAAGGGCCCGTGCTGGCGCTCCCCGACGTGCCGAATTGCCCGAAGTGGTATCGCGCGCCGCACGAGGGTAGGACAGTGCGCGAGGTGAACCCATGATCGCGGCCGCCGGCATCCGGAACACTCTCGTCCCCGTCCTGCTCGCCGTTGCGGCCACCACGATCGCGCCCCGACCCGCGGCAGCCGTCGTTGCGGGCCTGAACGGCCGCATCGTCTTCGTGTCGATCCCGCCCAACCCCGGGAATCCCGCGGACGACGACTACGAGATCTTCACCATGGAAGCGGATGGGAGCGACCTCCAGCAGATCACGACGAACAGCGCCGACGAGTACAGCCCCGTCTGGTCACCGGACGGCACGAAGATCGCGTTCTCGAGCAACCTGAGCGGCGACTACGAGGTCCACGTGATGGACGCCGACGGGTCGAACGTCGTGAACCTCACGAAGACCCCGGCGATCGACGAGACGCCGTCGTGGTCGCCCGACGGCACGCGCATCGCATTCACGTCGGCGCGAGGCGGCGGCCTTTTCGACCTCGCGATCTGGGTCATGAACGCGAACGGCACGGGGCAGACGAAGCTCACGACGCTGACCGGCGGCGAGATCTTTCCGTCCTGGTCCCCCGACGGAAACCGGATTGCCTTCGAGAAGCAGGGCGCGGGCTTTCAGGTCTACGTCATGAACGCGGACGGCTCGAACCCGGTGAACCTCACGGCCCTGAACGGCAACAACAACGAGCGCCAACCGGTCTGGTCTCCCGACGGCCAGCTGCTCGCGTTCTACGGGCAGGTCGGTTTTCAGAACGAACTGTTCACGATGAAGCCCGACGGCTCGTCGCGAACGAACATCAGCAACAATGCAAGCAACGATTTCCAGCCCGTGTTCTCGCCTGACGGTACGAAGATCGCTTTCGCGAGCAACCGCAATGGCAACAACGACAACATCTGGGTGATGGACGCCAGCGGGGCCAATCCGGTGAAGATTACTGACTTGGCCATCGCCGCCGAGTCACCCGACTGGCAGCCGCTGCCGTTCTTCGAGCCGCCGGTCACCGTCGACCGTCCGAAGAAGCTCGAGAACGACCTGATCGTGTTCTCGAGCAACCGCAGCGGTCTCGGCAATCCGGAGGGCGACGCCGAGATCTTCGTGATGACGGCGATCGGAACGGATCTGAAACAGCTGACGGCCAACAACGGCCTCGCCGACCTGGACCCGACCTGGTCGCCATTCGGAAGGAAGATCGCGTTCTCGCGGCTCCCGCCGGGCGGCACGACCAACAGCGACATTTTCTCGATGAACCCCGACGGCACGGGCTTGCGACGGCTGACGTCGTCGATCGAGCCGGACGGCGATCCCGTCTACTCGCCGAACGCCCGACGCATCGCCTGGGTCCGGCGGATCATCACCGGCGGCGCGTCGTCGGACACCGACATCCTCGCGATGGATGTCGACGGCGCCAACAAGGTGAATCTCACCAACAGTTTCGATGAAGAGGAGAGTCCGACGTGGGGCGTCGACAGCCGGCGGATCGCCTTCGTTCGCTACGTCGGCGCGTGCTGCTTGAACCCCGACATCTTCATCATGGACGACGACGGCGCCAATCAGGTGAACATCACCAACACCTCGGAGGAAACCGACGAGATCGAGCCCGCGTGGGCTCCGAACGGCAAGAAGATCGCGTTCGCGCGTCGCGACAGCGTGTCGTTCCCGTACTACGAGATCTGGACGATCAATCCGGACGGCACGGGCCTGACCCGCATCACGAGCTCGTTCGGGCCCGGGGGGCGGGTGAACGCGTCGTTGCCCGCATGGGCGCCCGATAGCCGGTGGCTCGTCTACGTCCGGTCGGTGGCGCCACCCGACGGCCTGCAGTCGGAGATCGTCACCATCAAAGCGGACGGCTCGGGCCCCGCGACGCTCGGGAGCAGCCCGGCGCTCGACGACTCGCCGGACTGGGCGCTCCGCTAGGCCGCCATCCATTGCGAGGGATCTCTCCCTCGCCGCGCGACGAGCGAGCTACCGGTGGCAGCAGGCGGTAGCGGTGGCAGCAGGCGGGCGGGTCGGGGATGGCTTCTACGGTCGGCCGGGTTCGGATCACCCAGCGCGGACAGCACGCCGCAGCCTCTCTGGCTT
>JANNPN010000352.1:0-12688 GCA_031400185.1 Polyangiaceae bacterium
CGCACGAGATCACATTCCCCAGGGCGTTGTAGCAAGCCGTTTGTCCCGTCTTGAGGCGTTGCCCCTGCCGTCCTGGCCCACCTCCGGCGCGCACGGCGCGAGCATACGTGAGGTCGGATTCGTACGTGTTTCCGCCCGAACCTCCGACCGTAACTATCGCGCCCAAATTGAAATCGACCAACCAGGCCGCGTTCTTATTAACCCCTGTGGTCGAAGTTGAATACGGGCCGGCGACCGTGCAGCTGCACTCGAGCACGGTGCAATCCTCGTTACATGAGGAATTGAACACTCCATCGATGGGAGGAAGAACTTCTCCGTAGTTGACGATACTGGCGAGTTCGTTGACGTTGGGAAGACGCCAGTCGGAGCGACCGGCAAAGTTCGCCGAGTTTAGTGCCGCGACTTTGACCGCAAACGCATCGTTCCACGTATAGACGTTGTCCTTGTCATGAATACCGCCGTCGTCGGCGAGCTTTTCCCACACTAACCCCGTCTGATTGTCCGTCACGGTGCCGTCACCGTTGTCGGTGTAGCTGCGCGCGAGGCCACGCCTCAACTCGCCGTCTTGGCCGGTGCCGCCGCACGAAACGGGGCTCGCCGACGCGTCGTAGCAAGCCTTTTGTCCAGTCTGTAGGGGCTGACCTGGCGGCGGTGTACTCGTCGGCGTCGGGGTCACCGTGGGCGTCGGCGTGATCGTGACGGTCACGCTCGGCGTCGATGTTGGCGTCGAGGTTGAAGTCGTCGACGCCGTGGGCGTAACCGTCCTCGTCAACGTCGCCGTCAGGGTCGGAAGCGGCGTGAGAGTGGCGGTTGGCGTCTGCGTGCGCGTCGCTGTCGGCGTCGCGGCAGTCGCCGTCACCTGAGGGGTCACCGTCTCCGTCGGTGTCGGGGTCGGCAGCTGCGTTGCAGTCGGGCGAGGTGTCGGACCCGGGAATTTGCACTCCGACGAGCATCCGTCCGCGTCCTCCAGATTGCCGTCATCGCATTCTTCAGCGCCCGCGGGGCGGCCGTTTCCACAACGCGAGGCCGTGCAGTTATTGTCGCAACCATCACCCTCGAGCGCGTTGCCGTCGTCGCAATCCTCTTCGGGTTCGGGGATCCCGTTGATGACGCACTCGCTCGCGGCGAGGTCGAACGGCGTGAAGTCTCCGTCCGCGATGCCCTCGACGCCGAACACGAGCCGGAAGCTGCAGCCCGTCTCCCCGAGGACGTCGGGTGAATACGCGACGGTCAACTCGGTCTTCTGGACGATCGTTTCGAGGTCGACCTCGAAGACCTCGTTTGCGACGAGCGACCCGTCGAGACGCTGCACGCCGATCAAGAGCTTCGGGTTTGTCGCGCGGACAGCGGTCGTGCCGGCTGCCGCCGTCGTGTAGCCGACGACGATCTCGCCGGACCGCCCGGGTGCGTACGACTGGTCCCCTTCGATGCTCGTGATCGTCGCGGGGGCGGTCGCGCGCGGCGCCGTGAGGCGCGCGATCTCGCGGGCGGTCGCCGGGCGCGTGTTCAGGTTGGCTCGCTTGGTGAGGACCCCGAATGGAAACGCGGGGCTTCGAAAGCGCGCTCGGATCGCGCGCACGAACCGACACAGCTTGCAGCCGCCGACCACTGCACGCGACGTCAGCTGCGCCTCCTCGTCGGTCGGCACGTCGCACAGGATGTCCTGGAGCGTCGGCGTGATCTGCGTCTGTGCGAGGAGCGTATCGAGGCGCGGCACGGCGAACTTGATCAGCTGCGCCACGCGACATTCGTGGTGCAGCTCGGAGCACGCGAGGTACTGGTCGAGCGACGCGACGTCGTCGACGTTCACCGCCTTGCACTCGCACGCCAAGGCTTTGAGGTTGCTTCCTTCCGGAGCGAGCGCCGCCGACTCCGCGGACGCACATGCGACCTTCACCTTCGCGTTCACCTTCGCTTTGGCGACACCCGCCTTGATGCGCGCTTGCTCGCATTTGCTCTCCGCCTTTGCGAGACAGGTCACGAGCTTCGCGCCCTCGAGCGGCTTGACGCTCTGATCGCATTGAAAGAGCGCGAGGGCGCATTTGCTGAGCACGCGGGCAGCCGTCGACGCGTACGATTGACCGGCCGTCGCAATGGCTTTTGAACAGGCGCGCAAGTCCTTGCGCTACGCTTTTTCCTGCTCGGGATCGCCCGGCGTGACGCTGCAGCCCTGGCAACCCTTATAGCCCGGGAGATCCCTGAGCCCCGTGACGTCGATGCCGGTGGCCTGGAACAGCTCGCGCGTCCGCGGGGCCTGGATCGCGAAGAGTCTCTCGATGCTCCGACGGTAGACGCGACCCAGGCACTCGATGATGCCCCCGGCGTCGGACGCATCGAAGCCGATCGAGGAACACTCAGGGTCAAGGAGCCCGAAGCCGAGCCCCGCTGCGTCCGTGAGCTCGGAGGGATCGAGGCCGTTGCACGCGCTCGCCACGGTGGTTCCGAACTCACTCTGCAACGGCGTGAGCACCTTCTTCAGGGTCTCGTTGCAAGGATTGCTCGCCGCGAGCTTCCCCAGGCACTCGGCGCGTTTGGCGGGATCCGGATTGTGGACGCACTCCACCGACTTGTTGCTGCACTTCGCGAGCGCGGCGAGCTCCTTTTTGAAGAAGCGGGCGGCCGCGTTCAGCAGGGCCTGCTGGCACTTCAGCGCCGCCTTCCGCGCCGAGGCATCCTCCAAGCGAGCGTCGACGACCGCCGGAGTGGTCGAGAAGCAGAACGTCAGCACCAAGAGGGAGACAACCGAACGAGCGCGCCGCATCGGGAGAGGGACGCTCGTATCAAAGGAGCGATCGCGGTGGCAATCGATTTCCGACGGGCTCGACCCCGCTTCTTGAGCTGCCCTGAGACGGCGCATATTCACTGCCCCACGTTCACTCGACTCCCTACGCTCGTCGCGGTCGGCCTCATCGCGATCGCAGGCTATTGCGCGGTCGCACGCGCCGACGACTACGCGCTCGACGCCGACGACTACACACTCGCCGCCGAGCTTCCGGTTCGCCTGCGCGGCCTCCTCGACACGCGCGTCGTGCACGGCAGCCGCGACCTCGGGTGGACCGATCGCGGGCGTGGCAAGGGCCGCTACGGCGGGAATCCGAACGGCGACGGCGCGGGGCGCGACACGCGGGTCGTGCTGTCGCACCTGGCGCTCGAGATCGGCGGGTCGTTGCCGTTCGGGATCGTCCCGCGGGCGCAGCTCGAGCTCGAGACCGACGCCGACTCGAGCACGCGGCCGCTGTTGATCGAAGCGTTCCTCCGCCGCGAATGGGGGCGACGCCGCCAACGGCTACGGCGTGCAGGTGGGGACGATGAACCCGCCGCTCTCGATCGAGCACAGCGGCCCCGCATGGACGCCGGCCTACACGCTGACGCCGTCGGCGCTCGGCACGTGGCAATGGGAGGAGATGCGCTCGACGGGCGTCGAAGGGGAGTGGTGGCGGCGCCTCGGCGACGCGCTCCGCCTCGACGTCGTCGCCGGCTTCGGCTTCGGCAGCGACAATCTGGGCGCGCTCCTCGCACAGCGCGGCTGGGTGCTGAGCGATTACCTCGCCGGCGTGAACGTCGAGCTGCCGCTCCCGACCCGCGGCCGCACGACCGCGGTCTTCAGCGAGGACGACGGCCGGCCCGCACTGTACGCCCGGGCGTTGCTCGCCGATCGCCGGAACGTCGCGGAGCTTTCGCTCGGGTACTTCGACAACCTCGGCGCGCAGGATCGCGACGGCGGATGGTCGACCCGCTTCGGCACCGTCGGCGCGCTCGTGCACCCGGTCTCGCACGTGACGTTCGCGACGCAGTACATGGAAGGCGTCACGAACACCAAGGTGAACGCGTTCGACAGCGCGTTTCGCGCCGTCTACGCGCTCCTGTCACTCGACTACAAACGGCACCGCGTGACGGCGCGCTACGACTTCTTCCGCATCGACGACCACGACGGTGCGCCGATCACGCGCGAGCACGGGTACGCGCTCACGTTCGCGTACCTCGTCGAGATCGGCCTCCGCCATCGCGTCGCGATCGAGTACATGCGCATCACGAGCCATCGTCCGGCAACGGGCTTCGACGACCCGTCGGACGGCGGCTGGCAATTCAGCTACCGCTTTCGCTACTGACGCCGCGCGCGAGGAGCCGAACGACGGTGTCGCGGAGTGCGACGGGGTCGAGCGGCAAGCCGACGTCGAGCGCCACCATGACGCCGAGAGCGACCAGCACCAGCAGCCCCCCGGCGTGGAATGGGTCGACGTCGCGGCGCGCGGCGCCAGCGTCCTGTTCTTCCTTGGTGACGGCGCCGAGCCGCGCGGTCGCGGCCGCGAGCAGATTCGTGAAGCCCGTCTTGAGGCGTGGGTCGCGCATGACGCCTTCGAGGACGCGCGCGAACGAGACGCCCGCGGGCAGCGGCAGCTGGGTTGGCGCGCCGCTCCCGCCGATCGTCCCAGCGACGGCGCCGGCGAAGCGGTCGATCGTGCGCTCGAGATCGTTCCCCGCGCCGCCGGTGGCGATCACGGTGTCCATGAAGACGGTCATCGCGTGCTCGACGACGGCTACCATGAGGTCGTTACGATCGCGGAAGTGCACGTAAAAGGCGCCGCGGGTGTAGCCGGCCCGGGCGCAGATCGCGTCGAGGCTCGGGGCGTCGAGGCCGTGCTCGGCGAACTCGGCGAGCGCGGCATCGATCAGCGCCTCCCGTGTTTCCTGCTTCGCTTCTGACCTTCTACCTCGCTGATCCCCCACGATTTTCCCTTCTTGACATACGAGCCCGTATGCAGCAAATGTATCCCCACATACGACGACGTATGTGAACCGCAGTCACGGGGGATGAAGAAATGGACGCCGCCATGGAGACCACCGAGATGCCGGCCGCCCGCCTGGTGGCGACGGCGAAGATCTGGGCGCTGCACCTGCTCTGCTTCGTCCTGCCGGTCGCGTCGTTCCTCTTTCTCCTGTCGGCGCCGCACGCCTGGTACGGGTCGCTGCCCTGGCTGCTCGTGCTGATCGGGTCGATCGTGCTCGACATGCGAAGCCCGCGCGAGGATCGCCAGCCGCTCGCGGCCATGCCGGGCTGGCCGTTCGACGGCGTCCTCTACGCGCTCTTCTTCCTGCAGATGGCGAACGTCGCGCTGCTCGTGCGCATGGTCGCGGTGCACGGCTTCTTCACGACCGACACGCTCGTCGGCTTCCTGCTGGTCGGCGTGAACTCGGGATACTCCGGATTCGTCGTCGCCCACGAGCTGATCCACCGCGCGTCGTCCTTCATGCAGCAGCTCGGGCGGCTGATGCTCGTGTCGACGCTCTACGAGCACTTCTACACCGAGCACGTCCGGGGGCATCACGCGCGCGTCGGCACCGACGCGGACCCGGCGACCGCGCGCTTCGGCGAATGGCCCGGCGCGTTCTTCCTCCGCACCGTGCCGCAGCAGTTCCGGAGCGCGTGGCGCATCGAGGCGAAGCGCCTCGGCGACGTGGACATGCGGTGGTGGGATCCGCGGATGCTGCGGAGCCGCGTCGTCCACGGGCTCGTCCTCGAGTGGGGCATCGCCGCGGCGATCCTCGTCACGCTCGGACCCGGGGCCTTCGCGATCTTCGTGCTGCAGGCCCTGCTCGCGATCCGGCTCCTCGAGGCCGTCAACTACTTCGAGCACTGGGGGCTCGCGCGTACGACCCGCCGCGTCCGCACGATCGACTCGTGGGACACCGACTCGTGGTTCACGCTCTACACCTTGGTCGGTCTCTCGCGGCACGCCGACCACCACGCGTACGCGTCGCGGCCGTTCCAGCAGCTGCGCTTTTTCGAGGAGAGCCCGAAGCTCCCGTACGGCTACTTCGGCACGACCGTGCTGACGCTCTTCGGCCGGAAGCGCCTGCGCCGCCTGCTGACGCAGGAGCTCGAGCGGCGGCAACTCGGGCCGTTCGCGCCGCGCGAAGAAGCCGCTTAGCCAAGGCCACGTCCGGGGTTGAGCGGCCGGTGCGCGGACGGTACTAGTCCGCAGCATGACGGTTTCCGCACGCCATCGTGATGCGTTGCCGCAGCTCGGTCCCTCGCTCTTCCTGACCGACGGCGGCATCGAAACGACCCTCATCTACCTCGACGGCCTCGAGCTCCCGTACTTCGCGGCGTTCCATCTGTTGAAAGACACCGCGGGCGAGCTCGCGCTCCGCAGGTACTTCGGCTCGTACGCGGCGCTCGCGAAGCAGCTCGGCGTCGGCTGCGTGCTCGAGAGCGCGACCTGGCGCGCGAGCAGCGACTGGGGTGCCAAGCTCGGGTACTCGGACGACGCGCTCCGCGACGCGAACCAGCGCGCGGTGGCGCTGCTGCACGAGGTCCGGGCACAGCACGAGTCGGCGGCAACCCCGATGGTGGTGAGCGGCTGCATCGGCCCACGCGGCGACGGCTACAACCCCGAGAGCTTCATGAGCGCGACGGAGGCGGAGCGCTACCACGGCACGCAGGCGACGACGTTTCGCGACGCCCGCGCCGACATGGTGACGGCGATCACGATGACGTATCCGAACGAGGCGATCGGTGTGACGCGCGCCGCGCAAGCGGCCGGCATGCCGGTCGCGCTCTCGTTCACCGTCGAGACCGACGGCCGGCTCCCGAACGGCGCGTCGTTGCAGGAAGCGATCGAGGAGGTCGACGCCGCGACCGGCAACGCCCCCGCCTACTACATGATCAACTGCGCGCACCCGACGCACTTTGCAGACGTGCTCAGGCCGGGTGCGCCGTGGGCGACCCGCATCCGAGGGCTTCGCGCCAACGCCTCGACCAAGAGCCACGCCGAGCTCGACCAGGCGACCGAGCTCGACATCGGCGATCCTGCCGACCTGGCGCGCCGCTATGCCGAGCTCGCCGCCAAGCTACCGAACCTGAGCGTCGTCGGCGGCTGCTGCGGCACCGACCAGCGCCACGTCACGGCGATCTGCGAAGCCCTCCGCGGCTAAGCGCGTGACCAGACACCGCCCACCGAGCGCGCAGCGCGCGGCCGAGCGTAGCGAGCCGGGGGATGAGCGAGTGCGGCTTTGCCGCTCTCGCGAAGGGGGAGAGATCCCCCTTGTGAACTACTACTCGATCCGGAAGACCGGATAGTCCGGCGCGATCCGCTGGATGTCGGCATCGGGCGCGTCGGCGCCGACGCCCGGGAAGAACTGGTTCACCTCGAAGGCCCCGCGCTTCAGGTACGCGCGCAGGATCGGCGGCTTATCGGCATCGGCGAGCTCGTGGGCACAAAAGAGCTCGCGGCGCGGGCCGAGGCGGAGCTCGCCGGTGCCGGCGACGCGGAGGTTCCGCACCCACTGCGTCTCGCCGCGCGGGGCGACCAGAAAGCGCGCGCCGTCGTGCTCGAGGAGATTCACGGGTACCGTGCGCCACTCGCCGGACGTGCGGCCGCGGACGGCCAGGGTCCGGGAGCCCCACACGCTGACGCCGAGACGTGCGAGACCCATCGGCAACCGATTGAAGATGCGCGTCGCGAGACCGGGGGCGAGGTAGCGACGGGGCGGCACGGGCGGACGCTAGCCGCCGCGCGCATGTATCACCAGCGCACCGCGCGGGATCACCAGCGCACCGCGGGCGGCGCATACCAGCGCGCCGCGCGTGGCGATCACCAGCGCAGCGCGCGCGGCGCGCGGCGCGCGCCGGCGTGGCTTGCGGCGACTTTTGCATCAATGGCGGATCGCCTGGTACGGAGCCCGCATGTCGCGCGCGTTGGGGCTCGCCGTCGTCCTTCTCTCAGCGGTCGCGGCGGTCGGGTCGAGCACGGCCGACGCCGGCGAGCTCCGCGGCCGGGTCGTCGCGACCGACGGCACGGGCGTCGCGGGCGCCGTCGTCTTCGTGCGGACGCCGGCCGCGACAGCGCCGGCCGGCACCCCGCCGAAGAGCGCGGTCATGGACCAGGTCGACAAGCAGTTCGTGCCGCACGTGCTCCCGATCGCGATCGGCACCGAGGTGCGTTTTCCGAACCACGATCAGATCCACCACCACGTCTACTCCTTCTCGCGCGTGAAGAGCTTCGACCTGCCGCTCACGAAGGGCGAGGAGGCGGCGCCGGTGCTCTTCGACGCGCCCGGCGTCGTGAAGGTCGGCTGCAACATCCACGACTGGATGATGGGCGTGATCCTGGTCGTCCCGACGTCGTCGTTCGCGACGACGGACGACGGCGGTGCCTTCACGTTGCGCGACGTACCGAGCGGCGAGGTCACGGTGGCCGCCTGGCACGAGGCGAGCGAGACCTCGCTCGACGACGCGACCCAGCGCCTCACGGTGGCCGAGACCGGCGCACCCGACGTGACGTTTACGATCGCGGTCAAGCCGGAGAAGGCCCGACCCGCGACCCACGGCGACCGAGGCCAGCCGTGACCTGGTGGGCGACGAGCCGCCTTCGCACCAAGATCTTCGTCGCCTTCTCCGCGCTCGTGATCGCGCTCCTCCTCGTGACCCTCTCGCTCGTCGAGCAGGTCGTGAGCCGGCAAGCCGAGCGCTCGCTCACGAGCGAGCTCATGGTGACGGGCGCGGTCTTCCAGCAACTCCTCGCCGAGCGCGAGGACCGCCTGACCTCCAACAGCGTGCTGCTCACCGGCGACTTCGCCCTGAAACGCGCCCTCGCGACCTACGACCCCGCGACGCTCGCGACCGTCGCCGTGAACTACCGCGCGCGGAGCGACGTCGACCTCCTCTGGATCCTCGACGAGAGCGGGCGCATGCTCGCCGACGCCGCCGGGCGCGAGCCCGCGGGCAGCAACGCCGCCGAGCGCGCACCGATCGTGACCGCGCGCGCGACGGGAAAGCCGGCCGCGGCGATCGCGGCCGTCGGCGACGGCCTGGTGCAGCTCGTCGCGGTGCCGGTCCTCGGCCCCGACATGATCGGGCTCCTCGTGCTCGGCGCCGCCATCGACGACTCGACCGCACGCGCCCTCGAAGTGCGCACGGGCTCGTCGGTCACGTTCCTCACGGCCGAGCGTCTCTTCGCGTCGTCCTGGGACCCGGCGACCCGCGGGCGCCTCGTGCTCCCGGCGCACGGCGGCAGCGAGCCGTTCTTCAGCAAGCTCCCGACCGGCCGCCACCTCTCGCTGCTCGTCCCGGTCGCCGCGAGCCTGCCCTCGCCGCTCCACGCGCTCGTGCAGCGCTCGTGGGACGAGGCGCTCGCGCCGACGCGCTCGCTCCGCCGCCGCATGACCATGATCGGGATCGGCGCGCTGCTGGTCGCGCTCGGCGTCGGGGTCGCGATCGCGCACGGCGTGACGGCCCCGATCGGCACGCTCGTGACCGGCATGCGCGAGGTCCTGCGCGGCAACCTCGACCACCGCGTCGCGGTCGCGCGCCGCGACGAGATCGGCTTCCTCGCGACCTCCTTCAACGAGATGACGGGCGGCCTCGCGGAGCGCGCGCGCATCCGCTCCATGATCGACAAGGTCGTCTCTCCGGAGGTCGCGCACGAGCTGCTCGCGCGCGGCCTCGAGCTGGGCGGCGAGCTCCGCGAGGTCACCGTGCTCTTCGCCGACCTCCGCGACTCGACCGCGATCGGCGAGCGCCTCACGCCGACGGCGCTGCTCGAGCTCCTGAACGCGTTCTTGAGCCGCATGGCGCATGCGATCGAGCTGGAGCGCGGCATCGTCGACAAGTACGTCGGCGACGAAATCATGGCGGTCTTCGGCGCGCCGCTCGACCTGCCGGACCACGCCGAACGCGGGATCGCGGCGGCGATCGGCATGATGCAGGCGCTCGACGCGCTGAACATCGAGCGCGCGCCGGCGGCGCCGCTCCGCATGGGGATCGGCATCGCGACCGGCACCGTCATCGCCGGGAACGTCGGGTCGTCGGAGCGTCTGAACTACACGGTGCTCGGCGACGTCGTGAACCTCGCCGCGCGCCTGCAGAGCCTGACGAAGGAGTACGACGTCGGCCTCCTCATGAACGAGGCGACCCAGGCGGCGGTCGAGGCGCGCTTCCCGACCCGCGGGCTCGGCACGGTCACCGTACGCGGCCGGGCGGCGCCGACGACGATCTCCACGCTCGCGACGACGCAGACGGCCGCGGCGCCCGGAGCCGTCGCGTGGTGAGGAAACGCCGGCCGGCCCTCCTTCCGCCGGCCGCCTTCGCGGCCCGGCTCGCCGCCAACGCCGCGCTCGCCGCCGCGATGGTGGCCGTGTCGCTCGCGATCGGCGTCGTCGGATACCACGTGACCGCCGACCTTCCCTGGGTCGACGCGCTGCTGAACGCGTCGATGATCCTGACCGGCATGGGCCCGGTCGACCCGCTGTCGTCGACGACCGCCAAGCTGTTCGCGTCGGCGTACGCCATCTTCAGCGGGGTCGCGTTCCTGAGCATCGTCGCCGTCCTGATGGCGCCGATCGTGCGCCGCTTCCTCCACCGGTTCCACCTGGAGATCGACGAACGCGACGACGCCTGAACGTTCCCCCACCATGGAGCTCCAGGCGCGCAGCGCGCGCGATCCCCCTTCTGAGCGAGCCCTACCATCACGCCGGCGCGCTCCGTAGAACCGTCGGCATGAGCTCCCGCCAGAACGTCTCGACCGGCACCCGCTGGGAGCCGATCGTCGGCTACTCGCGCGCCGTCCGCATCGGCGCGAGCGTACACGTCTCCGGCACGACGGCGACCGGGCCCGACGGCGCGATCGTCGGCGTCGGCGACCCGTACGCCCAGACCGTGCAGGTGCTCCGCAACATCGAGAGCGCCCTCACTCGCGTCGGCGCGCGCCTCACCGATGTCGTCCGGACCCGCATGTTCGTCGTGAACATCGACGACTGGGAGCAGATCGGCCGCGCCCACGGCGAGGTCTTCCGCGACATCCGCCCGGCGACCAGCATGGTGGAGGTGCGCCGCCTCATCGATCCGGCGATCCTCGTCGAGATCGAGGCGGACGCGATCGTGACCGAGGAGTCATGAGCTTCGTCGAACAGTACCGCGCACTCGCCCGCTACAACTCGTGGATGAACGACAAGCTCTACGCCCTCGCCGCGACGCTCGACGAGGCGGACCGCACGCGCGACGTTGGCGCGTTCTTCGGCTCGCTGCACGGCACGCTCGCGCACGTCCTCTGGGCCGACCGCATCTGGCTCTGGCGATTCACGAAGGATCCCGACGTCGGCCTTTCGCGCGATCGCGACGGCAACCCGATCCAGATCGGCATGCACGACCAGGTCCTGTACGCGGACTTCGACACGCTCCGGCGCGAGCGTGAGAAGACCGACCGGCACATCGAGGCGTGGGTCGGCGGGTTCACCGAGGAGACGCTCGCCGGGCCGATCGCGTACAGCAGCATGAACGGCGGAGCCCGCGCGCACCCGCTCTGGCAGGCCGTCACGCACTTCTTCAATCACCAGACGCACCACCGCGGCCAGGCGACGACGCTGTTCATGCAGCTCGGCCACGATCCCGGCATCACCGACTTCATGGTGTTCCTGTGGGAACGGCAGAACCAGCAGCCGACGTGACGCAACCCGCGGTCCCGCTCCTCGTGAACGTCGACGTCGCGGATCTGGACATCGGGATCGTCTGTTTCATGACGCTCACCGACCGCGGCTACGCCGCCGCGGACCCCGGATCGCGGTGAAGCTCTTCGCGATCTCGGGAAGCCTGCGCGCCGGGTCGTCCGCGAGCGCGATCCTCGTCGCGATCCACGACCTCGCGCCGGCGGGCACGACCGTGACGGTCTACGACGAGCTCGAGAGCATCCCGCCGTTCCACCCGGATCGCGACCGTGAAGGCGACGTCGCACCCGCGCCGGTCGCCCGCCTCCGTGCCGCGCTCACCGCCGCCGACGCGGTGGTCATCTCGACGCCCGAGTATGCGTTCGGCGTGCCGGGGGTGCTGAAGAACGCCCTCGACTGGACGGTCGCCTCGGGCGACTTCGCCGGGAAGCCAACGGCGGCAATCAGCTCGTCGCCGTCCGACCTCGGCGGCGACAAGGCGCACGCGTCGCTGCTGCTCACGCTCCGCGCGATGCAGGCCAAGCTCCCGCCGGCCGGCGGCCTCATCGTGCCGTTCGTCCGCAAGAAGCTCGACGCCCGCGGCATCCTCGTCGATGCGCACACCCGCACCGCGCTCCGCACGCTGCTGCGCGAGCTAGCAGAACTCGTCGTCTGACCCGAGCGGCGGCGGTGCCGCGCCTTGCAGGGTGGAGGGTCGATTCGGAGCGAGGCAGCTCGCGTGACTGCGGCGCCACGGAATGGGCGTGTCGCCGAGCGTAGAAGCGACCCTCAACCCGCCAGCCCGCCGCGGTCAAGCTCGCCCGAAGACGCGGCCCCGACTAGGAAGCTGACCCAAGACAACGCCCTCCGAGCGCGCAGCGCGAGGCCGAGCGTAGCGAGCCGGGGGATGAGCGAGGGCGGCTTTGCCGCTCTCGCGAAGGGGGAGAGATCCCCCTTGTGAACTAGTCGCCCCCGTCGAGGCTCCAGATCCCCGAGCCGCGCGCGCTGATGAAGAGGAACACGAAGCAGTAGAGCGCGGCGAGCTCGCCCTGATTCATCACGGGAAGCAGCGCCTTCGTCCCGTGTCCCATCCAGTAGGCGAATGCCATGAGGCCGCTCATGACGAAGGCAACCGGCCGCGTGAAGAGGCCGATCATCACGAGAATGCCGCCGAAGAGCTCCAGCGGCCCCGCCACCCAGGTGATGAACGCGGGAACGCCCTCGGGCATGGCGGCCGGGCTCCCGCCCTCGGCTTGCACGACCACGT
>JANNPN010000368.1:0-4212 GCA_031400185.1 Polyangiaceae bacterium
GGAGCCGGACGGTGCCGTCGCTCCGCCATTTCCGGGTCTGCTCCTCGACGTCGGCGTGCGCCGACGCGCGCGCGAGGGCGGTGGCGTCGACGCCCATGGGAAACACGCCCATGCGGACCTCGCGGCTGCGCCACGGGATGACGTCCACCTCGCTCTGCACGCCGAGGATCCGCAGCACCGAGGTCGCGAAGTGGCGCCCGTAGGCGAAGGTGTGGAAGCCGACGAGGTCGGCGCCGAGCAGGCCCTCGAGGAGGCGCTCGCGGTCGGGCAGGGTGCGGAACACCTCCGAGGACGGAAACGGGATGTGCAGGAAGAAGCCGATCCGCGCCGCGGGCAGCCGCCGGCGGATCAGGTCCGGCACCAGCAGCAGCTGGTAGTCGTGCACCCAGATGACGTCGCCCTCGCGGTAGTGCGATACGACCGCGTCCGCAAACCGCTGGTTCACCGCCTCGTAGGCGTCGAAGCCGGTGATCTCGAGCGACACCCGCTCGAGGTGGTAGTGGAACATCGGCCAGATGACGCCGTTCGAGAAGCCGTCGTAGTAGCGTTGCACTTCGTCGGCCGAGAGCGGCACGCCGACCAGGCGCCGTGTCCGGAGCTCGCGCTCGAGCGCGTCGGGGTCGACGGGCTCGGCCGTGCCGGGCCAGCCGATCCAGAGCGTGTCCCCGCGGGCGTGAACGCTCGCGAGGCCCGAAGCGAGCCCGCCCGGGCTCGCTTCGACCACGAGCCCGCCGTCGTCCCCCGTCGCGACGCTGATCGGGAGCCGGTTCGCGACGATTAGAACGCGCGGCATGTCATGCTCTGGCGCGGACGCGGGCATGTCATGCCCAGGCGCGGACGCGGGCAGATCATGCCCAGGCGCGAACGCGCCCTTCGCGCGCTTCCAGCAGCTCGCCGATCGTCATTGCCGCGTGCACGAGCCCGACATGGGTGTAGGCCTGGGGGAAGTTGCCGAGGAGCGTGCCGGTCGCGGGCTCGATGTCCTCGGAGAACAGGCCGACGGGATTGGCGTGGCCGACCAGGCGCTCGAAGACCACGATCGCGTCGTCGATCCGCCCCATGAGCGCCAGCGCCTCGGCCCACCAGAACGAGCAGATCGTGAACGCGCTCGTCGTGTCGCCGAAGTCGTCGGGATTGCGGTAGCGCTGCATGAAGCCGCCGGCCGTGAGCTTTTCCGCGTAGTGGTCGACGGTCGCGACGAACCGCGGGTCGCGGGCGTCGACGAGGCCGATCGTCGCGAGGAGCAGGTTCGCGGCATCGGGGTGCTCGCCGTCGAGCGCCTGGGTGAAGAAGCCGTGGCGGGCGCTGAACCCGCGCGTCAGCACGACCTCGCGCTCGGTGGCGGCGATCGCCTCCCAGCGCTCGGCCTCGGCGTGGCGGCTGAGACGGCGGGCGATCTTCGCCCCGCGCTGCACCGCGGCCCAGCACATCGCCCGCGAAAACGTGTACGGCCGGAGCATCGTCCGGAACTCCCAGATGCCGGTGTCGTGCTGCGGGGCCAGGGCGATTGCGCTTTCGACCAGGCGCGCGATCAGCGGGAAGTGGCGGTGCGGATCGTCGTGGACGATCCGCGGGTCGCCGAGGAACGTGTCGAGGCAGAGGATGAGCTCGCCCATGAGGTCGTTCTGGCGCTGCTCGCAGGCGGCATTGCCGCGCCGGACCCAGCCGTTCCCGCCGAAGCCCGCGAGGTGTGGCAGCATCTCCTCGGTCAAGTCGCGCTCGCCGCCGATGCCGTAGACGGGCTGCAGCGGATCGTCGCCGACCGTGTCGCGAAGAAAGCGGATGAACTGCTCGCCCTCGTCCAGATGCCCGAGACGGCGGAGCGCCTCGACCACGAACGCGGCGTCGCGGAGCCAGCAGTAGCGGTAGTCCCAGGTGCGCGGGGTTCCCATGGCCTCGGGGATGCTGGTCGTGGTCGCCGCGATGATGGCGCCCGTGTCGTGGTACGCGTGCAGCTTGAGACACAGCGCCGAGCGGAGCACGTGCGCCGGGGCGAACGTCGGGAGCGACAGCGTCTTCGCCCACGCGCGCCAGCCGGCGACCGTGAGCTCGAGGGCGTGCTCGAAGCCGGGGAGCGTCGCCGGCTCGCTCCGAGGTCCCCACGTGAGCGAAAAGAAGAGCGGCGCATCGAGCGTGAACGCGCTCCGCCCGAGCACGTACGCGATGGGGAGGTTGGTCGCGAACGAGAGCGGGGCCGCGAGGCCGCGGACCTCGAGGCCGGTCGCCGTCTCCTGCAGCTCGGCGTGCACGCGGCCGTAGTCGGGGCGCGGGTCGAAGTCGACGCGGAGCCGCGGCAGCCCGCGGAGCGGCCGCACGAGGCGTACGATCTCGATCGGCACCTCCACGTCGAGGCCGCGCGGGATCCGCGGCGCGAAATCGATGATCTCCCAGGCGCCGTCCCCGTCCTCGAAGTGTGTCCGGACGACGTTCGTGTTGGGGACGTAGTCGAGGGTGCCGGCAGGCTCCTCGTCGCGTGCGAGGATGCGAAAGCACCCGCCCTGCTCGGCGTCGAGCAGGCGGCCGAACACCGAGCCCGAGTCGAAGCGCGGGAGACAGAGCCATTCGATCGCGCTCGACGGCGCCACGAGCGCCAAGACACGGCCGTTGCCGTAGACCGCGTGGTCGAGCCGCGGAGCGCGGGTGAGGGCGCGCTCCGCGGCGGAGTCCCTGAGGGCGGTCACGCTGACATTCAGAAGTTCGTCCGCGTGCACTCGCTCACGATGAGCTCCTTCGCGTCGGGCGGCACCTCGTAGATCGTGAGGTGGTCGCGGCTCGGCGAGTACTCCAGGTCGAGGTACGTCCCGTCGTCGAGCCGGTCGATGCGACACGCCTCGGTGACGGCGTCGTAGATGAAGTCGCCGAGCGCGTCGCTGACTCCGGTCCCGTTGGCGAACACCTGGAAGTTGAAGGTGCCGGCGCTGCCGCCGCAGCTCCAGTAGTTGCCGGCGGCGCTGGAGCTCGGGCCGTTCAGCGCGCTGCGGTTGTCGCAGGTCTCGGCCTCGGGGATGAAGAAGCTCAGCGGCAGCTGGATGTCGTCGCTGATGAGCCCCCAGTCGCCCTCCGCGAACCCGCCGAGGCCCCGGTCGGCGCCCGAACAGCGGTAGCGGAGATCGAGCTCGCCGACCCCCGCATCGAAGCTCTCGCCGGTCTTCGAGCAGAAGATGAACGTCGGCGACCGCTCGTCGGTGAAGAAGACGTTCCCGGCGGCCGAGAGGTCCGAGAGGTTCAACGTGATCGCCCAGCGCTCGCTGCCGACGTCTTTGTTCACCAGGATGCGCAAGCCGTCGGGGGTCCACTGCACGCCGCTCTGCGCCGCCTCGCCCAGCGTCGGAACCGCCAGGGCCACCATGAAAGACGTGATCATCAAAAAACGTGTATTCATTTCGCTCTCCTCCGTGGGCGCCCGAAGGCGCGTCCGCATGAAAAGTTGCAAGCGGGGCCGTCGAGAGCAAGTGCGACGCTCGGAGGGGTACTCGGCGCCATGCGCGGCGGCAGCGCGTTCCGACATAATCGCCGCCGTGACCCGCGAGCGGCAAGCGTGCGGACGCGAGGGCGAGACGCGCGCCGCCGCCTTCCTGGCCGCGCGCGGCTTCACGATTCTCGCCCGCAACGTCCGCGCGCCCGCGGGCGAGATCGACCTCGTCGCGCTCGACGGCGACACGCTCGTTTTCTGCGAGATCCGGACGCGGCGCTCGCGCCGCCAGGGCGGGGCGCTCGAGTCGGTGACGCCGCGGAAGCAGCGTCAGGTCGTGCGAGTGGCGGAATGGTTCCTCGCGGGCCATCCGGAGCTCCACGCGCGGCCCATGCGCTTCGACGTCGTGGCCATCGACGTCTGCGGCGACGCGCTCGCGATCGCGCACGTCCCGGACGCGTTCGGCGCGGCGTGACGGCGCCGTAGCAGGTTGCTGAAAAAGGGCCATCTGCGTCGTTGCTCGGTCGTTCGCTTGTGCGGCGTAGCTCCGCTACGCCTCCGCGCTCTCTTCCTCGCGCCTAGCATCTGACCCTTTTTGAGCAACCTGCTGGGGCTGGCTCGTGCGCGTGGCGGGACGTTCGCTGCGCTCACGCCCATCAATTTCTTCTTCGGCGCGTTGTCTTTTTGTTATGATGCGGGCGTGCGGAGCGTGCGGGCTCACCCTGCGCGACCACCAGCAAGCAGGTTGCTAAAAAAGGGTCAGCTGCTAGGCGCGACCGAACGAACGCGGAGGCGTAGCG
>JANNPN010000393.1:0-3207 GCA_031400185.1 Polyangiaceae bacterium
CGCGAGCTCGCCGAGCAGATCCACGGTTGGGCCGATCGCCTCGGATCCGGCCTCAAGACGGCCCTCGTCGTCGGCGGCGTCGCCTACGGTCCGCAGATCGGCGCCCTCCGGGCGCGCCCCGCGATCATCGTCGCCACCCCGGGACGGTTGATGGATCACCTCGAGCGGAAGACCTTGGCGCTTGCCGACGTCCGCATCTTCGTGCTCGACGAAGCCGACCGCATGCTCGACATGGGCTTCAAGCCGCAGCTCGACAAGATCATGCGGAGCCTGCCGAGCGAGCGACAAACGTTGCTCTTCTCGGCCACCATGCCGCCCGATCTCGGCGCGCTCGCCCGCATGCACCTGAAGAACCCCGTGCGGGTCTCGGTCGGTGCGCAGTCCGTGCCGCCCCCGAAGGCGACCCAGGACGTCTATCTCGTCGGCAACAATGAGAAGACGAAGCTCCTGGTCTCGATGGTCACGACCAATCCGGGCAATGTCCTGGTCTTCGCCCGCACCAAGCACCGCACCGATCGCGTCATGCGCGCGCTCTGCGATGCCGGGTTCGCGGCGCAGCGGCTCCACTCCAATCGCTCGCAGCAGCAGCGGCGCGAGGCGCTCGAGGGATTCCGGCGCGGCCGCTATCGGATCCTCGTCGCGACCGACATCGCGGCGCGCGGCATCGACGTCGCGGACATCCGCCACGTCGTCAACTACGACCTGCCGCAGACCGTCGAGGACTACGTGCATCGCGTCGGCCGTACCGCGCGTGCTGAGGCGGACGGGCGGGCGACCAGCTTCGCGTCGCCGGAGGAGCGCGGCCAGCTGAAGGCGATCGAGCGACACATCGGACGGGCCCTGCCGCGGCAGGCGGCGCCTGGCAATGGTGCCGGCGCGTATAGCCATGGAGGGGGCGCGCCGGTCGATGCGCCGCCGCCGCACCGGAAGCCGCGTCCCGTCGACGCCGCGCCGTCGGTGCATCCGCGGGCCGCGCGTCCGTCCCGGCCGACCCATAGCCGCTTCCGTCCGGCCGCGGAGATGCAGGCGGTCCGTCCGTTCACGCTCGCCGACCTCGGCATCGAGCAGGCGGCGACAGAACGCCGGTCGAATGGCCAAGCGCGGCGTGCCCGGCGCGGCCGGCACAGCTAGGATCGACCGACACGGCGCGAGCGGTTCAGGGCGAATGCTCTGCGCCCCTCGCGCCGCCGCCAGGCTCTCCTCGGATCGCTTCCTGACCGATCGACGCCGCGGGCTCAATGATCACGCCGTGCGGTCGACGGGACGTACAATCCCCGCCACGCACGCCGCCACCACGCGCCGCTCGCATCGCCGGGGTCGGTGAAGTGGTATTCCCAGACGACGGCGCGTACGAAGCGGGGCGGCCCATCCGGGAACGGGTTCGACGCGAAGAGCGCCAGCACCTCCGGCTCACCTTCGAGTAGACGGCCGAGGAGCCGCGCGAACCACTGCTCGGGGTTTGCGCGCGCTGGTGTGAGCGCCGCGAACCACATCTGCCAATCGAGCCGTGGCTGGTGCGGCGCGACGAAGGTCGGACGTCGCGTGACGTCGCCGGGCTTCCAGGGGAGCTCGTACGGGAGCCAGGTCGTGCCGTCGTCGCTGCCCTCGATGACGATCTCGTTCCGGACCGTCGTCATGCGGGCGAAGAGCCCGTAGCCATTGACGCTCCGCAAGGGTTCGAGGCGCTCGAGGAGCGCGCGGCCGGCGCTCGGGACGATCTCGCCCCCCGCCATCTGGCGCGCGAACGTGCACGTGCTGGCGGCGAGCAGGAGCAGCATGCACGGCAGCGCGACGACGGTCCGGAAGGGATGCGGCGGCGGGCGTCGCCGGTCGGGGTCCGCCGCGTGCACGATGCGGGCCGGTAGGACCGCCGCGAACGCCCGGTCGTCGCAGAGCATGAGTGTCAGGGTGATCGTGAGCCAGTTGAAGAACGTGTAGTTGCCGGTCGCGATGATGAGGAGCTGAAAGCCGATGAGCGCGACCGCGGCTGCGAGGCGTGCGGTCCGCGGTCCGAAGATCAGGAACGGCACTGCGAGCTCGATCACGAACATCAGCGCGCACGAGAGCTGCTGCCACCAGAGCGGAAGATGGTGCGCGTACCAGGCGGTCCACGGTGGCAGGCACTGCGTTTCGTAGTGGTAGGTGAGGGCGGTCAGCTGCTGCCACGTCGGGTTGTTCGGGTCGTCGTGGAGGAGCTTCACGACGCCCGACGCGAACATCAACCGGAAGAGCAGCCAGTGCACGAGGAAGACGCCGAGCCGCGACGGCTCGCGCGCGGTCGCGCGCGGTGTCCAGAGCGACCACGGCGTCACGAAAATCGCGAGGAGGCCGGTCTCGAGGAGCAGCGTGTCCCACTGGAAGCTCAAGAACACGCGGCCTGCGCTCACGAACGAGAGGTAGAGCGCCCAGAGCGCCGTGAGACACCCACCCGGTGCGACGCCGACGAGGGCGGCGAGCGCGATGGCGATGCCCGCGTCGCAGAGCCGGAGGAGTGCCGGGTCCGACGGGTCGAGCCAGGCGAGGGTCGGCAACAGCCAGTGACGCTCGGGCCCGAAGCGGCCGGCGACGGCGTCGAGATACTCGGCGATGGGCAGGATGCCGCGGCTCCCGAAGAGTCCGAGCAGCTGGACGCGCAACGACAGGAACGCGGCCAAATAGACGAGGGCGAGCGCTCGCACGAAGACCGTGGTCGTCAGGACCATCGACGGCCTCGCGACGGAGGTCGGCGCGCTCACCGCGACCGGTTCGAGTGCCAGACGGCGGGTGCGCGCTTGCGTTTGCGCTTGGCGGTGCGCGGGTCGCGGAGCGCCTCCTCGACGGCACTCGGCGGGTCGGCGGTGACTGCCTGACGCACGTCGCCGCCCTCCTCGAACGCGATCTCGGCGAGCAGGCGGTCGCTCACGACCGAGCGCGGCGCATCGGTCGCGATGTCGGCCGTCGATGCGGCGTCGTCGCGATGCTTGATGAGGAGCCAGCTCTTGCCGCCCTGGTAGCCGCGCGTCCGCACGAGCACCCACGAGCCCGTGAGCTTCGCGCCGTGAAGGGTGAACTTGAGGTCGCCCTTGGCGAGGTGCTTCGCGACATCGAGCATTTCGCCGACCGTCTGCATTTTCCCGCTTTCGTCGCGGTCACGGGTTTCTAAGTAACGGTCGACAGTAGTGTCGAGATGCTTTGCAAGAATTTTGAGATATCCAGATGTCGGATTCG
>JANNPN010000443.1:0-33802 GCA_031400185.1 Polyangiaceae bacterium
ACCTCCATGCGGTCGAGGAGGGCGGGTGGGATCGGGTCGAGATAGTTGGCGGTCGTGACCCACATCACCTTGGAGAGGTCGACCGGTACGTCGAGGTAGTGGTCGACGAAGGCATGGTTCTGCTCGGGATCGAGCACCTCGAGGAGGGCCGACGCGGGGTCGCCGCGGAAGTCGCCGCCGAGCTTGTCGATCTCGTCGAGCATGATCATCGGGTTGTTGGAGCCGGCCGTCCGGAGGCTCTGGATGATGCGGCCGGGAAGCGAGCCGATGTAGGTGCGGCGATGACCGCGGATTTCGGCCTCGTCGCGGACGCCGCCGAGCGAGAGCCGAATGAACTTCCGCTCCATGGCTTTCGCGATCGAGCGCCCGAGAGAAGTCTTGCCGACGCCGGGCGGCCCGACGAAGCAGAGAATCGGTCCCTTGGGATCCTTCCGGAGCTTCCGCACGGCCAGGTACTCGAGGATGCGGTCCTTCACCTTCTCGAGGTCGAAGTGGTCCTCGTCGAGAATGCCCCGTGCGTGCGGGATGTCGAGGTTGTCCTCCGTCGACGTCGCCCAGGGCATGGCGACGAGCCACTCGAGATAAGTCCGGACGACGGTGTGCTCGGCCGATTCGGGCGGGATGATGCGGAGGCGCTCGAGCTCGTTGTCGGCGGCCTTCTTGGCCTCCTCCGGCATGTTGGCGTTCTCGATCTTCTGGCGGAGATCGTCGATCTCGGCGCTCCGCGAGTCGCCCTCGCCGAGCTCGCGCTGGATCGCCATCATCTGTTGGCGGAGATAGAACTCCTTCTGGTTCTTGTTCAGCTCGGTCTGGACCTGCGACTGGATCTTGTGTCCGAGCTCCAGGAGATCGATCTCGCGGTTCAGAATCGCGCCGAGCTTTTCGAGGCGCGAGCGCAGCTCGAGCGTGTTCAACAGATCCTGTTTTTCCTCGAGCGAGATGTTGAGGTTCGAGGCGATGAGATCGGTGACCTTGCTCGGGTCCTTGATGTTCGTCACCACGACCTGCAGCTCGTCGGGCAGGTAGGGAATCATCGAGACGAACTTCGAGAACTGCTGCACCATCTGCGCCTGGACAGCCTCGATGTCGCCCTCGGAGTCCGGGATCTCGGTGAGCTGGCGGACCTGGGCGGTGAAATAGGGCTCACGGCGAACGTAGCTCTGGATCTCGATGCGGCGGAGTCCCTGGACGAGGATCCGTACGCTGCCGTCCGGGTACTTCAGCATCTTCAAGATCCGGCCGGCCGTGCCGCGCGAGTAGAGGCCTTCGGTGCCCGGGATCTCACTCTCGGCGTTCTTCTGCGCGACCAGGCCGAGGATGCGGTCGCCGTTGAGGGCGTCCTCGACGAGCTTCAGCGAGGCGCCGCGCGAGATCAGCAGCGGGGCGATCGCGGACGGGAAGACGACGACGCCGCGGAGCGGCAGGATCGGAAGCTCGGTCGGAACGTGAATGCCGCTCACATCCTCCTCGAACCCGTAGAACTTCTGCTCACCGGGTCCCTGTGACGACTTTTCGGGATCGAATTCTTCGCCGCTCGCCATTGCCGCCACCTCGATTCCGAACGACCTGGAGGTTACCGCACGGAGCGTAATACACGCCTCGGACGCGAACAACCCCGAACATGGCGAAACAGCGAGGCAATCTCGACAGTGTCCGGCGAAACTGGTCTACATGCGACATGGCGGAACAGCGCTTCACGCTCGAGGAGGCCAACGCCCTCATCCCGCGACTCGAGATGCTGATGGAGCGTCTGCAACGGACGGTGCTCGTGGTGCGGAGCGCGGTCAACGACGCCGAGGCGGAACCGGCGGTTCGGACGACCGTCGACGTGCTGCGCGTGCGGCCGGAGCTAGCCCCCTACGTCACCGAGATCGAGAGCACGGTCGCCGAGATCGAGGAGCTCGGCTGCCAGTTCAAAGGCATCGACCTCGGGCTCGTTGATTTTCCCGGCGAGGTCGACGGCCGGCTGGTGCTGCTTTGCTGGCAGTACGGCGAGAAGTCGATCGGCTTTTGGCATGCGACCGACGAGGGCTTCGCGAGTCGGCGGGCGCTGGCGGCGGCGACGGCGCCGCCGCTCCAATAGCGTCGCGTGCGCGGGCTCGCGAAAGTCGTCTTCCAGTTGGCACTGGCCCTGTGGCTCGGCGCGCTCGTCACGGTCTCGTTCCTCGTGGCCCCCGCGGTCTTTCGCGCGCTCCCGAGCGAGACCGCCGGCACGGTGATGGGGCAGGTTTTCCCCCTCTACTATGCGTTCACGGCGGTGACCGGCGTGCTCGCGCTCGCCGCGGGCGTGTGGCTTTGGCGCGCCGCAGTCGGTACGCGGACCTGGCGCATCGTGCTGCCGATGCTGGTGGTGATGCTCGCGGCGACGGCCTACGCCGGTGGCGTCGTGAGCCCGCGGGCACGCGAGCTCCGCCCCGCGCTCCATCGCGAGCCGGTCGACCCGGCGATCCGCAGCGAGTTCGACGGCCTGCATCGACGCGCGGTGCAGCTGAACGGCCTCGTCCTCGTGCTCGGCTTCGCGACCGTCATCGCGAGCGCGCTGACACAGCGGTGGCCCGACGAGCGATAGCGGGCGACCCGACGGCTAGAGCCGCCTCGAGGGAACGTCGGGCGAGCTCTGTTTGAGGCGTTTCCGCAGCGATGGGATCGCTTCGATGCGCGCCGCTTTCAGAAGGTCCCAGTAGATCCCACGCGGACGCGGGAACGCGGGGCGTGTTGCGACGACCTCGAACGGCGTCACGAGGAAGTCGAGCGGGATGTCGTGCGCGAGCATCGCGACCTTATCGGTCACGATCTGCAGCGGGTGGATGGTCGTCACGATCGGTGTCGTCTCTTTGAGCTTGCCCTCTTCACGCAGCAGCGCGTACTCGAGGTCGACGCAGCCGCCGCCCTTGCCGACCCGCGTCCCGTCGCGGCGCACACCGACCGAGCCGCAGACGACGAGGTCGATCGTCCGCATTTCGCGCGGGCTGACCGCGCGGCCGTATTTGGTCGCGCCGAGGAGGCTCGCTGCCAGCGCGGCCCGGCGTCCGAGCCGCTTCGGGTCGATCTCGATGAAGCACTTCTCGGTACGGAGCGACGGAACGGCGAGGTAGACGACCTTGCCGTCGAGCAATGCCTGACGGCGCACCGCGAGCTGCGGTGCGTCGGGGCTCATCTTGATCGTGCGCGCCTTCTTCCAGACGGCGAGCTCGGCGAGACGAGCAGCGGCGCGTTCGGATCCGAGGAAGTTCGGGATGCGGCCGTGCGCACCAGGGAAGCGCTGCACGGCATTCTGCTCGAGCAGCTGCCAGACCTTCCGGCGAAGATCTTCCTTCGTCATCCCGTGGACCTCACGCGTGTGTCGCGACTGCCGCGGACGCTACACCAGCCGCAGAAATGATGTCAACGAAATCGGGCGGTCACGGCTCGCGCGGGGCGTCGCTCGGTGGACCTTCGCCGTCCGCGAGGCGCGCATCGTCGTCGGCGGGACGATGCCCATCGACGTCCGCGGGGCGGCGAGCGTCGACGTCGGCGAGACGGCGGGCAATGATCAGGAACCCGCTATGCGCGACCATCCGATGCTCCGGCCGCACGCTGCGATCTTTCACGTGCCACCCGCGTTGCAGCGACTCCAGCACCTCGACCGCCGCGAAGGGCCCCGCGCGCAGCTCGTCCACGAGCTGCTTCAGCTGTAGCACGGTCGGCGTGAAGCCGACGAAAACGCCGCCCCGGCGGAGCGCGCGCGCGGCGTGCGGCACGACGCGCCACGGCTCGGAGAGGTCGACGACCATGCGGTCGACGCCGGTCTCGTCGAAGCCCTCGTACGCGTCGCGGAGCTTGACCGTCCACTGCGGCGCCGGCCCGTGGAAGCGCGCGACGTTGTCGCGCGCCAACGTCGCGAACTCTTCCCGGAGCTCGTAGGTCGTGAGCCGCCCCGTCGGTCCGATGGCGCGGAGCAGCGCCATCGACGTGGCGCCGGGCCCCACACCGACCTCGATGACCTGCGCGCCGGGGTGGATGTCGCCCCACATGAGGATGGTGCCGATGTCCTTCGGGTAGATGACCTGCGCCTGCCGCGGCAGGTTGGGGATGAGCTGCGCATAGGTCGGACGGAAGATCTGGAGGTACTCACCGGTCGAGCTCCGCACGACGGTGCCCTCGGGGAGGCCGATCAGCTCCTCGGCGGCGAAGGCGGCGCCGCGGACGTTCATGCGCTTGCCGCTTCGAATGGTGCGCAGGTACTGACGCGCTTTGCGGTCGATGAAAAGGATGGAGTCGCCGTCCCGCAGAAGCGCCCGGTCGGTGACGTCCGCCTCCGCCTCCGCGAGCGGCGTCGTCGGCTCAGGAATTCGCCACCACCTGTGCGCGTCGACGGCCGACCTCGGCGACGAGGCGGCAGTAGCCGCAGAGCTCGCCTGCGGCGGGCATGCCGCAGCGCTCGCACTCGCCGAGGTCGGCGAGCTCCGGCGCGTCCGCGAACCGCGGCAGGCCCCGGCTCAGGAAATCGGTGAGGAACGCGAGCTTGCTCCCCGGCATCTTGTCCTCCAGACGATTCAGCAAGTCCTTATAGAGAAGCTGCGTTGCGCCGTGGCTGTTCGGACACTCCTCGACGACGTAATCGATGCCGCGCAGGAATGCGTACGTCGCGCTCTCAAGCTCGCTCGTGCGGAAGAGCGGCCGCACCTTGCGGACGAAGCGCGGGTGGGTCGGCGTCAGGACCGGCTGCTGTTTGGCGAGGTACGGCACCTGCCAGTGGAGCACGTTGCCGAGCAGGCGCGCCGCTTCGTCGTCGAGGTTGTGGCCGGTCGCGAGCACCGGAAAGCCGCCGTCGAGCGCGGCGCGGTCGAAGTGGTGGCGCTTGAACGTGCCGCAGGCGGAGCATGGCGGGCGGCGCGTCGCGGCGGCGACCGTCGGGATTCCGAGGCCGTCCTCCGTCTCCTCGAGCGGCACGACGTGCAAGCGGAGGCCGCGGCGCTCGGCGAAGGCGCGCGCCTTCTGCTCGGAGGCTTGCGAATAGGCGCCGATTCCGAGGCCGAGGTACAGACCCTCGGTCTCGTAGCCGAGCTCCACGAGGGCGTCCCACAGCGCCAGGCTGTCTTTCCCCCCGGACACCGCGATCAGTACTCGTTCCTCGCGGACGAACATCTTCTCGCGGGTCACCGCTCGCTCGACGCTGCGCTGGAAGAAGAAGACGAAGCACGGCTTGCAGAACGCGGTATTGTGGCTCCGTAGCTGGACGATCGCCTTCTCGGCGCAGCGCTTGCACTTCACGCCGCACCGCCGGAGATGACGGCGCGGAGCTCGATCGAGTCGGCGTCGTCGACGAACTCGTCGTCGGTCAGCAGCTCGTCCCCGCGGATCACCATGACGGTGCCGGCGAGGATCCCGAGTGACTGCACGATCTCGCCGACGCGCCGTCGGCCCGAGATGGTCAGCTCCTTGCCTTGTGGTTCGAGACGAATGTGCATCGCGGCGGGCGCAGGGGAAACGGCCGGACGCTACCACCGGCCAGAAAGGCCCACAAGCGCGAGGCGGAGCACGTGCGTTGTGCGGCCGCTACATTGACCATGTGGAGGCGCTGGTATACTCGGGGGTTCAGGGAAAGTGCCGCCGATCCGGCTGATAGCTTTGCTGTCGCCGGATTTTTTGTTGGCGTGGGAGGACATCGGGTCATGGCCAAAAAGGTCAAGAAGGAGAAGCCCAAAAAGGGCTTCAACATCTTCGACGAGGACGAGAGCGCCGTCGCCTCGAGCGAGGAAGAGCTTCCGAAAGACGAAGCGGGCCGGCGCAAGATCAAGCGTCAGTACGAAGACCTGCTCGGCATCCGCATCCAGAAGTTGCGCGGGCGCATCCTGAACCGCGAGCGCATCAACAAGACGATCGAGGGAATCTATTTCATCTGCGCCGACTGCGCGAAGGTCTGTCACAACGTCGACGACGGACTGATGGAAGATCCGGACAACATGCGCAACCTCTGTGGTCCGTGCAGCACCAAGCCGCCCACCAACAAGGACGGCGGCAAGGACAAAGCCGCGAAGGGCCGCCAAGCCGCGGCTTGACCGGCCGTCGACTCAGTCGATCGTCGGCACCCAGCCGCGCGCTGTGAAGAGCGGCACCCAGTGCGCGGGAAACGGCGTCGCAACGCGCCACGGGAGGTCGGGGTCGTCGAACGCGATCTTCCACGCGTGCAGGTAGTGCCAGTCTGGCAGCGGCAGCCCGAGCGCCGCGGCCGTCGTGGTATCACCGTACCGTCGGTCGCCGACGATCGGATGGCCGAGCGAGGCGAGATGGACCCGCAGTTGGTGCGTCACGCCCGTCCGCATCCGGAGCCGCACGACGGTGAACGCGCCGTCGGCCACGCGCTTCACATCGATGGGCACGACCTCGGTCTCGGCCGGCCACGCGCGCTGCGACGATCGCGCCGGCACCATGCGGCCCCGGCTCCGCGCATGACGCGCGAGGGGCAGAGTGACGCGATGCTCGTCGTCCAGACGGCCCGCCACGACCGCGAGGTAGTCCTTGACCGCCCGCTTCCGAGCGAACGCGGTGCGGAGCCGGGTATATACGCTCGCCTTGCGGGCGGCGAGCAGCACGCCCGAGGTGCCGGTGTCGAGTCGGTGCACGAGGCCGGCGTGCCGCGGGTCGCCGAACCCCGCCATCTCGGGGAACCGCGCGATCAGCGCTTCGGCGAGGGTGGGTCCAGGCGCGCGACCGGTCGTCGTCGGCAGGCCGGGCCGCTTGTCGACGGCGACGACGTCGTCGTCGACGTGGAGGACCGCGAGCGGCGAGCGCACGATCGCGGGCGCAGGGGGTGAGGCGCGCGGTTCCATCGTGATCGTGTCACCGGGCCTGACGATCGTCCCCTTACGCGCCCGCTTCCCGTTCACGCGGACGCCGCCCGTGTCGAGCACCGCCGCGAGCGCGCGTCGGCCCAGGCCTGTGTAGGGCCCCGTCGTCGCGAGGAACCGGTCGAGGCGGATGGGGTCGCTCGAGACCGTCAGCTGCATCGGCGCGGCGACGTCAGTTGTCGGAAAGCCCGCTCGTGATCCAGCCCTCGACCCGGCGGAGAAACTCGGCGAACTGATTCTGTCCTGACTGCGGCGCGAAATAGGCCTTTCGCATGTAGTCAAGTGCGCCCGAGTAGTCCTCGAAGTTCTTCGCGAGCTGCTCGAAGAGCAGGAAGCCGGTGCGAAAGAGTGTGAGATCGAGCTCGGAGACGGCGCGATAGGAGCGTTGGCCCTCCTCGACGTAGTACCCGAGAGCGCCGCGGCTTTCGACGTGAGTGCGGAAGAGGCCCGTCATGAAGAGCGTGTAGTCGCCCACATACTTCCGTGCGGCCCGCGCGCGCATCGCGTTCGTGCGGTCGGCCGCGCGGCGCATGTCGTTCACTCCGTCGATGGCGCGGCCGCGGGCGGTGCGGAGCGCGTAGAGGCGGTCGCTGCGGGCGAACTCGGTCAAGACCGCCGCGACGTAGTCGATGACCGGCTCGTCGCCGATGCCGAGCTCACGAAAGCTCCGCTGCGTCGTGCTGAGGAAGAACTCGTGGAGCCGGGCGCTCGCGAGCGGCTTCTCCATGGACCACCGTTGTAGCATAGTGCCGACCCGCCGTCGGCAAATTTCTCACACACGAGGAGGGCGTTCCGTGGCCATGGTCGATCGTGACGAGTTTCCGGTGACGGCGGAGTGCGTCTACTTCGACCACGCCGGGGTGGCACCGGTGTCGCGGCGTGTCGCGGACGCCGTGGCGGCCTTCATCGTCGATGCGCGGGACTTCGCCCGGCTGCACTATCCCGCCTGGGAGGCCCGGACCGAGGCGATCCGCGAGGCTGCGGCGCGGCTTCTCGGGGCGGCGAGCGACGAGATCGCGTTCGTCGCCAGCACGTCGGACGGCCTGTCCAGCCTCGCGACCGCCCTCGACTGGAAGCCGGGCGATTCGGTGGTCGCCGTCGACGGCGAATTTCCCGCCAACATCTATCCATGGTGGGCGCTCCGCCGGCTCGGCGTGGATACCCGGCTCGCGCCGATCGTCGACGGCCGCGTGACCGTCGATGCCATTGCCGCCTTCGTCGATCGGTCCACACGGGTCGTGAGCGTCAGCGCCGTCGACTTCGCGACGGGGCAGCGCCGCCCGCTCGCGGCGATCGGCGAGCTCTGCCGCGCGCGCGGCATCCTCTTCTGCGTCGACGGCATCCAGGCGCTCGGCGCGCTCCGGGTCGATGTCGAACGCGATGGCATCGACGCGCTCGCCGCCGACGGGCACAAGTGGCTGTGTGCGCCGGAGGGATGCGGCGTGTTGTACCTGTCGCGGCGCTGGCTCGACCGCCTCACCCCGCAGCGCGTCGGCTGGAAGAGCGTCGTCGACGCGAGCCGCTACCTGCCGTACCACTTCGAGCTCAAGGCAGACGCGCAGAAGTTCGAATGCGGCAGCGCAAACTTTCTTGCGATCCATGCGCTCGGCGCGGCGATCGATCTCGTGCTCGACCGCGACGTCGACGCGATCGAGCGCCGCGTCCTCGAGCTCACCGAGCGGCTGCGCGCCGAGCTCGCTGCGCGCGGGTTCGTGCTCGTGAGCCCGGGAGCCGCCAGTGAGCGCTCGGGGATCACGACGTTCATGACCGACGAAGCGCCCGACGCCGTCGTGCGGCGCCTGCGTGCGGCGCGCGTCCTCGCGAGCCCGCGCGGGGGCGGCGTGCGCCTGTCGCCGCATTTCTACTGCAACGACGACGACGTGGCGCGTTGCCTCGAGGTGCTCACGGCGCCCCGCTGACGTCACCTAGCAACGCGCGATGCTGCGCGAGTTGTCGTCTTGCTTTTCCGGGAGGCGATGCCTAAACCGAAGCGATGTCTCGGTTGTCGGTGCCGCGTGCTCCTCGGCTCGCGGATCGTTGGGCGGTGGTCATGGCGGGGGGGAGCGGCACGCGGTTCTGGCCGCGAAGTCGCCGGCTCGTGCCGAAGCAACTGCTGCGCGTGCTCGGCTCGCGCAGTCTATTGCAGGAGACCGTCGCGCGTCTCCGTGGCGTCGTTCCGCCGTCGCAGATCCTGATCGTCACCCATCGCGATCACGCACCCGCCGTCCGCCGCCAGCTTCCGGATCTGCCGCGACGCAACATCCTGAGTGAGCCGATCGCGAGGAACACCGCGCCTTGTCTCGCGCTCGCGGCGCTCGAGATCGAGCGCCGGTCGCCCGGTGCGGTGTTCGTGAGCTTGCCCGCGGACCACGCCATCGCGGACCCCCGCGAGTTCCGCGCGACGCTGGTCGAAGCGCTCGCCTGGGCTGCGGCCGAGCCGGTCGCGGTGACGATCGGCATCCGTCCGACCGGACCCGAGACGGGCTACGGCTACATCCACCTCGGGGTACGGGCGGCCGGTCGGACGAGCCGCGTGCGCGCGTTCGTCGAGAAGCCCGACACCGCGCGGGCGCGTCGCTTCGTGGCGTCGAAGCATTATCTCTGGAACAGCGGCATGTTCGCCTGGCAGACGGCGACCATCCTCGGGCTCCTCGACCGCTTGCTGCCGACGGTCACGCGACCGCTCCGGAGCGCGCTCGCGACTCCCGTCGGCCGTCGGCCTGGGGCGATCGCGCGCGCCTACGCGAAGCTCCCGTCGATCTCGATCGACTACGGCGTCATGGAGCACGCGCGCGACGTGCTCGTGGTCGCCGGCGACTTCGGGTGGAGCGATGTCGGCAGCTGGGCGGCGCTCGCGGATCTCGACGGCGCGGGATCGGCCCGCCAGCTCGTGCCGGTCGACGCGAACGGCTCGGTCCTGTTCGGCGACGGCCGCCTCGTCGCCGTTGTCGGTCTCGAAAACGTTATCGTCGTCGATACGCCGGATGCCATTCTCGTCTGTCATCGCGACCGCGCGCAGGACGTCCGTCGCGTGGTCGACGAGCTGGCACGACGCGGGCTCGAGCGGTATCTATGATGCACCGTCGTGGTCGGCATCGGACGTCGCGTGGGTCGGCGCTCATGCGGACGTGGGCATGGCGATGAGTCAACCGCAGGTAGCGTCCGATGCCGTCGGTACTGCCGACGGTCCGCTCGGTGACGAGCTCACGCATCCCTCGGCGATGTGCCGGCGGTTCGGCTTCGCGGCGAATCTCTTCGCGCGGGTCGCCTTCCGCTGGGTGCAGATCGATCCCGCGGACGTCGCGCGGCTGCGCCAGCTCGCGGAGCAGGGAACGCTCGTCTACGTCATGCGGTACCGCTCGCTGGTCGACTACTTCCTTATCAATTGCCTGCTGCTGCGCGAGGGGTTGCCGCTCCCGCTGTTCACCAACGACATCTCGTCGCTCTGGCTGCGGCGTGTCCGCGAGATCGTCGTCGCGTTGTGGAAGGGGCTTCGGTACGTGGGTCGGGGGCCCGAGGAGCGCCAAGCGCGACGGCGCGACCTGGCGGCGCGCTTGGCCGCCGCCGGTCGGTCGGTCTTGCTGTTCATCCGCAGCAGCCGGCGGCCCGTGGCTGCGCGCGCCCGGGACGCGCGGGTGACGCGCGAGATGCGGTCCGGCGCGGACTATCTCCGGGAGATCGTCCACGGGCTCTGGGGCAAGGATCAGCCGGTCTTCCTCGTGCCGCTCGCGATCTTCCGCGGCTCGGGCCTCCGCCGCAAAGGGTCACGCCTCGCAAGCTTCGTCTACAGCGTCCACGAGGCGCCGAGCGACGTGAAGAAGCTGATCACGTACTGCTGGAACGCCCGTGACCTGAGCGTATCGGTCGGCGCCGAGATCCCCCTGAACGCCTTCATGGCGGAGTACCGCGAGGAGGGCGAGGAGCGCATCGTGCGGCGTCTCACCCGCGCGCTCCAGATCTTCCTCTATCGCGAAGAGCGGCTGGTATGGGGTCCGACGCTCCGTTCGAAACGGCAAGTACGCGAGATGGTCCTCGAGTCGGACGACGTCCAAGAGATCACGCGGACGCTCGCCGCCGAAAAGAACGTGCCTGTCGAGAAACTCGTAAAGGAGGCGCGCGGCTACTTCGACGAGATCGCCGCTAATTTCCACGGCTATTACTTCGGCGTCCTCGCGTTCCTTTTCCATCGTCTCTGGGATCGGATGTTCTCAGGGCTCGACGTGCGCGGGCTCGACCGGGTGATCGAGACGGTGAAGCAGCACCCGATCGTCCTCGTGCCGTGTCACCGCAGCCACTTCGACTACCTCATCCTTTCGTACATCTTTCACGAGAACGCTTTGTCGCCTCCGCACATCGCTGCCGGCGTCAACATGGCGTTCTGGCCGATGGGACCATTCTTCCGCGGGGCGGGGGCCTACTTCATCCGGCGCACGTTCGAAGGGAATCCTCTCTACAAGACCGTCTTCCGGAAGTACCTCGAGTACCTCATTCGTGAGGGATACACGCAGGAGTTCTTCATCGAAGGCGGGCGCAGCCGGACGGGCAAGATCCTCACGCCGAAGCTCGGCATGCTGTCCGCGATCGTCAACGTGTTCGTCGACGGCGTCCGTCGCGACCTCTATCTCGTCCCGGTGTCCATTCACTATGGACGCATCGTGGAAGAGGAGGCCTACAAGCAGGAGCTCCTCGGCGGACAGAAGGAGAAGGAGTCGTTTGCGGCGCTGCTGAAGGCCCGGAGCGTGCTCCGGCAGAAGTACGGCACCGTGTACGTGACGTTCGCCGAGCCGATGTCGCTGAACGCTGCGCTCGGCGAGCGGCGCGAGCGCTTTCAGCAGGCCGTCGCGGACCCCGCGATCGAGGAGGAGAAGCGCCACTTCATCCAGAAGCTCGGCTTTCGCATCCTGCGCGAGGTGAATCAGGCGGCCGTCGCGGGCGCGACGTCGGTGTCGTCGACGGTGCTCCTCGCGGCGCCGGAGTCCGCCATCCGCTATGGCGAGTTCGCCACCGCGGCGCGTGCGCTCACCGAGCTCCTGGTCCACAAGAAGGTGGCGCTCACCGCCTCGCTGCAGCGCAACATCACCAACTTCTACGAGAGCCTCAATTTCTTGCAGAACGGCAAGCTCATCGAGTGGATGCGCGACCGCGACGGAGACATCATACACGCCCCCGCCGAGAAGCGGATGATCCTGGATTTCTACAAGAACAACATCATCCACTTCTTTCTGATCCCGTCGCTGGTCGCCCACGCGGTTCGCCGGGGCGTCTCGCGCGAGGAGATGCGGGACGCCGTGTGGTGGTGGCTCGATCTCTTCCGGTGGGAGTTCGCGTTGCCGGAGCGGGAGGCCGTCGCCGCGGAGATCGACGACACGGTCGCGTATTTCGCGGCCCGGGGCGCGATCGACGGCGAGCACGTGAATCCCGCCCATGTGCTGCTCGTGTTCGGCGACGGCATCCTCGACAGCTTCCGTGAGGCGTATTGGATAGTCGCCAAGACGCTGCTCGATCTCGACGCCGACGGGTTCACGCACAAGGCGGCGATCGCGCGGATGCAAAAGAGCTTCACCATGCACCAGCTGCTCGGCCAGACGCGCCGTCCCGAGGGGAACTCGGCCGTGACGTTCGCGAACGCGATCAATCGCTTCGCGGAGGTTGGATGGGTCTCATTGCAGCGGCGTGGGCGCGGTGGGCGCGAGCGCGTCGTGCTGCCGGGGCCTGCGATCGCCGATCTCGGAGCGGTGGAGCGCCGCCTCGCGGACAGCCGGCGTCTCGAGGGCGTGGGACGTCTCACGCTCCCGATCCCGCCGCACGCGTCCGAGCGCGACTCCGCCGTGCGACTCGCCTGATCCGGGCCGTCACGGGCATGCCGGTCCGCTGGGCGATCCTGCGAGAATGCGGCGTGCGCTCAGATGCCGCCGAATTGCACGAAAGTTCCGGGCGCCGCGAGCGCCGACCTTGCTATGCGGCCCTCCCGATCCGGCGCGAGCACGACGAATCGATCGTGATGCGCAAGTAGCGAAGCCGCTTGACGAAAGCCGCGCGTCACGGGACTGACGCCCGCCGTCGGCGCATGCGCTCGTCGGCATCGTCGCATGGCACCTTTCTTGGACATTCGCCGGTCCACCGAACCTTCCTGAAGGAGCCAGCATGATCATCGACCGTGAAACGTTCACCGACATCGCCAAGCACCTCGAGTCCGCCTCCGAGGGCTTGCTCCGCGCCGCAACCGGCGTCGCCACCCTCTGCCCCGAAATGGATCCGGGCGAGCCAGCGTCGCTCCGCTGGCTCGCATTGATCGAGAGCATGGTCGCCGTGAACGGCGAGATCACCGCCCTCGAAACCGTTCTTCGTGCCGTCCTCGAAGCGAACCGCGAGGAAGTCGCGGCCGCCCGCGCCGGCGTCGTCCGCGAACCGCACTCGTAGTCCACTCGCTTCACCCTCGTGCGCACGACCCACCGTCGTCGGTGCGCACCGGCGCTCGATCCTTCCGCGCTCGCGGAAGAGTTCGAGCGCCGCAGGTCGAATGAGGTCGCGCCCGCGGCCTCCCGTGCGGTCCCACGACACCCCCCGCACGACGACCGCCGCCACACCGGCGCCTTTCTCCATCAACAGTCCGGCCGCCGCGGCGATCTCGTCCCCGAGTGCGAGCATCGTGTGATACAGCTCGCGTCCGCCCATGTCGGTCGCACCTCGGTAGTCGAGGATCGCACCGACGCCGGCCACGCCGAGCGCGACGTCGACGAGCCCGTCACGCCACGGACGTCCGAACGTGTCGGTCACGACGACGCCGATCGGGACGTCGCCCGCTTCCACCGACAGGCGGGTGCGCAGCTGCTCGGCGGAGGCGTCCGCATCGCGTGGCAACAACGTGACGGAGTCCGCGCGCACTGCGTTCGACTCGTCGATGCCGGCGTTGGCACAGATCCATCCCGGCCCGGTCTCGCAGATGAGATGACCCTGGCCCATCTTCACGATGCGAGTCGTCTCGCCGAGGATCACCTCGACGATGCGTGGATCCTTGTCGGTACCGGACGCTAGCTGAACCGCGAACGGGGACGGGGTCACGGTCGCGAGGTCGATGATCCGGCCCTCGGCTTTCGACACCACCTTCTGACAGACGGCGACGATGTCGTGCGCGGCGAGGGTGATGCCGGCGTTGCGGATGGCAGCCGCGAGGAGCGCCGGTAGGTCGTCGCCGGGCTGGATGAGGGGGAGGCCGGGGACCGGCCAGCAGGTGAGGGCGCGCGGCACGGTCATGCGAGCTCCAGCGCGCCGAGTAGCGTCGTCGCGACCCGGCGCGCACGTGCGGGCGACGTGAACAGGGTATCCGCGAGGATCGCACGGCATCCCTCGCGCTCGAGCGCCGCCGTGTCGGCCCGGTCGACCCGGTCGATGACCAACGCATCGAGGAACGGTCGATAGCAGCGGGCGATGCCGACGGACGACGCCGGATGGCCGAAGCGCTTCAAGAGGCGGGCGAGCGGTCCGGTGACGGCGCGCCCGCGTACGAGCGGCGAGACGGCGGCGACGGGGCCGCGACGCCTCTCCAGGGCCGCGCGAATGCCGGGGACGGCGAGGATCGGGCCGATGCTCAAGAACGGGTTGCTCGGCGCGATGATGACGGCGTCGGCTCGCGCGATCGCCGCGAGCACGCCTGGGGCCGGTCGCGCTGCAGCGGCGCCGCGGTAGGTCACGGCGGTGACCGGCGGCCGCGCGCGTTTCGCGACGAGGTACTCCTGGAAGGAGAGGCGCGAGGTGCGCGTATGAACGACCGTGCGCACGGAATCGTCCGTCATGGGCAGCACCCGCGTCCGTACTCCGAACGCACTGCAGAGCTCACGGGTAACCGTGCTCAACGTCGCACCCGCGGCAAGGCGATCGGTGCGGTAGATGTGGGTTGCGAGGTCGCGGTCGCCGAGCTGGAACCAGCCGGAGCTCCGATACAGGCGCCGGAGCTCGGCGAGGCAGCGGAAGCGATCGTCCGCACGGCCCCAACCGCGGCCGCGCGGTGCCACCCCTGCGAGCGTGTACGTGAGGGTGTCGAGATCCGGGGAGACGGCGAGTCCGAAGAAGCGGTCGTCATCCGCGGTGTTGACGACGATGGTGAGCGCTGCCGGATCAGCAGACCGGATGAGCCCGCGCAGGAACTTCGCGGCCCCCACCCCGCCCGCCAGCAACGTCAGCTGCGGTCGCACTCCCACGCGTCGTGCTCTCCTCGGACGGCTCGAGTTTCTTGTAAAGCGTCGTTCGTTCGACCGGACGGCGGCCGACACCTTCGACGAGGCGGCGGATCTCGGCGACCGGCGTGTACTCGCCGGCGTCGGCCCCGGCCTCGCGCGAGATGCTTTCTTCCATGAGCGTGCCGCCGAAGTCGTTGCAGCCGGCGTTCAGCGAGAGTTGCGCGAGCTCGTGGTTGATCTTGACCCAGGACGTCTGCAGGTTGTCGATCGAGCCGCGCAGCAACAGTCGCGTGCACGCGTACATCCTGAGGTCGTATATGCCCTTCGGCGGGGGGTCCCCGACCAGGCCGTCGCGGTACATCTCCGTGTTGTCGTGGATGAAGCGGAGGGGCACGAACTCGGTGAAACCACCGGTCTCGCTCTGCAGGTCGCGGATCAGCTGCAGGTGTGCCGCCACGTGCCGCGAGCTCTCGACGTGGCCGTACATGATGGTCGCCGTGCTCGGGATCCCGAGACGGTGGGCGGTGGTGATGATGTCGACCCACGTCCGGACGTCGACCTTCTTGTGGCTCAAGAGCTCGCGCACCTCGTCGTCGAGGATCTCGGCGGCGGTGCCGGGAATCGTGCCGAGGCCGTGGCCCTTCAGCATCCCGAGGTACTCGCCGTAGCTCATGTTGGTACGGCGTGCGCCGTACATGACCTCCATTGGCGAGAAGGCGTGCATGTGAATCGTCGGAAACGCCTGTTTGATGGCGATCAGGATGTCCCGATACGTGAACGGCGGCATGTCGGGATTGATGCCGCCCTGCATGCAGATCTCGGTAGCGCCACGGTCGACGGCCACCTGTACTTTCTCGAGAATGGCTTCGACGGACTGGTTGTAGGCGTCGGCATCCGACCGGTGGCGCTTGAACGCGCAAAAGCGGCAGCCGACGAAGCACACGTTGGTGAAGTTGACGTTGCGGTTGACGACGTAGGTGACGTCATCGCCCACGTCGGTTTTGCGGATCGCGTCGGCTGCCGCGATGATCGCGAGCACGTCGTCACCGTCGCTCTCGAGAAGACGCACCGCCTCGTCGACGTCGAGCGTCTTCTCGCCGAGGACGCGCTCGATCAGGGCGCGAACGCCGGGTGTCGCGCGGGCGAGGCGCTGGTCGAGCGACACGCCGCCGTAGAGATCTTCAATGCGCGGCAACGACATGACTGTCCTCCCGGGCGATGTGACTCGCCAGGCGATCGACCGGTGCGGCTAGTCGAGGATCGAGAAAATCCGGCCGAGCGTACTCGGGGTAGATGGCGAGGCGCTCGCCCAGCGTGAATCCTTCGGCCCGGCATATGGCGGCGAGCGCGGGGATCTGCGGCCATGCGGCTTCGGGGTTTACGTAGTCGCGGGTCACCGGAGAGATGCCGCCCCAATCGTTGATGCCGGCGCGGAGCAAAAGGCGGTGGTCGTCGGGGTTCAAGTTGGGCGGTGCCTGTACGTTCATCTCGCCGCCGAGCACGAGGCGTGCGACTGCGACCGCGCGCGCGACATCGCCGCCCGTCGGCTCCGGCGTGCGCGCCATCGGAATGCCGTCCTTCGCACGGAAGTTCTGCACGATCACTTCCTGGATGTGCCCATGCGCGGCTTGGGCGTCGGCGATCGCGAACAGTGCGTCGACCCGTTCTTTCGGAGTCTCGCCGATGCCGATCAGGATGCCGGTGGTGAACGGGATGCGGAGTCGGCCCGCATCCGCGATCATGGCCAGGCGACGCGTCGGCTCCTTGTCGGGCGCGTGGTGGTGCGGCATTCCGCGCGCGCGGAGGCGCGGGCTCGCGCTCTCGAGCATGAGCCCGAGGCTCACGTTGACGCGTCGGAGCCGGTCCATCTCCTCCGCCGAAAGGACGCCGGCATTGGTGTGCGGCAGGAGATCGGCCGCGAGCGCCATCTCGCAGGCCTCGTACACGTAGTCGACCGTCGAGCTGTGCCCCAGCTCGGCGAGGGTCGCCCGATACGTCGGAAACGCCGCTTCCGGCGTGTCGCCGAGACACATCAGCGCTTCCTTGCAGCCCTGTATCCGAGCGCGCTCGAGCCACTCGCGGATCTCGGCCCGTTGCATCGTCCACGCGCCGGGATCGTCCGGGTCTTTCCGAAACGTGCAGTAGCTGCAGCGGTCGCGACAGAGGTTCGTGATCGGCAGAAATACCTTGCGTGAGTACGTCACGTGCCGGCCCTTGTGCCGATCGCGGAGGCGACCCGCGGCGTCGAGCAAGGCGGGCAGCTCGTCATCAGAGCACTGAATCAGCGTGTGCGCATCGGCGAGCGTCGAAGCCGCCCCGCGCTCGACCACGCGTGCCAGCGCGTCGGTGAATGCTGGTGCCGACGGCGGGCCTGCTGCGCCGCGGTCGAAGTCGGAGGTCATGGGCGTACGGCCCGAATAAAGACAGCCCGGTAGCAAGTCAAGGCAATCAGGGCGTTTACACCGCGCGTACGTCGAGCCGTGTGGCATCCGCGGCCTCGATCGTCTCCACCGTCACGCGACATGCCGTCTCGCGCTCGAGGCGGTCCATCGCGGCGCTCTCCTCCTCGCACAGGAACGCTGCGACGGTGGCGCTCGTACGCACCACGATGCGCGTCGCCTCGGGCGCGGCGCGGGCGACCTGCCGGATCCGCCGCATCGCCTCGTATGCGGCCGTCGCGACGGAAACGATGCGGCCGCGTCCGTCGCACGACGGGCACACCTCTGTGAGCATCTGCGGCAGGCTCGCCCGCGTCCGCTTGCGTGTCATCTCGACGAGCCCGAGCTCGGAGATCTTGAGGATGTTGCTCCGCATTTTGTCTTGCTTGAGGGCGGTGTCGAACGCGTCCATGACGCGCTGCTGGTTCGCCGGGTCCATCATGTCGATGAAGTCGACGATGATGATGCCGCCGATGTTGCGAAGGCGGAGTTGGTCGACGATCTCGCGGGCAGCCTCGAGGTTCGTCTTGAGGACGGTCTCCTCGTGGTTGTGCTTGCCCACGTACCGACCGGTGTTGACGTCGATCGTCGTGAGCGCCTCGGTCTGGTCGATCACGATGTACCCGCCGGATTTCAGCCAGACCCGGCGTTCGAGCGCCCGGCTGATGGCCTGCTCGATGCCGTATTGATCGAACAACGGCTCCGGCGCGTCGTGCAGCTCGACCCGCGACGTGAGCGCGGGCGCGAAGGAGGCGACGAACTCGAGGATGCGTTGCTGGTCCGACGGCCGGTCGACGACGACCTTCTCGACGTCGGGGGTGAAGAGATCGCGGATGCTCCGGAGCGTCAGATCCATGTCGTCGTGGAGCTGGCTCGGGGCCGACACGCCCTCGCTGCGCTTGAGAATGCGGTTCCAGAGGTCGATCAAGAAACGCATGTCTGCCTGTAGCTCGCTCCGCGAGAGCCCGACACACACGGTGCGAATGATGAAGCCGGCACCCGCCGGTTTCATCGCGAGCACGATGTCGCGCAGCCGCTGGCGCTCTTCTTCATCCTCGATCCGGCGGGAGACGCCGAGGTGGTTCGTCGTCGGGAGGTACACGAGATAGCGGCCCGGCAAGGAGATATGCGAGGTGATGCGGGCGCCCTTCGAGCCGAGCGGCTCCTTCGCCACCTGCACGAGGATCTCGTCGCTGCGGCTGAGCCGGTCCTCGATCGGATCGTGGTGCACGACGAACGGGGCGTCTTCTTCGGGCGCCGCCGTCTCTTCGAACCCCTCGCGCGCGACCTCTGCCACCGGCGGTTCGGTCGACGGCTCGGGCTCGCGCTCCGGGGTCTCCGCGTCGACGAGGGGAAGCTCGTCGACGCCCGGATAAAAGTCGGACACGTGGAGGAACCCCGCCTTGGCGAGCCCGATGTCGACGAAGGCGGCCTGCATGCCGGGGAGCACCCGGACGACCTTACCCTTGTAGATGTTGCCGACGATGCCGCGGTCGCGGGCGCGCTCGAGGTGGATCTCGGCCAGCGCCTGATTCTCGATCAGCGCGACGCGGGTCTCCTCTGGGGTGGCGTTGATCAGGATCAACTTGGACATAGATGCCTCATAGTGTGGCGCCGGGTAGCGATGCGGACGAGACATGCGTCGGGACGACCGTCGGCATGTCGAGGCCGGTCGCGATCTTCGTGACCATCAGCAGCTGGATCTCCAGGTCGTTCAGGCCGAGGATCGCGGCAACCACATGGTGGGGTTTCAAGGTCCCGTGGCGTCCGCCGATCAAGGTTTCCACCTGAAGCGTGCGTCGTCCGCTGCGGCTGATCACGACCGTGGCGCGGGCGTCGATGGTGCGCGCCCGTCCTTTGATCTCCTTCGTGATCGGGTAGGTCGGTGCCGCGGTGAAGGCGGCGAGTCGCGTCGTGAGCGCGTCGTCGCCGAGGCGCGCCGCTGGAATCCGGTCCAACGACACGCTGTACGTGAACGACGTCAGCGCTCGGTCGATGCTCGGCAGATTCACGTCGTGCGCCTCCGCCTCGACGATGACGAGTCCGTCGGGAAGCTCGCGGTTCAGGGCGTTCATGACGTCGCGGCTCGCCCAGGCGGCGTCGAGGTCGATGTCCATGTACTCGCCATGGCTCGCGAAGCCGAGTGACAACGCGGGGCCGAAGCTCATGCGCGGCATCGGGTGATGACCTTTCGAGAACGCGAGGGGCAGCCCCGCGCGGCGGCCGGCGCGCATGAAGGCAGTCGCAAGCTCGTGATTGCCGAGAAATCGCGCCCGGTCGAGCTTCTGGTAGACGAGTCGCACGCGCATGGCCGCGGGCCGGAGCGCGGTCGACCCGGCCTGCATGCCGTGACGTTCGGAACCCAGCCACTCTTCGGCGTTGCCCTGGCCGCGTCCCCCGCCCCGGATGGGTGGCGCACGATGCAACCGGTCGGCTGCCTCGGGCTGCGCGTCCGCTCGCAACGCTTCCGGCGTCTCCTCCCTGCGGCCGCCGTCGACCAGGCGCTTCCAGTTGCGCGTCGGCCACTCGATGTCGGGAGGCATGGCTGCACGCGCCCAGGCGTCGACGTCATCCCCGCGATTCTCGCTCCCCTTGGCGCCGTGGGGATGAAACGTGACGTTTCGGATGCTCGTGAAGTCGCAGGCACCGCAGTAGGTGCACCGCTCGATGCTGCAATCCGGCGTGAGCGTTCGTGCGAACGCGGCCGCGAGCTCGCGGCGCAGGTAGACTTTGCTGACGCCGCTGTCGAGATGATCCCAGGGCAGCGTCTCGTCGAGCATGCGCCGGCGGTGGTACCACGCCGGGTCGACGCCGCACTCGGCGAACGCGCGTTCCCAGAGGTCGTAGCGGCACTGGTCGCTCCAGCCGTCGAAGCGACAGCCGAGGCGGTGTGCGGCGAGAAGCACGGAGCCGAGGCGCCGATCGCCACGGGAGAAGACGCCTTCGAGATACGAGAGTCTCGCGTCGTGCCATTTGAACCCGAGGCGATGGCGGTCGAGCGCACGCCGGAGGAGCGCCTGACGGGCCTCGGTTTCCTCGACCGTCAGTTGGGGGGCCCACTGGAACGGCGTGTGCGGCTTCGGGACGAACGTCGACACGCTCGCCGTCACGGGATGGCGATGCGCGCCGGCCGCGGACACGCGGCGGGCGAGCGCCACGATGCCGTGCAGGTCCTCTTCGGTTTCCGTCGGGAGCCCGAGCATGAAGTAGAGCTTCAGACTCCGCCACCCGAGCCCAAAGATGAGCTCGGCAGCCTGGACGAGCTCCTCCTCGCGATATTCTTTCTGGATGACGTCGCGAAGGCGCTGCGTGCCGGCCTCCGGCGCGAGCGTGAACCCGGTCTTTCTCACGCGTTTGATCTCGGCGAGGAGATGCGGGTCGAGCGCGTCGACGCGCGTCGACGGCAACGACAGAGCCACGCGTTCCGGAGCGACGCGATCCATGAGCTCGGCGAGCAGCGGGTTGATGCAGCTGTAGTCGCCCGTGCTGAGCGAGAGCAACGACACTTCTTCATAGCCGCTCTCTTTGAGGAGCTTTTCCGTGTGCGCGACCAATGCCTGTGGGTCGCGCTCGCGGAGCGGCCGATAGATGTAGCCCGCCTGGCAGAAGCGACACCCCTTCACACACCCGCGCATGACCTCGAGCGCGACGCGATCGTGGACGATGTCCATCGTCGGCACGAGCTGCCGGTCGAGGAGTGGGATCGTGTTGAGATCGCGGACGATACGCTTGCGGACGACCGACCTGGTCGGATCGGTCGGCACGATCGCCTCGACGCGGCCGTCGCCGTGGTAGGTCGGCGTGAAAAACGCCGGGACGTAGACGCCTTCGAGCGTTGCGAGGCGTGCAAGGAGATCTCCACGCGCGCGCCCATCCCAGGCCAGGTACGCGTCGGCGATGTCGTGCACGGCCTCCTCTCCGTCGCCGAGCACGACTGCATCCAGAAAGTCGGCGATCGGCTCCGGATTGAAGGCGCATGGCCCACCGGCGATGACCAGTGGATCGTTCGGTCCCCGCTCGCGTGCGAGCAGTGGGATGCGGCCGAGCTCGAGCATCGCGAGGATGTTCGTGTAGGTGAGCTCGTACTGGAGGCTGAAGCCGACAATGTCGAACTCGTGGAGCGGCGAGCCGCTCTCCAACGAGATCAGCGGCAGGTCGTGCCGGCGAAGCTGGGTCTCCATGTCTGTCCACGGCGCGTAGACGCGTTCGCAATAGACGTCGGCACGGCGGTTCAGGAGGTCGTAGAGGATCTGCAAGCCGAGGTGTGACTGCGCAATCTCGTAGACCTCGGGGAAGGCGAGCGCGAAGCGCAGCCGAACGGCTGCGGGGTCTTTCCGAACAGCCCCGCGCTCGTTGCCTAGGTAGCGCCCCGGCTTCTCGACGAAGCGCAGGAGCTCTTCGTAGTTCACGTGCACTCGTGTTCCATCGCTGCGGGCGGCCGACTATAGGAGCACGCTTTCGACAGCGCAAGTGCGCGTCCTTGCAGAAGAAGATTCTTGACAGTCGGTTCGGGAGCGTAATACCGTGACGGAACCCGGCGACGATCTATGTCGATGCTCAACACGAAGGTACTCGTTCTCAATCGCTCGTACCTTCCCGTTCACGTCACGTCGGTACGGCGTGCCTTCATACTGCTGTACCAGGACATTGCGCGTGCGGTCGACGAACAATACCGCACGTTCGATTTCGCGAGTTGGAGCGAGCTCGCCGTGAGCGTCGAGCACGACTCGATCGGCATGGTGAGTCGGGTCGTGCGCGTGCCGCGAGTAATTTTGTTGGTCGCGTACGATCGCGTGCCGAAACGGCACGTTCGCTTCAGTCGCTACAATATCTACGCGCGCGACGACAACACGTGCCAGTATTGCGGCCAACGATTCCCACGGGTCGAGCTGAACCTCGACCACGTGGTGCCCCGTTCGCAGGGCGGCCTCGCGTCGTGGGAGAACGTCGTCTGCTCGTGCCATCGGTGCAATCGTCGAAAGGGTGGACGGACGCCGGAGCAGGCGGGGATGCGTCTGCTGAAGCACCCAACGCGTCCGCACTGGACACCGTTCATCTCTGCGGCATTCAGCCTGCGGCGCTACCGCGAGTGGGGCCCCTTCCTCAATCCGGTCGACGTCTCGTACTGGAACGCCGAGCTCGAGCCATGAGCCCCAACATCTAGGGGCCAATCCGCTTTCCGTCAGCTGGATCTTGGGGTTTTGGTTGACACCCCACCCTCGCTATGCGAAAGGTCCGCCGGTGCTCGCGGCGCGACCGTCGCACGTAGGCTGAGGAGGGGCTGTGGCGATTCTACCTGAGGAACTGTCGACGGAACGGGCGCTTGCGGAAGTCCTGTCGGACGGCGAGGGTGGACCCGACGACCTCGCGGACGGCACACCCACCGTGACGAGTGCGACCTTGCGCATTCGACAGCTCGAGATCGCCGGGTTCAAATCGTTCCGCGATCGCACGCTCCTGCGCTTCCCCTCGCGCACGACGGGCGTCGTCGGTCCGAACGGGTGCGGCAAGTCGAACGTGGTCGACGCGATCCGCTGGGTTCTCGGCGAGCAAAGCGCCAAGCGTCTCCGCGGCGAGGGCATGGAGGACGTCATCTTCGGCGGCAACGATCGTCACGCGCCACTCGGCATGGCGCAGGTGTCGATCGTTTTCGAAACCGACGGATTGCCGCTCGATCAGTTTGCGCTTCTGAAGGAGTCAGGGCATCCGCTGGCATCGACCGGTCCGGCTGAGATCATGGTGACGCGCCGGTACTACCGCTCCGGGGAGTCGGAATATCTCATGAACGGCGTCACGTGTCGGCTGCGTGACATCACCGAGCTGTTCCTCGGTACCGGGCTCGGCGGCAAGGCCTACGCGATCATCGAGCAAGGGCGTGTCGAGGCGCTGATTGGCGCCAAGCCCGAGGAGCTACGCTTGTTCATCGAGGAGGCCGCCGGGACGACGCTTTATCGCAGCCGCCGGCAGGTGGCGGAGCGGAAGATGGATCGGACGCGCGAGAATCTTCTGCGCGTCCAAGACATCCTGCGCGAGGTTGAGCGCCAACTCGGGAGCCTCCGGCGGCAAGCGCGTCGTGCGGAGCAGTACCGTGCGCTGATGGGCGAGATCACTGAGCTCGACCTGGCGCTTTCGACGCGAGCACGGGTGCGGTTTCTCCACGAGATCGCACAGCTCGGCGCCCAGCGTCAGATTCTCATCGAGCGCGAAGGTGAGCTTGCAGCCATGCTCGAACGGCTCGAGGCCGAGCGGCGCGCGGCGCGCGAGTTCGAGCTGGAGGCGCAGGGGCGCGTTCGTGCCGCGCAGGCTGCGGCGTTCGAAGCGCGGAGCGCGCTCGAGACGTGTCGGAACGAGGTGGATCGCCTCGAAGCCAAAGCCGGCGAGCTGGCAGCGCAAGATGCCGCGACGGCTGCCGACCTCGCGCAGGCGACGGAGCAGCGGGCGGCGGTGGAGCAGGAGCGGCTCGAGGCCCAGGCCCGGCTCGACGAGCTTCTCGCCGCGATCACCGAGGCGGAACGGCAGTTGGCGGAGCATGACGGCGCGCTCAGCCTCGGCAACGAAGCGTTGGCGGAGGAGAGCCGCACGCTCGACGCGGCCCGCGCCGGGCTCGTGGTGGCCGTCGCGTCGCTGGCCGAGGCGCAAAGCGCGGTGAACGTGATCCACGAGCGCTGCGTGCAGGACGAGGCGCAACGCGGCCGGCTGGAGGTCGGCGCGCGCCAGCTCGCCGAACGCGAGGTCGCGGCGGCGGGAAAAGCGACTGCGGCCGAGCAGTTGATGCTCGAGCAGCAGGCGCGACTCACCGTCTTGGAGGGCACGAAGCGCGATCGTGCGGAAAGCCTACGCGCCGTGCTGTCCGAGCGCACGAGTTGGGAACAATCGCTCGACGGTATGAAGGACGGTCTCACGCGTGCGGCCTCGCGGCGCGAATCGCTGCGTGAGCTTCAGGAGACTCGGGCCGGATATACGGAAGGTGTTCGCGCAGTGCTTTCGGCATCGTCCCGTGAAGAGGCCCTCGCGCTCGTCGCGGAAATCCTGGAAATTCCTGCGGAATACGAGCGCGCCGTCGCCGCCGTCCTCGGGGAGCATATCCAAGCCGTCGTCATGCGCGACCAGAGCGTGGCGCGCGATGCCGTCCAGGCGCTCCGTCGCGCCGGGGCGGGCCGTGTGACGTGTCTCTCGTTTCAGGGACCGCACGCTCGGCCGGGAGCCACGCCGCCTGTGGGGGCGAAGGCGGTCCTCGATTTGGTGCGCGTACGGGAAGGCTTCGAGAGTGTTGCCCGAGCGCTGCTCGGAAACGTGTTTCTGGTCGATGATCTCGACGTTGCGATCGCAACGTGGGGAAGCGGCGAAGCGGGATGGACGCTGGTTACGCCCGCGGGCGAGACGGTGGCGGCGTCGGGCGCGATCGCGGGTGGCAGTGAGCGGTCGGAGGAGACGCTGCTTGCGCAACGGCGCGAGCTCCGCACGCTCGACGACGAGGTGTCGCGACGCGAGGTCGAGGTGCAGGCGGCACGGGCGCGCTACGACGAGCTGACCGCGCTCGCGGAGGCGCGCGAGACGGCGCTCCGCGACGTGGATGCCGAGCTCACGCAAGTCGCTGTCACGGTCGTCGCAGCCGAAAAGGACGTGCAGCGCGGCCGCCAGGAGATCCGTGAGCTCCAGGACCAGCATCGTGCGGTGACTGCCGAGGTCGAGGCAGTGGCGACGCAGCTGGTTCGACGCCGTGAGGAGGGCGAATCCTTGGAGGCGGCGCGTGTCGCGGCGGGCGAACGGCGCGACACATGTGAGGTGTCGGTCGCCGCGGCTGAGCGACGCGTGCTCGAGCGCCGCGAGAGCGTCACGCTCCTCCAGGAAGCCCAGACGACTCGACGTATCTCGCTCGCAGATCGCCATGCACGTCGCGACGCCCTGGTGATGGCGATCGAGCGGCTGGTGCGATCTGCCGAAGATGTCGAACGTCGCGCCGTCACGCTCGGTGAGCGGCAGCGGATGGATCGAGCGGCGCTCGCACAAACGCACACGACGCTCGGGGACGCCGCAGGCCGTATTGAGGCGTTGGATGCCGCCATGCAGGCATCGAGCGCGGCGCTGACATCCGTCGAGGACGAGCTCCGCCGGCATCGCGAGAGCACCGAAAGCGCCGAGCGTCAGGCCAGCGACTCGCAGGCCGAGCTCGACGGTGTGCGGAGTCGCGGTGCCGCGCTCGATCTCCAGGTCACGGAGCAACGCATGGCGCTCGGTCACCTGGAGCAGACGATTCGCGAGCGCTATCAGCGCGAGCTCTCCGACGTCGAGATGTCGCCAGACGAGACGCTCGGCGGCGACGAGACGCAGCTCACGCGCCTGCGCGAGAAGCTGGCTGGCATGGGCGAGGTCAATGTCGGGGCGCTCTCCGAGATCGCGGAGCTCGAGCAGCGCCAGCAGTTCCTCGGACAACAGCGCGATGACCTGGAACGCGCACTCGAGGATTTGCGAAAGACGATCGGTCGCCTGAATCGCGCATCGAAGACGCGCTTCCGAGAGACATTCGACCGCGTCGACGCGATGTTCCGCGAGGTGCTCCCGAAACTCTTCGGCGGCGGCAGGGCGGAGCTGCGGCTGACCAACGAGGAGCAGATTCTCGACAGCGGCGTCGAGGTTATCGTGCAGCCGCCGGGTAAGCGCATCGGGCCCTTGGATCTGCTCTCGGGCGGCGAAAAGGCGCTGACTGCGGTGAGCCTTATCTTCTCGCTGTTCCTCATCAAGCCGAGCCCCTTCTGCTTTCTCGACGAGGTCGACGCGCCGCTCGACGACGCGAACATCGGTCGCTTCAATGCGATGGTCCGTGAGATGAGCGCGCACTCACAGTTCATCTTGATCACGCACAACAAGCGCACGATGGAAGTGGCGGAGACGCTCTACGGCGTCACGATGGAAGAGCCGGGGGTGTCGAAGGTCGTGTCGGTGCGTTTGCCGGAGTAATCGCTTTCGGGCGTCGCCATAATGTCGCCGATGGAGGCATGGCAGGCCGCGGTCGACACGATCGGGTTGCCGGGAATCGCGGCAATCGCAGGCGGGGTGCTGCTCGCGCTCGTGCTGGTCACGGTCGTGTTGGCTCACCGGCGACGGGGTATAGCCGTGATGCCGGACGCACGCGTCGCGGCGGCAGGCGGCCAATCGGCGGTGGAACGTCCGGGGTTGCGTCAAGGTTTGGCCAAGACGCGCTCCGGAATGTGGCAACGCCTCTTGCCACTTCTCGGACGAGAGCGGCTCGATCCCGAGGTCGTCGACATGTTGGAAGCAGCGTTGCTCGGTGCCGACGTGGGCGTTCGCACGACGGAGCGCCTGATTCGAGGCCTGCAGGGCACGCGAGCATCCGACGACGTCTGCCTGACAGCGCGCCTCGAGCATGAGATTCTCGAAATCCTTGAAGCGTCGAGGCCGCCCGCCGCGGCGGACGCCCCGAGCCATCCGCACGTGATCATGGTCGTCGGGGTGAACGGCGTCGGAAAGACGACGTCGATCGGCAAGCTCGCTGCCCGGTTCGTGCGGGAGGGTCACCAAACGTTGCTCGTGGCCGCGGACACCTTTCGTGCGGCGGCGATCGAGCAGTTGACCATCTGGGCGGAGCGTACGGGGGCAGACCTCGTGCGGCAGCAGCACGGCGGCGATCCCGGGGCCGTGGCCTTCGACGGGATGCGCGCGGCAGTTGCGCGCAACGCTGACGTGGTCATCGTCGACACGGCGGGCCGCCTGCACACGAAGAGCAACCTCATGGACGAGATCAAGAAGGTCCGGCGCGTCATCGCTCGCGAGGTCCCAGGCGCTCCGCACGAGACATTGCTTGTGATCGATGCCGTCACTGGTCAGAACGGCCTCACCCAAGCTCGGGCCTTCCTCGAGCAGCTCGACATCTCGGGAGTGATCCTCACCAAGCTCGATGGGACGGCGCGGGGCGGCATCGTGCTGGCGATCGCCGGAGAGCTCGGCGTCCCGGTTCGGTACGTCGGCGTCGGTGAAGGCGTAGAGGATCTCCGCGACTTCGATCCCAAGGAGTTTGCAGCGGCACTCCTAGCGCCATCGGAACCTCGCGGAATCTCTTGACATTAAGAGCGCGAGGCTCTTACACTTCGCCCCTCGGTGAGCCAGTGCCGTCGCACCCTGAGTTTCGCGCCGGCAGATCACACACCTATGGACGGAAACGCAACGACGAGCCGCGATTTCTGCGGGCGTTCGAATATCGCATCTTCGTCGACGGCGGACGTGCGCGTGGGCGTACGTGAGATGCCGTTGCTGGGGCGAATGATGGCTTTGGTGACCAATGGGTCACGGATGACCTGAGCCGTTCGTTGCGGTCCGCCCGGAATTTCGAGGAACGATCCGGGCACATGGAAGACACGAAGTCAGACTGGCGGCGCACGTTGCTCGCAGCGCGGGCCGCGATCCCCGAGGCCAATCGTCGTGTCGGTAGCACGGCGATCGCCGATCGGGTGCTGGGTCTCGACTGGTTCGCAAACGCGCGTACGGTGCTCGGATACGTGCCGCTCGGCTCCGAAGTCGACTGCCGGGCGCTTCTTGATCACGCGCGCGAGCGACTGGCCGCGGTCTTCGTCCCGATCGTCGGGTCACTTCCAGAAGACTCCCGGTGGTTACGCTGGACTGCGACAGCGGCGTCCGCAGACCTCGGTCTGCCGATAGGTCAGCTGGAACGCCCGATCGCCGTCCTCGTGCCGGGCGTCGGGTTCGACCATTCCTGTACGCGTCTCGGAAGGGGAGGCGGCTTCTACGATCGCGCACTGGCCCAGCTCCGGCGATTGCGTGCGGTGCACGCGATCGGGCTCGCTTTCGAGCAGCAGATCGTCTCGGTCCTTCCGAGCGACGCTTGGGATCAGCGCGTCGACAACGTCGCCTCCGAGCGTCGGTTGCTGAGCTCTGACGCTGCGGCGCGCGTGGCCGTAGCGGAGACGACGGCATGAGCATTGGGGGATTCTTGGTCGTCGCTGCCGCTATCATCGTGGCGGCAGCAAGCTTCTTCGAGCTCTGGCGACGGAGTCGAGCGCAGCAACGGTTGTCGGTCGCCGAGGAGAACGCCCGACGTGTCGTGGAGGACGCCCGCCGCACGAGCGAGACAGTGCTGGAGCAAGCGAGGTTGAAGGCCGAAAGAGTCATCTTGCAGGCGCGTACCGAGCACGAGCAGCAGGTGCAGAAGGATCGCGCGGAGCTCCAGGGAATCGAAAAGCGCCTTCTCGCGCGCGAGGAGGCCATCGATCATCGCAACGCGACGCTCGAGGTCCGCAGCGTGGAGCTCGGCAAACAGGAGCAAGGACTGCTCGATCGCAAGCAGCATGCGGCGGAACACGAGGCTGAAGTTGCGCGGTTGATGGCACACGCGCGCGGCACGCTCGAGAACCTGGCGGGCCTGACGCGTGAAGAGGCGAAGCGCGCGGTGATCGATGAGGTCGTCGCCGAGGCGCAACACGAAGCCGGCAAGCGCATTCGTCTAATCGAGGAAGAGGCGCGCGAGGAGGCGGATCGCAAAGCCAAGAAGATCGTCACGATCGCGATCGAGCGGCTGGCTGGCGATTTCATCGCCGAACGCAGCGTTTCGGTCGTCCATCTGCCGAGCGACGACATGAAGGGCCGGATCATCGGGCGCGAGGGTAGAAACATCCGCGCCATCGAAGCGGCTACGGGCGTAGATTTGATCATCGACGACACGCCGGAGGCCGTCATCGTCTCATGTCATAGCCCCATTCGGCGCGAGATCGCTCGGATCGCCCTCGAACGACTGATTTCTGATGGGCGCATTCATCCGGGCAGGATCGAGGAGCTGGTCCGCAAGGCCGAGCAGGAGGTCGAGGAAAGCGTCCGCGAGGCGGGTCAGCAGGCGATCTTCGAAGTCGGCGTCCACGGCGTGCACCCCGAGCTCGTGAAGCTCTTGGGAATGTTGAAGTACCGGTATTCGTACGCGCAAAACGTGCTGGCGCATTCGATGGAGGCCGCGTTCATTTGCGGCATCATGGCCTCGGAACTAGGGATCAATGAGAAGCAGGCGCGGCGAGCGGCGCTTCTGCACGACATCGGAAAGGCACTCACCCACGAGGTCGAGGGATCCCATGCGATCATCGGAGCGGACTTGGCACGGAAGTACGGCGAGTCGGCGAAGATCGTGAATGCCATCGCGGCGCATCATGAGGAGGTGAAGGCCGAAACCATTTTGGCGCCGCTCGTCGACGCCGCGGATGCGCTGTCTGGCGCGCGCCCCGGCGCGCGGCGCGAGGTTCTGGAGAGCTATGTGCGGCGGCTCGAAGATCTCGAGCGCATTAGCAATTCGTTTCGCGGTGTGGAGAAATCGTTCGCGGTGCAGGCGGGACGCGAGATCCGCATCCTCGTCGAGCCGGGTCAGGTTTCGGATGATCAGGCATTGCTGTTGGCTCGCGACGTAGCGCGCAAGATCGAGAGCGAAGTGACGTATCCTGGCCAGATAAAAGTCACCGTCATTCGCGAGCTCCGCGCGAGCGAGTACGCGCGCTGAGGCCCGGACGATGCGAATAGTGTTCTTCGGTGATGTGGTCGGCAAGCCCGGCCGCCGCGGGGTAGCGCGCTGGCTCTCGACGATGCGGGCAGCGGAAGATATCGATTTCGTGATCGCGAACGGCGAAAACTCGGCGGGAGGCGTCGGCATCGATCCCGGAAGCGCACGAGATCTTTTGGCGGCAGGCGTCGATGTTCTGACGTCGGGAAATCATGTCTGGGCGAAACGCGAAATCCTCGATTACATCGTGGACAGCGACGTCCTTATACGCCCCGCAAATTTTGCTCCGTCGACTCCGGGGTGGGGGTACACCGTCAAAGCCGATCGGCGGGGCACGCCGATCGCTGTGCTGAATCTGATCGGTCGCGTTTTCATGAACACGTACGATTGCCCGTTCCGGGTGGCGGACGCGGTGCTCGAAAGCATCGGATCGCGTGCGAAGGTCATCTTTGTCGACATGCACGCGGAGGCGACGTCTGAGAAGGTGGCGATGGGGTGGCATCTCGACGGACGGGTGTCGGCAGTCGTTGGTAGCCACACCCACGTGCAGACGGCGGACGAGCGTGTCCTCCCAGGAGGCACGGCGTACATCACGGATGCCGGCATGTGCGGACCCCGCGATTCCGTGATCGGGGTCAAGCGCGACCAAGTGTTACGTCGGTTTCTGACGCAGATGCCCGGGCGTTTCGAGGTGGCCGATGGTGTGGTGCTCGTGCAAGGCGCCGTCATCGAGGTGGATGACGAGACGGGTCGCGCATCGAGTATCAAGCGGTTTCAGGAAGTGATCGAGATATGAGCGTCACCGCGGATGTGGCCCTTCTGATGCGAGGAGTCGTCGATGCCCTACCGGGCGGAGAGCTCGAGCAGCGTCTCGCGACGGCGCAGCGCGAAGGTCGGCCCCTTCGCGTGAAGCTCGGTGCCGATCCCAGTGCGCCCGATCTGCATCTCGGGCATACGGTCGTTCTCACGAAGCTGAGGGAGTTTCAGGATCTCGGTCACACGGTCATTTTCTTGATCGGCGATTTTACCGCGCTCATCGGAGACCCGTCCGGACGTTCCGAAACTCGGAAGCCCCTCGGTACAGAGACGGTTCGAGCCAACGCTGAGACCTATGCCGAGCAGGTGTTCAAGATATTGGATCGGGTACGCACGGAGGTGCGATTCAATTCCGAATGGATGAGCGCTATGCTGGCGGCCGATCTCGTCCGTCTCTGCGGGCAGTATACCGTCGCGCGGATTCTCGAGCGTGACGACTTCAGCAAGCGCATGCGGGAGGGGCGTCCGATCGGGATTCATGAGTTCTTGTACCCACTCGTACAGGGATACGATTCCGTTGCGTTGCGTGCGGACATCGAAGTCGGAGGAACCGACCAACGCTTCAACCTGCTCGTTGGTCGGGAGATTCAAAAGGCGTACGGTATGCCTCCGCAGGTAGTGATGACGCTCCCTCTACTGGAAGGTACCGACGGTGTGCAGAAAATGAGTAAATCGCTCGGAAACTATGTTGGGTTGACCGAGCCGCCGGATGAGATCTTCGGCAAGGTTATGTCAATTTCCGACGATCTGATGTTGCGCTGGTACGACATCCTCGAGAGCGGCCGCGCCGCTCAGGTGCGAGCAGATCTAGCCCGCGGTCGCCTGCATCCGCGTGATGCGAAGGCGGAGCTCGCGGGATCGCAAGTGCGGCGCTTCCACGGCGACGGCGCTGGCGAGGACGCACGTCGACGATTCGACGACCGGTTTCGCCGTCGCGAGCTCTCGGCCGACGCGGTACCGGAGGAGATGCGTGATGAGGTCCTCCCAGTCGAAATCTCGCTTCCGGCTTTCCTGACGGAGTGTGGTCTCACGAAATCGAACAGCGACGCTCGCCGCCTCATTGGTCAAGGGGCGGTCAAGATAAACGGGTCGACAGTGCTAAGTGAGCGATTCTCCACTGAAAGCACTCCCGGAAATGACGGGCGAGCGCTTCTGCTCATCGAGGTCGGAAAGCGGCGGGCGCGCCGGATTCGCTTCACGACCTAATGCGGGTGCGCGATTGGCGGTGGCGGAACCCCTGTGGCACTCGCGGTTGACATGGCGGCAGACTTCTGACTATAAGGCGCGTTCACGCCAGTACGGGTTCGGTCTTTGAAAACCAAATAGCAGCATACCTCATCTCTGAATCTTGGAGTGAGGTGGCACAGTGAACCGCATACTCAATTTGCGAGCGGAACCTTTTCAAAGCAGTGCATCAAAGGCAAAAGTGCAGCTCGCTTTTGTCACTCCAGAATTAACTGGAGAGTTTGATCCTGGCTCAGAACGAACGCTGGCGGCGTGCCTAACACATGCAAGTCGAGGGAGAAAAGGGGCTTCGGCTCCCGAGTAAACCGGCGCACGGGTGAGTAACACGTAGGTAACGTACCCTGGAGTCCGGGATAACCAGTCGAAAGACTGGCTAATACCGGATACGACTACGGAGGAGACCTCCGGTTGGATGTAATACTTGGCCTGTTTCGCAATCTCGTCCATACCAAGATCTTCCGGCGTTCCATCGGATAGAAGGGTCATCACATCGTCCAATGCCATACCGTACTGGCAAAGCAATCGTCCGTCCGGCGTGAGCTCCAGCAACCAACCATCGGAACCAAGATCCATCGTCAGCGCGCCGCCTACCTCGAGTTCTTGTAGTTGAGGGAATGTCGGCTCCAGCGAGGCCTTGAGAGAGGTCCAGGCCGGTGAGACTTCGTCACTCATCTGTGTGCCTTTCTCGGAAGCGGTGCCCCATCTTGCCCGGCAAGACGGGCGTGCAAGACCGCCAACCGTTGGATATTCTCTTGAAGTTTAGGTAGCCGATATTTCCGATCCATATGCACCACCAGTTCAAGAAGATCTGCCGCTTCACGCAATTTGCCGGTCTCCTCATAACATTGGACCAGCACATATCGAGCACCGCCTGTCCGTAACTCATCGCGCGCCCGTTCGGCAATGGATTGGCTCGTCTGACAGCAGGCAATCGCGTCGTCGTAACGCTGTTGGAGTAAAAACGTTCGACCGATCATGCGCCAGGCATCAGCGACACCGCCTTCATTCTCCAACCGTCGCATTAAGACTAATGATTGTTCGTAGTATCCAATTGCCTGTTCAAACTCTTTGGTCTCGCGCGCAACTAAGCCAAGATCGGAAAACAGCACTGCCTTGCCTGCATCATCCTGCGCCTTGCACATCAGATCCAACGCTTCGAGATAATAGGCCTTGGCGCGATCCCATTCACCCGCATCGGCTCTAAGATTCCCTAAATTACCGAGCGTTGTCCCGATCCCCTTTTCATCTCCAAGAATCTTCTGGAGTTCCAATACTTCTTGATAGTAGGTCTGAGCCGACTCCCGACGCCCACTGACCGCACAAATGTTGCCGAGATTTCCCAGCGTTGCGGCCAACGCCCGTTGATCCCCAGTCAGCCGGTCGCATTCCAACGCCTTCGCATAGCAGGTATAGGCATCGGTATAGAGCCCGCGCGAGAAATGCTCGTTTCCCTGGCGATTGAGTTCTTCGGAAAGTCCGTTACGTAGCGTCATGATGAGGGCTGGAGCAACCGTTCGAGCGCCTGCTTGGCGCCGGTCAAAATCGAGACACCGTCACCGACGAGCACACTATCGAAATTGTACTTGAGGAGACGACGCAATCCCTCTTGGGCCTTCCCCACATCGGCGTATTTTTCAGTTGGCAACAGGCTGACGGAACCGGACGGCTTCCCGATCAACGCATCGCCGACAATCAGTACACCCTTCCCCTGCTGAATGAACAAGGCCGACTCACCGGGAGACTTCTGGTTGTTCAACTGGATCGCCCAGATTCCACCTGGTAGCA
>JANNPN010000452.1:0-7883 GCA_031400185.1 Polyangiaceae bacterium
CAGCGCTTCGCCGCCCCCGATAACATCGAGCGCAAGCCGGCCGCGGTGGGCGACAAGCGCGCCGCGATCGACGTCACCGAGACCCGCGAGAAGACGATCATCGACCGCAAGGACCGGCGGGCAGGCCACTCTTCACCGACACGATGATGTTGCCCATCGTGTTGCCCGAGCCGAGCGCCAGCATCTCGTTGGGGACCGGGCTCGAGTGCTTCGACGCGCACGCCGGATCGGCGTCCATGGCGAGCGGCTTCAGGTTGGGAATCTTGCCGTCGTACGTGACGGTCCCGGTGAGGGTGGCGCCCGCGAATGCGGACGTCGCCGTAAGCGAAGTGAGCAGCCCGATGGTCAGGCTGCGGCCGAACATTTTCGCAAATGCATTGGATAGACCCGTCATGGTTTCCTCCTACTCGAAGTGTGAAGGGTGAGGCTCAGACGTTTTCGAACGAGAGCGACTCGGGAAGGCGCGGATCGCGCAGCGGCACGAGAGCCCGGCGGCTCGACACCCAACCAATCGCGGCCAGGAACACGCCACCGACGCCGACGAACGCCGCCAGATCGGTTGCGCCGAAGCGGACGCCTTCGGGGTGCAGGTTGGGCATCACGCACCAGTGCAGATCGAGGAAGTGCATCAGTAGCTGCCAGATCGCGATGAGGACCAGGAGCGCGGAATGCCGCTTCACCGCGCGGGGCATCAGAAAGAAGAACGGGATCAGAAAATGTCCGGCGGCGAGGAGCATTCCCGCCGACTGCCACGATCCCACCTGCCGCTTCATGTAGTAGATCGTCTCCTCCGGGATGTTTGCATACCAGATGAGGAAGTACTGCGAGAAGGCGATGTAGGCCCAGAACACCGTGAAGCCGAAGAGCAATTTCGCCACGTCGTGCATGTGCTCGACGGTGACCACCCCGCGGAGCGCGCCCTGCGAATGGGCGAATTGCACGAGCAGGATCGTGAAGGAGAGGATCGCGACGACCGCGCCCGAGAAGAAGTAGACGCCGATCATCGTCGAGTACCACTCGGCCTCGAGCGACATCATCCAGTCGATGGTCGCGAAGGTCGAGGTGAGCGCGAACAGCACGATGCCGATCGGTGCGGCGCCGCGGAGGCGTGCGCTGATTCGCTCGTCGCCGGTCTCGTCCTGCTTTTGCGACTGGGTCGAGAAGTAGGTCGCGAGGGCGCTCCAGGCCGTGAAGTAGAAGACCGCCCGGATGAACCAGAAGCCCTCGTTCAGGAACGGGGCTTTCCCCTTGAGGAGGACGTTGTGGGCGACTTCCTCGGGATGCGTCCACGGGTAGAGCTCGTGCCGCCCGAGCCAGATCGGTACGAAGAGGAGGGCGAAGACCGGGAGCGTCGCCATGACGTTCTCGAGGATGCGCCGGAGCGTCACGCCCCAGGCCGCGCGGGTCACCGTGTGGACGAGCACGAAGAAGAGGGCGCCGAGCGCGATACTGAGGAAATAGAGGTAGGCGACGAGCCAGGAGAAGTAGAATTGCTTCGTGCCGCCGCTGAATGCGACCGCGGCGCCGATCCCGACGAGGCCGAGCACGGCACCGACGGTCGTCAGGCGGCCGAGCGCGCGGCCGCTGTTCTGCGCCGGGTCGATGGTCGCCGTGGCTGCCTGGCTCACGACGCGCTGCCCTCGCGCCGCTTCACGAGCTCGACGCGGGTCGCGCCGGTGCTGGCGAGGAGACGCTCGGTCGCGGCGGCGTCGAACTTCGGATCCCACGCCTCGACCGAGATGAAGAAGCCGTCGTCGGTCACCTTCGCGAAGCGGTCGACGCCGAAGAGCGGGTGGAAGAGCATCGGCAATTTGTTGAACGCGAACATGCCGAACACCGTCGAGAGGGCGGCGAGAAGAATCCCGCACTCGAACGTGATCGGCACATACGGCTGCCAATTGAAGAACGGCTTCCCGCTGATGACCATCGGGTACGCGATCCCGTTCGCCCAGAGCTGGAGGATCATGCCGCCGATCGCGCCCGAGAGTCCGAAGACCAGGGTCACGTAGGGGAGACGCGAGCGGCCGAGACCCATCGCGCCCTCGATGCCGTGGACCGGGAACGGCGAGTGCGCGTCCCAGCGCTTGTAGCCGGCGTCGCGGACCTTCTCGCAGGCGTGGAAGAGCGCGCCCGGCGAGTCGTACTCGGCGAGCAGACCGTAGTGCTCGCCCTCCGGAAAGAACGGAGGCAGGAAGCCCGGCATCAGTGCGCTCCCTTCGGCGCCAAGTGGTGACTCATCACCGTCGGCGCGTCGTGCAGGGCGTGCGCGCCGCCGTGGGCGCCGTTGGCGTGCGGATCGGCGGCCGGCAGCACCGACTTCACCTCCGCCGCCGCCACGACCGGCAGGAACCGCACGAACAGGCAGAACATCGTGAAGAAGAGTCCGAAGCTCCCGAGCAGCAGGAGCACGTCCCACACCGTCGGGTAGAACATGCCCCACGACGACGGCAGGAAGTCGCGGTGCAGCGACGTCACGATGATGACGAAGCGCTCGAACCACATGCCGATGTTGATGAAGATCGACACGATGAAGTGGATGGCGATGCTGGTCCGCGCCTTCTTGAACCAAAAGACCTGCGGCGACAGCACGTTGCAGGTGATCATCGTCCAATACGCCCACCAGTACGGGCCGAACGCGCGATTGATGAAGGCGAACTGCTCGTAGGGGTTCTGGCTGAACCACGCGATGAAGAACTCCATCGAGTAGGCGTAGCCGACGATCGACCCGGTCACGAGCATGATCCTGGCCATGCGGTCGAAGTGGAAGAGCGTGACGATGTGCTCGAGGCCGAGCGCTTTCCGCGTGATCACCATCAACGTGACCACCATCGCGAAGCCCGAGAAGATGGCGCCGGCGACGAAGTACGGCGGGAAGATCGTCGTGTGCCAGCCGGGCAGCTGGGCGACCGCGAAGTCCATCGAGACGATCGAGTGGACGGAGAGCACGAGCGGCGTCGCGAGACCGGCCAGGATCAGGTAGGCCATCTCGTAGTGCTGCCAGTTGCGCGCCGAGCCGCGCCAGCCGAGCGCGAAGATGCCGTACGCGATCTGGCGCCCCTTGGTCTTGGCGCGGTCGCGGAGGGTCGCCAGGTCGGGGATGAGCCCGATGTACCAGAAGAGCGCCGACACCGTGCCGTACGTCGAGACCGCGAAGAAGTCCCACAGCAGCGGGCTCCGGAAGCCCGGCCAGGTGCCCATCTGGTTCGGCAGCGGCGCCATCCAGTACGCGAGCCACGGCCGGCCGATGTGGATGCCCGGGAAGAGCAGCGCACACATGACGGCGAAGATCGTCATCGCCTCGGCGGCGCGGTTGATCGAGGTGCGCCACTTCTGTCGGAAGAGGAAGAGGACGGCCGAGATCAGCGTGCCGGCGTGGCCGATGCCGATCCAGAAGACGAAGTTGGTGATGTCGAACGCCCACCCGACCGGCTGGTTCAGACCCCAGACGCCGATCCCTTCCCACACGAGCCAGCCGACGGCGACGCCGAGGATGCCGAGCATGCCGACCGACGGCAGGAAGAAGAACCACCACGCGAGCGGCGTCGGACGCTCGACCGGTGCCGACACGGCGTTCGTGATCGAATGGAAGTCGGGCGCGCCGAGGATCAGAGGCGCACGACCAGCGACGGGTTCGTGAGAGACGTTGTCGGAGGCTTCCATCATTCAGGGCGTGCGACCGCGCGTAGCACTATAAAATCATCCGGCAGAGGGTCAAGTGTGAGCGCCGCTCCGCGCTTCCTTCAACACGTGTTGCGCGCGATTGTAGACCTCGTCGAGACCGTTCTCGTCGGTGTCGTAGTAGCCGCGCACGCGGTTCTCCGCGTCGACGAGCACGACTTTCGTCGTGTGCGGGATGTCGCCGTTGCTCTCCGCGGGCGGCGTGAGGCCTGGCACGTGGAACCCGTCGGTCAAGAGTGTGCGGAGCTCGTCGAGCGAGCCCGTGAGGAGCGTCCAGCGTGCGGGATCGACGCCGTAGCGCGGCTCCGCCGCGCGCAGCACCTCGGGCGTGTCGCGCGTCGGATCGACGCTGATGCTGACGAGGCGGATGCCGTCGATGCCGTCCTCTTCGTAGTGCTTCTGCAGCTCGGCGACGCGGGACATGAGGAGCGGGCAGACCGACGGGCAGCGCGTGAAGAAGAAGCTCGCGATCCAGACCTGACCCCGGAGATCCTTGCTGCCGAAGGATTTCCCGCTGCTGTCGACGAGCGAAAACTCGGGAAGCGTGCTCAGCACGGGCGGCGGCTTCGGCTCGTAGCGGAGTAGCGGACGGAGCAGCGTCATCGTGACGCATCCGATGACGAACGCCACGACGTACGGGTTCCGCCAGAGCGGTACGCGCGCGTCGTCCGGCATCAGGATCGGGTCAGCTTCTCGAGGAGGGCCGCGTATTTGTGCTGGCGGAGGTTCTGCCGGGCGTTCAGGAGGATGAGGACGACCAGCACGAGACGCGGCGCGAGGGAAAAGCCCGGATCGTGCATCCGCTCCCACCCGTAGAAGCAGGCGAGCGCGGTCGCGATGACGATTCCCGCGATCGACAGGACACGGAAGACTTCCTTGCGCCGAACTGCACGATCGGCGAAGGCGCGCTCGCTCTCGTTCAGGCTCTCGGTCGCGCTCGCCACCGTCATGGTCGGAGCTTCTGTCAGAGACATGGCGCCATTGCCAGTCGGTCGGCGCGCGCGTCCGCGCGCGTGGAAGAGGCAAACGGACGGCGCGAAACTTGACCTCTTCGCCGGGCGGAGCTAACTAGCCGCTCGAATTTTCGATAGGCGCGGGTCCGGGGTCCAATCAATCAACGTCAAGTGACGTCGTCACACCGCGCGAGTCTTCGGCGGGGAGTCGGGTGCAGGCCGGTGGCGCAAATCTTTCCGGAGCGGTTGAACAATGTACCGTTGGCGATCGGTCTGGGCGCACCGCTCGGGCTGATCGGCGCCGTCGCGTTCGTCTGGTACTTCTTCTCGCCCTGGTACACGCAGGTCGGTTACGCCCCGCAGCAGCCCGTTCCCTATAGCCACAAGCTCCACGCCGGCGACATGGAGATCAACTGCCGCTACTGCCATTCGGCGGTCGAAACGTCGGCGGTCGCGTCGGTGCCGCCGACGCAGGTCTGCATGAACTGTCACCAGCTCGCGAAGAAGGACAGCCCGCTACTGCAGCCGATCCGCGACAGCGCCGCGTCTCAGCAGCCGATGGAGTGGGTCCGCGTTCACGAGCTCGCCGACTACGTCTATTTCGACCACGCCTCGCACGTGCATGTGGGCGTCGGGTGCGTCGAGTGCCACGGCCGCGTCGACCAGATGGAGGTCGTGACGCAGCAGAAGCCGCTCAGCATGAGCTGGTGCCTCGACTGCCACCGCAACCCGGGCCCGCACCTCCGCCCGCCCGATCAAGTGACCAACATGCGCTGGGCGCCGTCCGCGGCGCACTCCGAGCTCTCGGCGCAATGGATCTCGGAGCGGCGCATCAATCCGCCGACCGACTGCTGGGGGTGCCACCGGTGACCGACTACTGGCGCAGCCTCCGCGAGCTCGAAGGCTCGCTCGAGCTCGAGGAGCTCCGTCACCGCGAGTTCCCCGAGGGCGCCGCCGAGGCGCCCGACGGCATCAGCCGGCGCACGATGCTCGGCCTCATGGGCGCGTCGCTCTCGCTCTCCGGGCTCGCGGCCTGCCGCCGCCCCGTCGAGAAGATCGTGCCGTACGTGCAGGCGCCCGAGGACATGCTCCCCGGGGTGCCGCTCCGGTACGCGACGACGATGCCGTATCGCGGAAGCGCGCTCGGGCTCCTCGTCGTGAGCAACGAGGGCCGCCCGACCAAGATCGAGGGCAACGAGCTCCATCCGTCGACGGCCGGGGCCTCGAACCTCACGGCTCAGAACGCGATCTACGAGCTCTACGACCCCGACCGCTCGCGCGTCGTGCTGCAGGGGAACGCCGAGAAGACCTGGAAGGACTTCGTCGACGCGTGGAAGACGCTCCACGGCGACCACGCCGCCGACGGCGGGACCGGCCTCGCCATGCTCGCCGAGCCGTCGACGTCGCCGACCGAGGCGCGGCTCGTCGACCTCTTGAAGAAGCGGTTCCCGCAGATGCGCGTCGTCACCTGGGCGCCGCTTGCCGACGAGAACCGTCAGACGGGTCTCCGCGCCGCGACCGGCGCCGACGTCGACCCGGTCTACAAGCTCGACCAGGCGCGCGTGATTCTCTCGCTCGACGACGACTTCCTGCAGCACGACGCCGACGCCATCCGGCTCGCGCGCGACTACGCAGGCGGCCGCCGCGATGCCGCGGCGATGAACCGCCTCTACGTCGCCGAGAGCACCCTCACCATCACCGGCATCGCCGCCGATCATCGGCTCGCCGTGCCGAGCGGAAAGATCGCGGCGCTGACGCTCGCGCTCGCGACCGAGCTCGGTACGCAGGGCGTGGCCGTCGCAGGCGTGACGGGCGGCGCCGGCGAGATCGACGCCAAGTGGGTCGCCGCGGTCGCAAAGGACTTGAAGGTGAACGCGGGGAGGAGCGTCGTCCTCGCGGGGGCGCACCAGCCGCCCGAGGTGCACGCGGCGGTCGCGGCGCTGAATGCCGCGCTCGGCAACGTCGGCAAGACCGTGCTCTATGCGAGCCCGGGCGCCGCGACGCGCTCGCGGGTCGCGGACCTCGCCGCGCTCGTTGCGGACTTGAAGGGCGGGAAGGTGAAGACGCTCGTCGTGCTCGGCGGAAACCCCGCGTACGACGCGCCTGCCGACCTCGACTTCGCGGGCGCCGCCGCCAAGGCCGCGCATCGGATCCGCCTCGGCCTGTTCGTCGACGAGACGTCGGCGATCGCCGACTGGCATCTCCCGCAGGCGCACTTCCTCGAGAGTTGGGGCGATGCGCGCTCGCTCGGCGGGCCGCTCTCGATCGTCCAACCGTTGATCGAGCCGCTGTTCGCGGGCCGGAGCACGCTCGAGATCCTGGCCCTCCTCGAGGGCGGGGAGGAGAAGCCCGGCTACGACCTCGTGCGCGAGACGTGGAAGCCGGTGCTCGGCGCCGACTTCGACCGGCGCTGGGACCGCACGCTGCACGACGGCGTGCTTTCCGGGAGCGAGCTTCCGGCGGCCACGGTGGCGGCGGACATGTCGGCGATCGCGAAGCTCGCGGCCGCGAAGGCACCCGCGGGTCTCGAGCTCGTGTTCCTCCCGTCGAGCGCCGTCTACGACGGCCGCGCCGGGAACAGCGCGTGGCTCCAGGAGCTGCCCGAGTCGGTCAGCAAGCTCACGTGGGACAACGCCGCGCTCTTCAGCAAGACCGACGCCGACGCGCTCGGTCTCCACGACGGCGACCTGGCGACGCTGACGGTCGGCGACCGCTCGCTGCAGGCGGCGGTTCTGGTGCTTCCGGGGCAGGCGGCGGGCTCCGTCGCGATCGCGCTCGGCTACGGCCGGACGGCGGCGGGCCGGGTCGGAAACGGGGTCGGCTTCAACGGCTACACGCTCCGCACCAGCAAGACGCTCGGCATCGCTCCCGGCCTCCAGGTCGCGAAGGCCGCAGGCACGCACGTGCTCGCGATCACCCACGAGCACTGGAGCGCCGAGGGCCGCGACCTCGTCCGCGAGGAGGTCGTGGGCGGGCACGGTCACGACGACCACGGCGATGGCCACGGGGCCACAGGCGAGCACGGTGGGCACAAGCATCCGCCGCTCGTGTCGCCCTGGCAGGAGCGCACCTACGAGGAAGGCCCGCAGTGGGCCATGACGATCGACCTGAACAGCTGCATCGGCTGCAACGCCTGCGTCGTCGCGTGTCAGAGCGAGAACAACATCCCGTCGGTCGGCAAGGATCAGGTGACGCGCGGCCGCGAGATGCATTGGATCCGTGTCGACCGCTACTTCTCGGGCCGTCCCGAGG
>JANNPN010000042.1:0-11272 GCA_031400185.1 Polyangiaceae bacterium
CCAAAAAACGTCCATCCGGACTCCAGCTCACATTCCGGATCGGCCCGCCGCCTACCGCAATGGTTTTGAGCCATCGACCTTCCCGCGACCAAAACTGCAGTTCGGGCTGATCGTCGGTGTCGTGATTCCCATAGTCCCCTACCACGAAAAACTTTCCCGACGGGTGCCACTCGACGCACAGCAGGAGCACCGGCCCCTTCGCTGCCGGCCGATACGCGATCTCATGGGTCAGCGTGCCTGAGCCGTCGTAGAGTCGGATCACTTCGCTCACCGTCACCACTATGTCCGCTTGCGGATTCCACGCCACGCCGGTGAGGCTCTTGGCTTTCTTCGGTTTGGTGGTGTTGAGCAGCTCTCCGGATGCACTCCAGATTTGGAGGGCGCCGTCGCTCCCGGCGGTCGCCAACTTTTGGCCGCTGGCATTCCAGGTGATCCCGCGCGTTCCCTCCGCGGTGGGAAGCTCGGTTTTTCCACCGGTGACAATATCGTACAGTGCGGTCACCTCATCGGGCCCTGAGACGGCGAGCTGCTTGCCGTCCGGACTCCAGCGCAATTTGCTCACGCGTCCCGATTGCTCCAACGGGCGAAGACCGCGGACCTCCAGAGTCTGACCGTCGAAAAGGCGCGCCCAATCTCCCCCGACCCCAAAAGACCCACCGTCCGGACTCCAATCCACGGACCAGAGGATTCCCTTGGCACCAGGCCCGCTCATGGCCCCAGTCTGGCCCGCCAAGCCGCCGTGGTCCAAGGCGAACAGAAGAAGCAACGTGGAGAAAAAATGTCGTCTCATCAAAAGTAGAGGCACTGGACGGGTTGGGATGGCCGGGGTTTGACAGCCGGCGTCACAAAGCGCAAGGAAAGCCCGTCCTCGACCTTTGCCTGAAGCGCGGCCAGAGGGCCGATCTGAACGGCCGGAGGGGGGCTGGCTTTGTAGTGTGTAGTGAAGCTGCTCCAAGCTAACCACAGCCGAACGAACCAGCAGAACCACGATTCAGTTTCAGTCCGCCAGCGTTTTGTTTTCACTCGCGGGTCACCGACGGAGCGGTAGCGTTCGACCAAGCAAATAATTTAAATGCCATCTATCCCTGAATCGAGCATGCCCCCCTCGGATGACGCAGAGGAACGGATTCCCGTGGACGAAACAAAAATAAGATCGATGGCATATATGCCAGGACCCTGGATTCCCGAATTCTACGAAGACATTCACTTCAAGTGCAAAGATTGTGGCACGGAAGAGACGTGGACCGCCAAGCAGCAGAAATGGTGGTTCGAAGTCGCCGGTGGCCTCTTTGAAACAACCGCGATTCGGTGCCGAAAGTGCCGAGCTGCTGAACGGCAAAGGAAAGCCGAAGCACGAAAAACACATTTGGACGGTGTCGCCAAGAAGCCAAAAAAGCAGACAAGAAGAAGTCCTGACTCTTGACTGACTGACGCCTCGCCCCTCCAACCGTCCGCCTTCCGCTTCACTTGCCGCTCGATCGCAGAAACTCATTTTCCCGCTATGCGTTCTTCCCCGACCCACCTCGCCCGCTCCGCCCGCATCCTCTCTCTGTTCATCGGCACACTGGCATTCTCCGCGGCGTCCACCTTTGCTGCCACTTTCTACGTTTCTCCAAACGGCAACGACTCCGCCAAAGGCACACTCGAATCGCCATTTGCCAGCGTGCAACGTGCGCAAAAAGCCGTCGCGCCCGGTGACACCGTGTTCATCCGCGGCGGAGTTTACAAAATGACCGAAGCCCAGATCGCCGGCACGAAAGGCATCTACGCCTGCGTCACGCTGCTCGATAGAAGCGGCCGTCGGGGCAAACCCATCCGCTACTGGGCTCATCCCGGCGAGCAGCCTGTATTCGATTTCTCTGACGTGAAGCCGCCCGGCCAACGAGTCACCGCCTTCCGCATCGACGGCGACTGGCTCCACCTCAAAGGCATCGAAGTCATCGGAGTCCAGGTCACCATCACCACGCACACCCAATCCATCTGCTTCGATAATCAGGGCAGCCACAACATCTACGAATTACTCAGCATGCACGACGGCATGGCGATCGGGGTCTGGATCGGCGACGGCGCCAACAACCTCGTCCTCAACTGCGACGCCTACCGCAACCACGACCCCGTCTCCGGCAACAAACGCGGCGGCAACGTCGATGGCTTCGGTTACCACGGTAAAGCCGGCAGCGTGAACAACGTCTTCCGCGGTTGCCGTGCCTGGTTCAACAGCGACGACGGCTTCGATTTCATTAACTCCACCGAACCCACCGTCATCGAAAACTGCTGGGCCTTCTACAACGGCTACTCGCCCGACTTCACCCCGCTCGCCGACGGCAACGGCTTCAAAGCCGGTGGCCACGCGGGCACAGCCTACGACAAACTCCCGCAGCCCATCCCCCGCCACGCCGTCATCGGCAGCGTCGCCGTCCGCAACAAAGCCAGTGGCTTCTACGCCAATCACCACATCGCCGGCCTCGATTTCTTCAACAACTCCGCGCTGCGAAACCGCTTCAACTTCAACCTCCAGGGTCGCGATCCCGCCGACAACAAAACGCTCACGTCCGGACGCGGTCACCGCCTGAAAAACAACCTCGGCCTCGAAGCCCGCGAAGCCGAAGTCATGTGGTTCGACCCCGCTGCCTGCGAGGCCACCCATAACGCCTTCACGATTCCCCTCACGCTCTCGGCCGACGATTTCGCCAGCCTCGACGAATCGCTCCTCACTCATCCCCGCCAGCCCAACGGCGACCTCCCCGACGTCCCCTTTCTGCGCTTGACCGCCACCAGCCGCGCGATCGACCGCGGCACCGACCTTGGCCGCCCCTTCACCGGCAAATCCCCCGACCTCGGCGCCTTCGAATCCTCCGTCACCACCCGATAACTACACCCCTCCGCCTCCGAATGGCCGGAAGGGGGTGCAGGTTGAATCTTGACAGAACAATCCGTAGAGAGCCCTCCCCTCTTTTTTTGGCAATTCTCAACACGAGACCCCGTACTGAATCTCTCCAAAGCCAGACCCCCATTCGCTGGCCTCGATGGCTCGATCGCGGAACTGGCTACTGGTCGGCAGGTTTTCGCGCTTTTAAGTATTCCACATAATCGGCTCCCTCCTCCGGTGTGCGGAAATAGGGCAAGATAGCCTCTTCGTTGGGTGGATACATACCATAGTGGGCTTCGGCATATGCGCCGTACGCATTCTGAATGGGTTTGTGAACCTTCAGACTGAGTTTCTGTAGCAGCTCGACCGCCGGCGGTATCACTGGCTGGGTCGTCAGCACTCCTTTGGGATCAAAAGTCACGCTCTCTCCGTCTGGTGTTACCACGGTCAAGGGCTGGTCAATATTCATCGCGAGAACCGAATAGTCTTCGCCGCCAACTGAACGCAAAGTTTTGGTGTAACGACCGACCCCAACCAAATCGGCCAGTGATCTTGGGGGCGTCCCACGCTCAAGGGCGTATTGACTCATCAACCCAGAGATCAACTTGAGGTTATTTACGATCGCGCCCTGTAATTCATAACGAGGCATACTGAAATTGGTCCTTTTCGCCACTTGCGAGATATTCGATTTCTCTGCCTGGGCAACCAACCCGGCATTGGCATCATTCAATCTCGCGATTTCTGCATTCAGAGCCGCGATCGTGGAAGTTTGTTGCCGGCTATCGTGGCGCAGTGAAGCGATCAACTTTGATTCTCTGGGAGATTCAAGCGGTCGAGTAACCTTGCCTTGATTGAAGTCGATAGTGGTCCCAGCCCAGAATCCAACCAAGGAACTGAGAACGACGGTCGCGATTAATTTGGTAGTCATAAATGAAGCGGACACCGTGGCGAAGAAACCGGGACCAGCCAAGGCGAGCGACTGCGACGCGAGCGCCGAGGCCAAACCGGTGGGTGCGGAGATTAACGGCAAGCCCGCCAACACCGCTCCAAACGCCGTAGCCGTGGATGTCACGCCACGCCGTGCGAGCGTGGAGCGTAACTTATCGAGCGCGCGATCAGCCCGCATGCGCGCAGCATCTTCCGAAATCTTCAATGCCATGCCGATCTCGGTAAACGGTCGACGTTCGAGATAGCGTAGCACCACAGCAGCACGGTCTGGTTCCGGTAACTCGTCGATTGCCGCGTCGAGCAAAGGCCGCACCCTGTCCCAGTCGGGATTCACCTGGCTTTGATCGGATTCAAGCGCCAGCACTTCGGCCTCGCGGGCTTTGCGGCGTTGTTCGGAGATCATGAGGTTAATAGACGCGTTACGCGTGGCCGTATGGAGCCAGGCGGCTAGCACCGGGTGACTCGAGAGTTTCCGCGCATCGCGGGCCAACGCGGTAAATACCTGCTGAGCCACCTCGGTGGCACCGTGTGAGTCGCCACCGGTTCGCCGTAAGGCAGCACTGTAGACCAGATCGACATAGCGTCGTACCAGTTCGGTGAAAGCGGACTCAGAACTTTCTTCGGTATAGCGGCGAAGCAGGGTAGCGTCATCATTCATGGGGTTTACCTACTAAACAGCACCGAAATCGAAACCGAACAAAAATCAGGCATCTTCAAACCTGAAAACTGTTGGGACGAAAAAGGGTCATGACCGAATGGCGCTAAGTTAAGCGCGTTGTTCGTTAGATTTTTCGCTGAGAAAAACGGGGTTTCGGCGTGAGGACTGCTGGAGTTTTCGGCATGAAAACCGGGATGGGGATCTGGGCGAGGACCGCGCCCTCCGCCGACGTCGTCAGGGTCCCGCACGGCACATTGCGTTCCCCGACCTGTGCCCAGAGCCGATACACCTCGTTCGGCGGCAGGACGGGCAGGTCGTGGATGACGACTGCGGCTTTCTTGGCGTCGAGATCCAACACCGCACGCCCGAACGCTCCCGCGCCGCTCCCGGTCCCGGCGAGCGAGAACGCGAGGAGGACGTTCGGCTGCTGCAGCGTCGTCATGACGTCGCGTTGCACCGCGAGGTCGCGCCGCAGTCGGGCGTTCTGCACGCCGAGCGCGAGCACGAGCATCGCCGCGAGCGCTCCGACCACGCGTTGCCAGGTCACGATGCGCGCCCGCGGAGGCGCCGGGGGCCGGGCAGCGGCCGCCAGCACGCGGGCGCGCAGGTGCGGCGGCGGCGCGGTGACCGTGCCGTAGGGCAGCAGATCGAGCGTCGCGCGCAACTGCGCGGCCTCCGCTCCGAGCGCGGGATCGCGCGCGAGGTCGGCGGCGAATGCCTCCGTCTCGGTGGGTGTGAGGTCTCCCAGCACGTGGCGCGTCAGGAGGTCGTCGCGGGTGTCGCGCGTCATGACGTCACTCGACCCTTCCGCTCAGGAGCGCGCGCAGGCTCGCGAGGCCTTTCCGCGCCCACGTCTTCACGGAGCCGAGCGGGGAGCCGATCGCGGCGGAGATTTCGGTCTGGCTGAGTCCTTTGAAGTACGCGAGCTCGAGGACCTGCCGCTGGACGTCCGGGAGCGTCGCCAGCGCCGCGCGGACGCGGGCGCTGCGCTCGCGGTCGGCCAAGGCGTCGAACGGCGACACCACCGTGGTCGTGCGCCCGAGATCGTCGCCCCATTGCTCGAGCAGCCGGCCGCTGCGAGTCCGCGCTCGCAGGCGGTCGATCGCCCGCGAGCGTGTGACCGTGATGAGGTACGCAGCCAGGGAGCCGCGGGTCGGGTCGTAGGTGGAGGCGTGCGCGAGGGTGACGAACACCTCCTGCGTGAGATCCTCGGCTTCCGCGGGTGAGGCCAGGACCTTGAGCGCCAGGCCGTAGACGAGGCCGGCATGGCGGTCGTAGAGCGTCGCGAGCGCGCCCGTCGGATCGTCGGCGAGCGCCGCCACGACCTCGGCGTCGGCGGGGGACGCGTCTTGCGCCCTCAGCGCCATCGTCGCCATGTGCGCGGGAATGGAGGTTGGGAGCCACGACACGTGTACCCTCGCGGATCTACGCACTGCCCGGCGCGTCGGATGCGCGGATCAGCGGCCGCCGTCATGGGCCGTCGTGACCGTGAGGCCGACGATGCGGAGCGTCCCGTCGCCGATCGTGCCGAGGGTGCTGGCCGTGCCGGTCGACAGATCGATCGCGTAGAGCGTCGACCGGGTGGCGGCGAAGCCGTGATCGACGCCGTCGCGGGTGAGGATGTCGAATCCCGTGGCCGGCTCGCAGTCGATGCCGAGCGGTCCCACGGTCGTGAGTACCCCGTCGTTCGGCGGGTCCTGGAGCACCAGCACATCGAGGGTCGTGTCGAGGTCGAAGAGCTTCGTGGCGGGTGCGTTCGCGACGTTGCTCGTGTACGCGGCAGCCATGACGGCGGGTCGTGCGCCGAAATGACGATCGCCGCGCGCATACGCAAGCGCGGCATCCGTCGCGGCCGCGCCGAGCTCGGGATGCACCCGGAGATTCTGCCCGTTGCTACCGATCAGGCGCAGGCGGTCCGATTGGGGATTGAAGTCGAAGCCGGACCGCCATCCGCCGTCGAAAGCGGTCGTGAGCGTCGCGACCGTCGTCGCGCGACCGCTGATGGGATCGACCTCGTAGAGGTCGTTGGCGCCGCTGAGCCCGACGAGGCGGCCCGTCTGCGGACGAACGTCGATGCCGAGGAGGGGGCCGCCGACGCCCTGCACGGCGATGCGCGTGATCGCGCCCGGGTTCGCCGTCGTGAAACGGACGAGGGCGCCGTCCTCGGTGAGGACGAACGCCGTGACGTCGGGGGCCGCGGACGCCGCGTTGCCCGCACCAACGTGGGCGGCGAGCACGAGCGCGGTCACGAGACATGTCGCGGCGCAGGGGCGGCGGGTCACGAATGGCGTCCTAGTACTCCGGGAAAGCGTGCGCCAGATGACGGGCCCGGCGCTGAGGGCTCCGGGCCCGCCCTGACGGGGGGTCTATTGGTCGAGCGGGATCGCGACGTCGACCACCGTCTGATCGAACGCCCCGATCAACGTCGCCTTCCCGGTCAGCAGGCTGATGCGGTAGAAGCCCGCGGCGCCTCCGTTCGACAGCACGGCGAAGCCGCGATTGCCGACGGCGACGCCGTTCTTGAGGGAGGTGTAGACGTCGAACCCGGCCTGGGCGCCGACGTCGACGGTGAGCTTGCCCGTGGCGACCAGCGCGCCGCCGTTCGGCGGGGATTGCAGCGCCACTTGATCGAGGTTGGTGTCGACGTCGAACAGCGTCGTCGCGGTCGTCGCCTCGAGGTCGTTGTTGGTGTACGCGGCCGCGGCGATCGTCGCGACCGCCACGGGGACGTACGCGAGCGCGGTGTCGTTGGTCGTCGTGTCGGTGTTGAGGTCGTGGCGCAGGTTCTGGCCGGTGTCGCTCACGATGCGCAGGCGGTCGGCGGCGGGATTGAAGTCGACGCCGAACGAGGTGCCGCTCGGGAGCACGGTCAGCTGCGAGTCGAGCGTCGCGACGGCAGTCTGCGGATCAATGATGTAGACGCCGCCGGCATTGCCGACGCCGTAGAGCGCGCCATTCTGCACCCGAAAATCGATGCCGATGAGTGCCGTGTCGCCGATCAACCCGGCGACGGTTCCGGCGCTCTTGGTCCGCCCGGGATTGCACTCGCGAAAATGCACCAGACGCCCGTCGGCGGTGAGGCCGACGACCCGTAGCCGCACGTTGTCCTTGAAATCGTGCGGACGGCCGCCGCAGTTGGGCTCCCGAGCCGCCGCGGACTGCGCCGCGAACACGAACCCCAGACTCAAAGCCACGAACATCTTTCCCGTTGTTCCACGCATGACTTCCCCCTTCGTGGGACGGCCGCGCTGGAGTGGCGCCGACGCATGCACGCACGCGCGACGCGATGCCGGCCGTCCGAGATCTCTGCCTCTACGTCCGAGAGCTCCGAACGGATGCAGCGATGACCGCCGAATGCGACGCAGCCGGGTTCGGCCGTCGAGCAGGCGTGCCTGCGGGAGCCGCCGTGCGGCGCCTCCGAGCCGGTACGGTCGGACCGACGTGTTCGACCGCATCGCGCAGCGCAGCGTGTGGCGGGGCGTAGTGGGTCGGTTCGTCGACGCGTGTGCGGGACACGCGGACCCTGCGACTGACTGCTTGAGCGGATGGGCGTCCCGCGGCCACGGGCCGACCTACCACGCCCCCGGTGGTGCGACGAGCTAGGCGACGACCTTGTCGATCGCCTTCACCAATTGCGTCTTCGGCACAGCCCCGACGATCTGCTCCTGCACGGTCCCGCCCTTGAAGATGATGAGGTTCGGAATGCCGCGGACGCCGTATTTGGCGGGCGTGTTGGGGTTGTCGTCGACGTTCATCTTCACGACCTTGAGCTTGCCGCTGTAGGTCCCCGCGAGCTCCTCGACGATGGGGGCGATGGCACGACAGGGGCCGCACCACGGGGCCCAGAAGTCGATGAGAACCGGCATTGGTGACTGCAGGACCTCGGTCTGAAAGCTGTCGTCGCTGATCTGTTGAACATCCGCCATGGATGGCTCCTCTCGTCGATGTCGGTCATCTGTAGTGATTGTTCCCGGACGATGCAACGTTTCGTGTGGCCGACGGAGGCGAGAGCGGGTATGGTCCGGGCACTACGCCATGAGCCTTCGTCGCGCCGCTTCCAGCGATCCCGCTTCGCCCGATTCCGCTTCGCCGCTCGCGGCCGTCGCCGCGCTCGGCCCGGCCATCCGGCAGCGCGCGGACGAGATCGAGCGCGACCGCCGGGTCCCGCTCGACCTGGTCCGCGCGCTCGCAGATGCCGGGGCATTCCGCATGTGCGTGCCGCGAACGCTCGGCGGCGGCGAGGTCGATGTGACGACCTTGATCGACGTGATCGAGACGACCGCGCGCGCCGACGGCTCGGCCGGCTGGATCGTGATGATCGGTGCGACGAGCGGGCTCGTCAGCGGCTACATGCCGTCCGAGGTGGCCCGCGAGATCTACGGCCCCGCCGACGCGATCACCGGCGGCGTGTTCGCGCCGCGCGGCCAGGCGACCCCGGCCGAGGGTGGCTATCGCGCGCGTGGTCGCTGGGCGTTCGGCAGCGGCAGCGAGCACTGTCAGTGGCTGCTCGGCGGCTGCGTCGTGATCGACGACGGCAAGCCCCGTCTCGTCGGGCGCGGCATTCCCGACTCGCGCATGATGCTCTTCCCGGCGCGGGACGTTCGGATCGTCGACACGTGGAACGTCTCCGGCCTCCGCGGCACCGGCAGCCACGACCTCGAGGTCGCCGACGTCTTCGTGCCCGAGGCGCGCGCGATCTCGCTCATCACGGACCGTCCGCGCGAGGAGGGTCCGCTCTATCGCTTCCCGGTCTTCGGTCTCCTGGCGCTCGGCATCGCCGCCGTCGCGACCGGCATCGCGCGGACGGCCATCGAGGAGCTGGTCGGGATCGCGGGCGGCAAGACCCCGACCGGCAGCAAGCGCGTCCTCGCCGAGCGCCCGGTGATTCAGATGCAGGTCGCGCAAGCCGAGGCCGCGCTCGAGTCGTCGCGCGCGTGGCTCCGGGCGACGGTTGACGAGGCATGGGACGCGGCGCGTACGAGCGGCGCGATCTCGGTCGCGCAGCGCGCGGCACTTCGCCTCGCCGCGACCGAGGGGACCCTCCGCGCGACGAAAGCCGTCGACCTGATGTACGAAGCCGGCGGCGGCACCTCGATCTACGCCACGAGCCCGCTCCAGCGGTGCTTCCGCGACGTCCACGTCGTGACGCAACACGCGATGGTGGCACCGTCGACGTACGAGCTCACCGGTCGCCTGCTCCTCGGGCTCGACACCGACAGCGCAATGCTCTGAGCGATGGCCGATTTCACCACCCTTCAGCTCGAGCGCGTCGGCGCCGTCCTCAAGGTCACGATCGCCCACCCGACGAGCGAGCTGAACGCCGTCGACGAGCAGCTGCACAGTGACTTGACCGCGCTCTTCGCCATGCTCCGGCGCGAGGACCAGGCGCGCGCCGTCCTCCTGACGGGCCGCGGCCGTGCGTTCTCGGCCGGCGGTGACTTCAAATGGTTTCCGCAGCTCCGCGACATGGCGCGCATGGAGGCGCTCCGCCGCGATGCCAAGCAGCTGATCTGGGATCTTCTCGACGTCGAGCTGCCCATCGTCGCCGCCGTGAACGGCCACGCGATGGGGCTCGGCGCGTCGATCGCGCTCCTGTCCGACGTCATCTTCATGGCCGACACCGCGACGATCGGCGACCCGCACGTGAAGGTCGGGATCGTGGCGGGCGACGGCGGCGTCGCGATCTGGCCGTTGGCGCTCGGGCCGGCGCGCGCGAAGCAGTATCTGCTCACCGGCGATGCGGTGACCGCCGCCGAGGCCGAGCGCATCGGGCTCGTGAATCGGGTCGTGCCTGCCGCCGCGCTCGCGGACGAGGCGATGAAATTCGCGCAGCGCCTGGCAGCCGGCGCGCCGCTCGCCGTCCGCTACACCAAGCTCGCGGTCAACAAGCTCGTGAAGGACGCGCTGAACATCGCGTTCGACACGTCGACGGCGCTCGAGCTCGTGACCTTCCAGAGCGAGGACCACCGTGAGGCGCTCGCGGCGATCAGCGAAAAGCGCGCTCCCAATTTCAAAGGCCGGTAGCCAAAAGGATGGCGAGCATGGACGTTTTCGAGGCCATCGAGACCACGCGGGCGGTGCGTCGCTACTCCGACGAGCCCGTGACCGACGACGAGATCCTGCGCTGCGTCCACGCCGCCGTGCACGGACCGAGCGGCGGCAACATCCAGCCCTGGCAGTTCGTCGCCGTGACCGACCCGGAGGTGAAGCGCGGCATCGGCGACGTCTATCGCCGCGCGTATGCGCGCTACGAGCCGCAAGTCTTGAAAGTCCGCCAGCCGCTCAAGTCGCCGGAGGACGAGGCCGCGTTCCAGCGGACGCTCGCCGCGTCGCGCCACCTCGCCGCGCACCTCGGCGAGTCCCCGGCGCTCGTGCTCGTGCTGATGCCGAACATCTCGATGACGCTCGCGGACGCCGAGGGCCCCCTCGACGTCGGCACCCCGTTCGCATCGGTGTATCCCGCGGTGCAGAACTTCATGCTCGCGGCGCGCGGGCTCGGCATCGGCACCGTGCTCACGACGGTCTACCGCATCTACCAGGACGAGGTGCGGGCACTCTGCGCGATTCCGGATCGCTTCGAGATCGTGGCGCTCATCCCGATGGGACGACCGCAGGGCAAGTTCGGACGTGGACGGCGCCGGCCGGCGGAACACGTGACGCACTGGAACCGCTTCGGCAGCAAGCGGTCGTAGCTGCAGGACGCACGGGGGCGAAATCTGAGGTGCGGCGAGGACCGCGGATTGTCTCCGCGGTCCTCGGCCCCTCGGCGAGACCCCCAGCGCGCCGCTCACGCTCCC
>JANNPN010000055.1:0-8978 GCA_031400185.1 Polyangiaceae bacterium
CTCGACGCAGCGTCCCTGCGCCACCCGGAGGTCGCGGCGCGCCGCCGCGGCGGCGAGGGACTGGCCGGTGAGCGCCGTCTTGCCGATCCCGGGCTCGCCGCCGAGGAACAGGACCTGACGGGCGCCGGCACACGCCGCGTCGAGCCACGCACCGAGCCGCGCGAGCTCCGTCTGCCGGCCGACGAAGATCGCGCCGGCACGCTCGCGCGCCCACGCCGTCTCCGGCGCCGCCGCGCCGTCGTCGATCGGCATCACGAAACGGTAGCCGCGACGGCCGACCGTCTCGATGTAGCGTGGCGTGTCCGGAAGGTCGCCGAGAAGCTTCCGGAGCTCCCGCACGCACCCCTTCACGAGCGGCGCGCTCCCGTGGCTGTCGGCCCAGACCGCGTGGACGAGGTCCGCGACCGTAACGAGCTGGCCGGCGTGCTCCGCCAGGTGGCGGAGGACGGCGAAGGTCTTCGGGCGGATCGCGAGCTCGCGCCCCCCGCCCCAGAGGCGACCGGCCTCGATGTCGAGACGGAAGGGCGCGAAGAAGATGGTGCTCACGTCGATTCCACCCTAATTCCACCGAGTGCGCGTTGCCGCGCCCCCCCAGGGCGCGGCAACGAAGCGCCATGTCGAGAACGCAACGCAAGGCGCGCGCACTGCCGCGCGCACGCCCGGCCTCCCCCGACCCCGCGATGCCGCGCCTCTCGCCCGAGCGCGCGTTCGTCGTCCAGCTCGAGAGCAGCGGCGCCTTCGCCCGCCGGACGCTCCGTGGACGCGTGGAGCACCTCTCGTCGGGCGAGGCCCGCCGGTTTGGATCGCTCGCGGACCTGGCCGGGTTCCTGAGCCGCTTCCAGGGAGGTGACGGATGACCGCCGTCCGTTCCAGCCGGGCGGGCCGGGCCATCGCGCGCCGGGCCATTGCACGCCGGGCCATCGCACGACGTTCCTTCTCCTGCCTCGTCCTCCTCGCAACGCCGCTCCTCGCGCTGGTCGCCGCCGAGGCGATCAATCCGCCGGGTGCCCCGCCGGACCACTTCCTCGCCTACAAGACGCAGACGACCAAGGGCACGACGAAGCTCGCAGCCGTGCGCGGCGTGCGGCTGATCGACGACTTCGAGGACGCGAGCTTCGACGCGAAGGCCGTCGCCGACTTCCTCGTGCCGGTCGGCGCGAACGGCGACGCGCTCGTCGACGCGGCGACGCATCTCCGCGCGTACAAGATCAAGGCCGTGAAGGGATCGCCGAAGCACGTCAAACGCGTCCGCACGGCGGTCACCAACCATTTCGGTACGCAGCTCGTGGATACGGTGAAGCCCGACCTCCTGCTCGTGCCGACGGCGCAGGATCCGGCCGTGTCGCCGCCGGCGCCGGACCCGGCGACGCACGCCGTCGACAACTACAAGTGCTACGCGGTGCGCCGCGCGAAGGGCGCCGCGAAGCTCCCGAAGGGCCTGACGGTGACCGTCGTCGATCCGTTCACGCAGGCAGCGAAGGTGCTGAACGTGAAAACACTGAAGCACCTCTGCCTCCCCGTCGACGTGCAGCGCGAAGGCATCGAGAACCGCCTCGGCGACCTCGCCTGCTACACGGTCGCGCCTGCGAAGAAGCAGCCGAAGCACGTCCCGCGGCGCGGCGTCCGAGTGAACAACCGCTTCGGACCGCTCGTGCTCGACACCGCGAAGGAGACCGAGCTCTGCGTGCCCGCGGTGGTCCCCGTTCCGACGCCGACGCCCTCGTCGAACGGCGGCCCGACCGTCACCCCCGCCGCGACGAGCTCGAGCGCGACGCCGACGCCCGTGTCGACCGCCGGACTGCCACCCGATCCGGAGACGGTCGCACCGGACGTCGATCCGGCGGTGGCGAGCGTCCCCGGGCTCGCGGCGAGCTTCCTCTACGACGGTGACGATCCGATCCAGACCGGCGTCGCCGCGAGCGCGATCGACGATCGGCGCGCCGCGGTGCTCCGCGGCCGCGCCCTCGACAAGAGCGACACGCCGCTCGCCGGCGTGCGCGTGACGATCGTCGGCCATCCCGAGCTCGGCGAGACGCTGACCCGGGCCGACGGCGTGTTCGACCTCGTGGTGAACGGCGGCGCCCTCCTGACCGTCGACTACGCGAAGGCGGGCTTCCTCCCGGTCCAGCGCCCCGCCGACGTCCCCTGGCAGGAGTTCGTGACGCTCCCCGACGTCGTGCTGACCGCGCTCGATCCGCAGGTGACCGCGATCGATCTCTCGCAGGGCCAGATGCTCATGGCGCGCGGCAGCGTCGTCTCCGACGCCGACGGCACGCGACGGACCACCCTCTTGTTCCCGGCCGGCACGTCCGCCGCGATGATCGACGCGAACGGGCAGCCGCAGGAGCTGACGCAGCTGAGCGTCCGCGCGACCGAGTACACGGTCGGCGCGAACGGTCCGGCGGCGATGCCGGGCGGCCTCCCGCCGAACAGCGCCTACACCTACGCGGTCGAGCTCTCGGTCGACGAGGCGATGGCCGCCGGTGCGCGGCACGTGGTCTTCGACCAGCCGATCTTCCACTACGTGGAGAACTTCCTCGATTTCCCCGTCGGCACCCCCGTGCCGACGGGATTCTACGACCGGGCGCGCGGCGTGTGGGACGCCGCGGCGAACGGGGTCGTGATCGCGGTCGTGAGCATCACCGCCGGGCTCGCCGATCTCGACACCGACGGCGACGGCCTCGCCGACGACGGCGGCACGCTCGGGGTCACCGACGAGGAGCGCCAGCAGCTCGCGTCGCTCTACTCCGCGGGCCAGACGCTCTGGCGCGTCCCGATCCCGCATTTCTCGACCGTCGACTGCAACTGGCCGTTCGTCCCCCCCAGCGACGCGGAGGCGCCGACCGCGACCGCGGCCTCCGACGAGCCGGTGGATCAGTGCCTGGACGAGGAGCAAGTTGCCTCGGTCGTCGAATGCCAGAACCAGATCCTCGGCGAGACCGTCCCCGTCGTCGGCACGCCGTTCACGCTCAACTACCGGAGCGATCGCGTCGACGGGCACCAGGGGGCGCGCACCGTGCGCATCGCCGCGAGCGACGCCAGCATACCGGCGAGCGTCGAGGGCATCGAGGTCGAGATGCAGATCGCCGGCCAGACGCTGCGCCAAACGCTGCCGCCCGGCACCAATCAGGACGTCAGCTTCACCTGGGACGGGCTCGACGTGTACGGGCGCGCGCTGCAAGGACGGCAGCCGTTCCGCGCGAGCGTCGGCTACGTGTACGACGCGGAGTACGCGACGCCCGCCGCGGCGGCGCAGGCCTTCGGCGTCTTCGGCGCCGCGCCGATCTCCGGCGACCGCGTGCGGGAGAAGATCACGATCGGCCAGGTCCTGAGCGGCGCGCTCGGCACCATGGATGCGCGCGGCTGGGGACTCGGCGGGTGGACGCTGAGCGTGCACCACGCGTACGACCCGGAAGGCCAGGTGCTCTACCTCGGCACCGGCCAACGCATGAGCGCGGGTGCCATCCGGACCGGGGTCGAGACCGTCGTGGGCGGGGGCGCCGTCAACGCGACGACCGGCCTGCAAGCGACGGCGGCGAGGCTCCTCCAGAGCCCGTTCTCGATGGTCTTCACCGCCGACGGCACGCTCTTCTTCTCGATCCCCGCGGAGCACCGCATCGGCCGGGTCGGGCTCGACGGCGTGCTCGCGCTCTTCGGCAGCGGTCCCGGGTTCGGCGGCGACGGACAGCTGCTCGGGTTCGCGAGCTTCAGCAACCCGCAGGGCATCGCGATCGGCGCCGACGGCGTCGGCTACGTCGCCGACACCGGCAACCATCGGGTGCGCCGCGTCGAGCCGATCGGCACGATCGGCACCTTCGCCGGCAACGGCGGCGACGGCTTCAGCGGCGACGACGGCGCGGCCCTCGATGCGGAGCTCTCCAATCCGAGCTTCGTCGCGGTCGGTCCGGACGGCAGCGTCTACATTGCCGACGACGGCAACCACCGCGTTCGCCGCGTCGGCGCCGAGGGCACCATCACCACGATCGCGGGCGGCGGGACGACGGGCGGGAATCAGATCGCCGGCATCCCCGCGCGCGCGGCGCAGCTCGGGACGATCGGCGGGCTCGCCGTCGACAAGCACGGGCGCGTGTACGTCGCGAACGACGACAGCATCGTCCGGATCGGGCTCGACGGGACCGCGACGGTCATCGCCGGCGACGCGTCGACGTGCGGCTTCGCCGGCGACGGCGGCCCGGCGAGTCTGGCACTCCTCTGCCAGCCGACCGGCCTCACGCTCGACGCCGACGGCAATCTCTACATCGGAGACGCCGGAAACGACGTCATCCGCGTCGTCCGCGCGGACGGCAGCATCGACACGGCCGCCGGCGGCGGCGACGACGACGACACCGACGAGGTGCCAGCGACGCAGGCGCGGCTCCAGAACGCGCACGGCCCGGCGGTGGCACCCGACGGCTCGCTGCACGTCGTCGCGGAGGGCCCGAACCGCATCCGCCGTCTCCAGTCCTTGCTGCCGGCGTTCGACACGTCGTCCTTCTCGGTCGCCTCCGAGGACGGCCGGCTGCTCTACCAGTTCGACCCCTTCGGCCGGCACCTCCGGACCGTCGACACCCTGACCGCCGGGACGCTCTACCTGTTCGCCTACGACGCGAACGGCCGGCTCGTGGAGATCCGTGACGGCGAGGACAACGCGACCACGATCCAGCGGAACGCCGGCGGCAGCCCGACCGCGATCGTCGGCCCGCTCGGCCACACGACGACCCTCGGGCTCGACGCGAACGGCTTCCTCGCGAGCCTCACGAACCCCGCGAGCGAGACCGTCGCCATGACGTCCACCGCGGGCGGGCTCGTCACCGCGTTCACCGACGCGCGCGGCAACACGTCGGAGTACGCGTACGACGAGCTCGGCCGCTTGAGCCGCGCCGAGGATCCGGCCGGCGGCTTCCACGTCATCGACCGCACCGCGATCACGGACGGCCACGAGATCACCCGCACGACCGCGCTCGGACGCATCTCGACCTATCGCGTCGCGCGCCAGGCGTCGGGCGCCCAACAGCTCACCAACATCGCGCCGGACGGCACCGTCGCGCAGTACGACCTGGCCGCCGATGGGACCCAGCTCGCCCAGCTCGCCGACGGGTCGGAGGAGACGCGCGTCACGACGGTCGACCCGCGCTTCGGCATGTCGGCGGCAATCGTCGCGAGCGAGCAGGTCGTCTTCCCCGGTGCGCCCACCTTCGAACGGACGTACGAGGAAACGGCCGTGCTCGGGGAGCCCGATGACCCGCTGAGCATCCAGACCCTGACCCAGACGTCGACGACCGCCGGCCACGCGCTGACGACCGTCTACGATGCCGGGACCCGCACCTTCACCAACACGACCGCGCTCGGCCGCACCGAGTCGGTCACCGTCGACGGCCTCGGTCGCACGGTCGCGAGCGTCGTCCCCGGCGTCGGTACCGTGACGACGACGCGAGACGGCCGCGGCCGGCTCGCGACCGTGACGGTGGACGACGGAACGCCCGGCACCCGGACGTTCGCGTACGACTACGATGCGGACGGTCTACTGGCGTCGGCCCTCGATCCCCGCGGGCGCGAGGTCCAGTTCGGCTACGACGCCGCCGGACGCCTGATCGCCAAGACGCGCGCCGACGGCGAGGTGATCGCGTTCGCTCGCGATGCCAACGGCAACATGACCGGGGTGACGCCGCCGGGCCGTCCGGCCCACGTCCTCACGTACTCGGCGCGGAACGAGCTCACCGCGGTCACGCCCCCGACCGTCGCGGGCACGGGCCCTACCCTGTTCGCCTACGACCTCGATCGGCGGCCGACCACGATCACGCGGCCGGACGAGCGGAGCGTCGCGCTCGCGTACGACACGGGCGGGCGGCTCGCGACGCGGACGCTGCTGACCTCCGGCACCCCGACCGGCGCGGACACGTTCACGTACGACGCCGCCGGGCGGCTCGCGACGACCGCGACCGCGGGCGGCGTCGCGACGAGCCACGCGTACCACGGGTCGCTGCGCGCCGGCGTGACGTGGTCGGGGCCGATCCCCGGCAGCGTGACGCGGACCTTCGACACGCGCTTGCTGACGGCGAGCGAGTCCGTGAACGGCGCCAACCCCGTCGCGTTCGCCTACGACGCCGACGGGTTGCTCACCGGCGCGGGCACGCTCGTTATCGCCCGCGATGCCGCGAACGGGCTCCCGACGGGCACCACGCTCGGCACCCTCAGCGACACCATCGCCTTCAGCGGCTTCGGGGAGCTCGCGAGCTACGCGCTGTCGGCGAGCGGCACCCCGCTCTATGCCTTCACCCTGACGCGCGACGCCGGCGGTCGGGTGACGCGGACGGCCGAGACGGTGAACGGCGTCACCGCCACCTACGACTACGCGTACGACGTGCTCGGCCAGCTCGTCGGCGTCGAGAAGAACGACGCGGCCGTCGAGGCGTACGGCTACGATCTGAACGGCAATCGCACGAGCGCAAACGTCGGCGGCGGCGACGTCACGGCGACCTACGACGCGCAGGATCGGCTGCTGCAGTACGGCGGCGCCGCGTTCACCTCCAACCCGGGCGGCGAGCTCGAGAGCCGGTCGGTCGGCCTGCAGACGACCGACTACGAGTACGACCCGCTCGGGAACCTCGTCGGTGTCACCCTGCCCGACAGCACCAGCATCACGTATCTCGCCGACGCCGCGGGCCGGCGGGTCGGGAAGCGCGTCGACGGCACTCTCGTCCAGGGCTGGCTCTACGACGCGCGGAGCCGCGTCGTCGCGGAGCTCGACGGTGCCGGCGCGATCGTGAGCCGCTTCGTCTACGGCGCGGGCGGCACGGCGGCGTACATGGTCCGCGGCGGCGTCGCGTTCCGCCTCGTCACCGACGCGGTCGGGAGCGTGCGCCTGGTGGTGAACAGCGTCTCCGGGGCGATCGTCCAGCGCATCGACTACGACGCGTTCGGCCGCGTGGCGAGCGACACCAACCCCGGCTTCCAACCGTTCGGGTTTGCCGGCGGCCTCTACGATCCCGCGACGGGTCTCGTCCGCTTCGGCGCGCGCGACTACGACGCCGCGACCGGACGCTGGACCGCCAAGGACCCGACCGGATTCACCGGCGGCGACGCCAACCTCTACCGCTACGTCGGGAACGATCCCGTCAATCTGGTCGATCCGACCGGCCTGGTCGGCGTCGATGAGGAGCTCGCGGCGACCGCCCGCTTGCTCGACGAGATCACCGACGTCGACATCCAGCTTCCGGGTGGCGAGGCCCGGGCCGCGGATGAGGTCGCCGAGGTGACCACCAAGCAAGTCGTCCGCGAGGAAAGGCTCTTGAAGAAGATCGAGAGGCTCCTCGGCATCAAGCAGACCGCCAAGTACGCCGGCCAACGCGGCGGCGGCGCCAGCTGCGGCGGCCTCGTCGGGAAAGCGAACTTCTTGTTGGGCCTCGTCGATTTCTTCACCGTCGCGCAACGCGCCGCCGAGACCGGCCGCTCGTACTTCGAGGAGCTCGACGTCCAGGCCGAGCACGAGACGGAGGAGCAGCGGGCGCGCGGCGTGCACACGACGATCAGCTGTCTCGGGCCGTTCTGCCTGGTGAACGACATCGGTCTCATCTGAGGCGGGCCCGGCCGCCGCGGCATGCGAGAGCGCGCCGGCCTGCACGATCGATTCCGTCGTGGAGAGCGACCTCGTCGCCTTGCCGAACGTGACGGAGGGCCAGGTGGTGAGCATCAACGTGCAAAACGCTCCGGCCTCGAGCCCCGGCTTCAATACCGTCTGGCGACTCGTGAGCAATACCGGCGCTCCGGCGAGCGCGTGCGGCGCATTCAGAAACGGCTTCTCCGACTGCGGCCCGCTGGCGGCGAGCGGCAATCCGTATCGGATCGAGGTGTATGACGGCAGCAGCAACACCGTCGGCTCGTACGTGCTGTCCGTCAACGGCGTCGTCGTGCCGTGCTCGTGACCTCAGGCGGCGGCCGCTCGATGACGAGGTCGATGGCATCGACCTCGAGTCGGGCGAAGGTCCCCGCGGGATCGAGTGGGGTACGGCGGCACATGAGGAACACCGCCATTGGATACGTGCGAGCGGCCGCGGGAAGCGTCGTCGTCGCCGACGTCGCGACGCCGTGCTCGCCGGGCACGTACCACTGGCCGAGCATGGTTCCCGCGGTCGTAATGCCGAGCCAACACTCCGGTCGACAGTCCCCCGTCGGCGCAGGCGCGGGGCTCGGCGCCGGCGAGGCCGGCATGCCCGCGGACGCCTCGGGCGCGGGCGGATCGCCATCCTGCTGACACCCGAGCGCCGCCGCGCCGTTCAGCGTCGCGGTGAGGGTCACGGGGCTCGCGACGCCATCGAGCGGCACGCTGACCGTCACCGCGTGCACCGCGATCTCGTGGTCGGCGTCGATCTCGACGGAGAGCCCCGTGAAGAGGATCGTGAGCGCCTTGCCGTCGGGAGTCAGCGTCGACGCCGCCGGAACGTCACCGTCGACGCGCGCGGCCCCGAGCCGCCCCGGCACGAGCGTCGCCGTCGTCGTTGGGGTCGGGACGACCTCCTCCGCGACACTCACCGGCGTGTACACGACGAGCGCGGCGCTCGCGCCGAGGATCGCCCCCCCGACCGCGACCCCTGCCTGGATCCATCGCTTCGTCACATCGGCACCTCCTCGTTTGCTGCTCGCTCTTTGGCACGTTCCGAGGGGCGGGTCGTCCGCTGCTCCATGTCTCGCCCCACGATTCCACCCAAATTCCACCGAGCGAATCTTGTGGGTCGTCGCCTCGTCGCGGCACAACGTCCTCATGGGACACCTCCAATCCACCGTCCACTCTTTCCGAGTGATCCTCTCGATGGCAGTGGCATGCACGATGCTGGCCCCGGCGCACGTCGGAGCCGGGAACGGGCCGCCCGACCCTTGTGAGCAGGCGGCTCGATCGCCGGGCAAATCCGAGGGACTGAACCGTCGTTGCGAACGCCCCGGAGGCGGAGGCGGGGTGGCCAAGGGGGACTTCAACGGGGACG
>JANNPN010000144.1:0-16701 GCA_031400185.1 Polyangiaceae bacterium
CGCCGCGGACCGCCGACGTCCGCGCGGACACCGACGTCGGGTGCATGGTGCTGTCGGCCGCGGCGCTCGACGAGCTCCAGCGGTCGCATCCCGACATCACGGTCACGATCCTCCGCAACCTGCTCCGGAACGTGCACCACACGGTCGGGCGCCTGAGCCGCGAGGTCGCTGCGCTCAGCCGGTGACCGTCACGGGACCGTCAGCCGGCGGATGCGAGGCAACGCCTCGTCGGTGAAGAAGAGCAAGCGTCCGGCGGCATCGATCGCGTCGAGCGACATGTAGAAGTCCCCCAGTTCCGGCCCCGCGACTGTCGTGATGGTGCCGCTCGGGTCGACGCGGCGGACGCCGTCCCAGCCACCGAGAAAGAGCGTGCCGTCGGGCGCGACGACGAGGTTGCGCGCGTAGATGCAGGCGTCGATCGCCGGCCCGCCGTCGCCGCAGGTGCCGAGGGTCCCGTTCCCGGCGACGGTCGTTATGACGCCCGTCTCGCGACTGATCCGGCGGACCCGCGCGCCGTCGCCGCCGCCGCCGTCGCCGGCGTCGAGCACGTACAGGTTCCCGGCGCCGTCGAGCCCGAGACTCGCGGGGGAGAGGCAGGCGTCGCGCGCGGCGCCGCCGTCGCCGTTACCGTTCGCGTGGCAGAGCGTGTTCTCCCGTCCGTGCCCGGTGACGAGGACGAAGCGGCCGGTCGTGGGGTCGACGCGCCAGACGCGCGGCTTGTAGAGCTCCGCGATCAGCAGCGCGCCGTCCACGTCGACGAGCACGTCGAAGATGATCGGCAGGCAGGCGCCGACCGCCGGATCGCCTTCACGCGGCGCCGGGTTGCCGAAGTCATCGGCGCACGGCCCGCCGCCGGCGACGAGCGACACCTCGCCCGTGTCGCGATCGAGCCGGCAGACACCTCTACTCACCAGGAACATGTCGCCCGTCGGCGCGAGCGCGATGCGTCCGGCCGGATGGCTGCACGCGGAGCCGGCCGGTTGCGCGGTGAGGTTCGTGACGGTCTCGATCTTTCCGTCGTGCGCCGCGATCGTGCGGATCCGGCCAGAACCCTCGGCGAGCACGATGTCGCCGTTGGCTGCGACATCGAGGTCGCTCACGCCGCTGATGCACGCGTCCGTGGCCGGGCCGCCGTCGCCGCAGTACGCGGCGAACCCGTTTCCCGCGATCGGCGAGATAGAGGTTGCCGTCGCGATCGCTTTCGACGAGGTGCGCCGACAGCGGACCAGCGGTCGGCCGGGCGCTGTCACCGGTGCTGCCGCCGGCAACGGTCTCGGTCGTGAGAGTCGTGGGGCTGTCGGAAGACGAATCGCCGCCGTCGCACCCGGCGACGCACGCGAAGGCGGCGACGAGCAACGCGGCGAGGGGGGAGGCGCGCATCGTCGCCGAGCCTACACGCGCGGCGCGTGCTCACGAAAGGTCGAGCCCGCCGCGCGATCGCGCAGTCCCGCACGAGAGGAGGCCGCGCGGCTTGACGCTCGCGCGCGACTCGGGCTTCTGTGCGCTCGACGCCGCGCGGCCGCGGCGAACGTCATGCCTGACACGGGAACGCGCTCCGCGACGACGCTGCCGACGCTGACGGGCGTCAGGCTGGTCGCGCTCGCGCTCGCGGTTGCCGGGATCGTGGTCGCCGTGCGCACGACCGTCACGAGCACGGCGTGGATCGGACGAGTGTTCCCCGGCTTCATGATCCTCGACAACCGGGTGATCGCGTCGGTCGGCCTCGCGCACTGGCGCAGCACGACCCTGCCGGACATCTACCAGAACGAGGTGCTGGCGGTGAACGACCGGCCGGTCGCCAGCCCGCAGGACGCGTACGCGCAGGTCGCGGCGAAGGCGCCCGGAACCGCGGTGGAGTATCGCCTGCGGCGGAACGGCGCCGAGCGCAGCGTGACCGTGGCGACCGAGCGCTTCGAGCAACGCGATTGGTTCCTGCTGCACGGCCTGTTCCTCCTGAACGGTGCGGTGTTCCTCTTCGCCGCGCTCGCGACCTTCGTGCTCCGGCCCGACTCGCCTGCGGCGCTCGGCTTCCTCGGCGGCGGTTCGGCGATCGCGTTTTTCCTCTTCACGGCGATGGATCTCTACGGGCCCGCGACGTTCTTCCGCCTGCACGTGCTCGCGGAGGCGGCGATCCCGGCCGGGATGCTGCACTTCGCGCTCACGTTCCCGGAGCGCCATCGGTGGTCGGGGCTCCGGAGCCTCGGATGGGCGCTCACCCTCGCGATCGCGGTCGCGTACGAGATCTTCCTCTACTCGCCGGAGCAGTACTCGCTGATTCTCACCACCAACATGCTCTACACTGCGGTAGTCGCGACGTTCTTCTGTGCGAACACGATCGTCGCGTACGTGCGGAGCGGGTCGCAGCTCGTCCGCCAACGCGTCCGCGTGATCATGGTGGGCGCGCTCTTCGGGTTCTTGGTGCCGGCGGTGGTGCTGGTGTTCGCGGCGGTCATGGCGGGCGACGCGTCGATGAACGCGGCGGCGACGACGCCGTTCATCTTCGCGATCGCGCTCGCGTACGCGATCGTCCAGCACGACACTTCGAGATCGACGCGATGGTGAAGCGCGGCGCGTACTATCTGACGCTCACCGGCGCCGTCAGCGCCGCGTACCTGGCGGCGGTGCTGGCGTTCAACTTCGTCCTGCGCGTCGGGGCGGTGACCGACTCGGCGTGGTTCCCGGTGGTGTTCGCGCTCGCGGTGCTCCTGCTCCTGAATCCCCTCCGGACGCGGGTGCAGGGTTTCGTCGACCGCGTGTTCTTCGGCACCAACTACGACGGTGCGCAGGTGCTGGCCGAGGTCGGGGCGGCGCTCGCGCAGGCGCGCCAGCGCGACCAGGTCGAGAGCATCGTGACGGCGTGCTTGCAACGCACCATCCCCAACGAGGGCACGCGGCTGTTCGTCTCCGGCGTCGCGCCCACGGGACTGGCGCCTCTGGAGGGCGGCGCGGTCATCGCGTCGGCGGTCGCCGAGCGCTTCGCGAACGGACGGGTCGTGACCGTGCTGGACGCGCCCGAGGGCGACGCCGATCCGGCGCTGCACGCCGCGACCCGCGCGACCCTCGCGGCGATCGGTGCGACGGTCGCGGTGCCGATGGTGGCGCACGGCGAGCTCATGGGCGCGCTCACGCTCGGTCCCAAGCGCTCCGGGTTCTTCTACACGGCGGGCGACGCCGACCTGCTCCGCGCCGTCGCGCACGAGGCCGCGATCGCGCTCCAGCATGCGGTCGCGTACGAGCGCATCGTCGAGATGAACGCCAACCTGGAAGCGCGCATCCGCGAGCGCACCGCCGAGCTCGAGGTCGCGAACCACGAGCTCGGGGACACGCTCCGTGAGCTCCAGGCGGCGGAGTCGCAGCTCGTACACTCCGAGAAGATGGCGTCACTCGGCCGGCTCGTCGCGGGCGTCGCCCACGAGATCAACAACCCGGTGAGCTTCATCGCGAACAGCGTGGCGCCCTTGAAGAATCGGCTCGCGAAGGCTGCCGGCGCCGAGCCCGAGGCGGCGGCGAAGATCCTGGCGGAGGCGGGCGAGATCGTCGACATCATGGCCAACGGTGCGCAGCGCGCCGCCGCGATCGTCAAGGATCTCCGCAGCTTCTCTCGGCTCGACGAGGCGACCCGGAAGTGCGTCGACGTCCACGAGGGGCTCGAGGTGAGCCTCCGCCTCCTCGAGCACCGCTGGCGCGGCCGCATCACGGTCGAGCGCGACTACGGGACGCTGCCGTCAATCGACTGCGACCCCGGACAGATCAACCAGGTGTTCGTGAACATCCTCGCGAACGCATGCGATGCGCTCGGCGAGAGCGGGACGCTCACCGTGAGCACGCGCGCCGAAGGTGACGTCGTGCGCGTCGTCATTCGCGACGACGGTCCGGGCATCCCGCGCGACGTGCGCGCCCGCATCTTCGACCCGTTCTTCACGACGAAGGACGTCGGCGCGGGGACCGGCCTCGGGTTGTCGATCAGCCACGGCATCATCAGCGCGCACGGCGGTCGCGTCGAGGTCGAGAGCGAGCCGGGGCAGGGGGCGGCGTTCACGATTGTACTGCCCGTGCACGCGGCCGCGCTTGACACCAAGGTCGCTCGCGGAGGCAGATAGGCCCGACATGGATCTCGACTATCGGAGTCACCCGGTCGTCGTCGTCGACGACGAGCCCGACATCCTGAAGCTCTTCCGGTTCAACTACGGCGACGAGTTCGAGATCGTGACGGCCGACAGCGGTGCCGACGCGCTCGAGCTCCTCGGCCGCGCCGACGCCTCCGTCATCGTCGCCGACCAGCGCATGCCGTCGATGAGCGGCACGGAGCTCCTCGCACGCTCCATGGAGATCCGTCCGGACGCGGTGCGGATCGTGTTGACCGGCTACACCGACATCAGCGCGCTCATCGCGGCCGTGAACAGCAGCCGCATCTACCGCTACATCACGAAGCCGTGGGAGGACGACGAGCTCCGCCTCACACTGAAGCGCGCGATCGAGGTCTTCCACCTGGCGCGGGAGAATGCCCGGCTCGTCGAGGAGCTGCGGGTCGCGAACGAGCGCTTGCAGGTGCAGAACACGTACCTCCGCGAGGCCGTCGAGGGATCGGCCCACCAGATCGTCGGCGACAGCGCGGCCATCCGTGAGGCCCTGACGCTCGCGGGCAAGGTCGCGGCCATGCCGACGACCGTGCTGATCGAGGGCGAGACCGGCACCGGGAAGGAGCTCGTCGCCCGGACGATCCACGCCCAGAGCCCGCGGCGAGACGAGCTCTTCGTCGCCATCAACTGTGCCGCGCTCTCCGAGGGCATCCTCGAGAGCGAGCTCTTCGGCCACCGCCGGGGGTCGTTCACGGGCGCACACGCCGACCGGAAGGGACTCTTCGACGTCGCCAACGGCGGGACGCTCTTTTTGGACGAGATCTCCGAGACGACGCTCGCGCTCCAAGCGAAGCTCCTGCGGGTGCTGCAAGAGGGCGAGGTGCGCCCCGTCGGCGACGACCGGTCCCACCCCGTCGACGTCCGGATCGTCGCCGCCACCAATCGAAAGCTCGCCGACGAGGTCGCCGCGGGGCGGTTCCGCGAGGACCTCTACTATCGGCTCCGGGTGTTTCCGATCCGCCTGCCGCCTCTCCGCGACCGCCGGGAGGACATCCCGGTCCTCGTCCACCACCTGATCCAGCGCGTCTCCGCCCAGCTCGGGAAGGCGGTCGGCGAGCCGACCGCCGAGGCGATCGCCATGCTCCAGGCCTATCCCTTCGAGGGCAACATCCGGGAGCTCGCGAACGAGATCGAGCGGGCCGTCATCCTCGCCGATCCGGGAGCGCCGATCACCGACGACCTCCTCTCGGAGCACGTCCAAGATGCCGCGGCCGAGGGCGGGCCCCCGGGGATGCTCCAGCACCGCACCGACACCTTCGAGCGCGACCAGATCGTCGAGGCGCTGCAACGGACCGGGGGGGTGAAGTCCAAGGCCGCGGAAGAGCTGGGTCTCACTCCCAGGGGCCTTGCGAAGAAGATGCGGCGGCTCGGGCTGTAAGAGGTCTCGGCTTCAAGCGGCTCGTGGGTTGGGCTGGCGGGTGGTGGGGTCGCTTCTCCGCTCGGAGGGCGTGCCCCTGCGCCTACGGCCCGACACACCTCTCTCGCCTCGACCCAGTCACGCGAGCTGCCTCGCTCCGAATCGACCCGACCACCCTCGCGGAACCGACACCGCGACCCTGACCGGCACGGCCCTGCTCCATACCGGAACAGCAGGGCCGTCGGCCCGGTCCACCGGAACTCGAGTTCCGGTCTGGCCCATTCGTAAAGCAAGACATTTCACATGGTTGTAGCGGTAAAGCCGTTGGCATGCCCTTCGCTTTGAGAACTCGCGGAGGGAATGACAATGCAGACCGCCACCCAGCTCACGGAAAGCACAAAGGCCACCGACAGCTACCTGAGCACCCTTCTCCAGGGGTACCGCTTCCGCGTCGCCGAGACTGCCGAGGACTTCGCCGCGGCCCTCGAGCTCCGTCGCGAAGTGTACTGTGGCGACTTCGGCTACGACGTCCCGGTGCCCGACGAGTACGACCACCGCTCGTACCTCCTGGTCGCCGAATGCGAGACCAGCGGTGAGATCGTCGGCACCATGCGTATCACCCCGCGCGAGCTCGGCCCGATCGAGGCCGAGGAGTACTTCACCCTCCCGGCGCACCTCGACTCCGTCCACGCGGTCGAGATCTCCCGCTTCGCGATCAAGCGCAGCCACCGCAAGACGCGCACCTTCCTGCCGGTCATCTCCGTCGGCCTCTTCAAGCTCTGCTACGAGTTCTCGATGTTCCTCGGCGCCGACTGCCAGGTCGTCTGCTCTAAGGCGGACAAGATGGCGAGCTACCTGGCGATGGGTTTCAGCCCGACCGGTCTCGTGAAGCGCTACGCCAAGCTGAACGGCGTCGAGCACGAGCTCCTCGAGCACGACTTCCGTCAGGCCGAGGAGATCCTCGTGAACAACCCCTTCCTCGACATGTGCGTGACGCCGCTCGAGCAGGTGACCCTCCCAAACGAGCTGCCGGCGACGAATCTGGTTGACGAGATGTTCAGCGAGCCGCTACGGATGGCCGTCGGAGCCTGACTCCGAGCCGCTCGTCTCTTCTCTCATCCCGCCCGCGCCTCGGTTCAGTTTCGGATTCACCCCTCTGACCGGAGCGCGACATGGAGACGGCGACCGCACGCTGGCTGACGGCCTACTTCCGGGGCGTCATCCGCCACCGCTTTGCGGTGCTGGGGGTCGTTCTGCTGGTCACCCTGGCGCTCGGCGCCGCTGCGACCCGCCTTCACGTCGAAGTCGATCCCGATCGGCTCCTCCCGCAGGATCATCCGTTCATCCAGACGCTGAACGAGGTCCACGCGCTCTTCGGCGACAAGAACCTCGTCGTGGTCGGGCTCTTCCCCCATGACGGCAAGGTTTTCACGCCGGCGTTCCTGAAGAAGGTCGCTGCCGTCACCGAGCGCCTCAAGAAGGTTCCCGGCGTCAACAGGGCGCTCGTGCAGAGCCTCGCCGCGCAGCAGGCGAAGGACGTGCGCGGGTCGGGCGACGTCGTCACCGTCGAGCGGATCATGGCGACGCCCCCGACCGACCAGGCCGGCGCCGACGAGGTTCGCCGCCGCGCCTTCGCGAACGAGATGATGGTCGGCACGATCGTCGCCGCCGACGGGAGCGCCGCGCTCGTCCAGGCGAGCTTCGAGTTCACCCCGGAGATCCCGGGCTATCGGAACCTCCACCGCGCCGTCCTGGCCGCGATGGCGGAGACCGCCGACGGCACCTTCGACTATCGGCTCGCGGGCCCGGCGATCTATCTCTCGCAGCTCTCGGCATACGCCGGTCGCATGGCGTTCTACTTTCCGCTGGCGCTCGTCGTCATCGGCCTCGTCCACTACCACGCGTTCCGGACGCTGCAGGCGCTTTTCCTGCCGCTCGCGACCGCGCTCCTCTCGGTCGTGTGGGCGGTCGGGCTCATGGGCCTCCTCGGCGTCGCGCTCGACCCCTTCAACACGACGACGCCGATCCTGATCCTCGCGGTGGCGGCCGGGCACGCGGTGCAGGTGCTGAAGCGCTTTTACGAGGAGTACGAGCAGCTCGGTGACGTGCACGAGGCCGTCGTGTCGTCGCTCGTGAAGGTCGCTCCCGTGATGCTCGCGGCCGGCTTCGTGGCTGCGCTCTCGTTCTGCTCGCTCGTGACGTTCCAGACGGCGACGATCCGGACCTTCGGCCTCTTCACCGGGTTCGGGATCGTGTCCGCGATGATCATCGAGATGACGGTGATCCCAGCGGTGCGGGCGTCGCTCAAAGCCCCGCACGGCCGCGAGACCGCGCGCGAGGCCGAGGCGCACCCGCTGCTCGACGGCTTCCTGCGCTGGTCGGCGCGCCTCGCGGGCTCCGGTGGGCGCGGGGTGCTCGTCGGGACGCTCGTGATCCTCGCCGCGTGCGCGTTCTTCGCGACCCGGGTGAACGTCGAGCAGAGCATGAAGCGTCAGTTCTCCGAGACCGACGTCGTGCGGGTCGACGACGCGGCGATCAACGAGCGCTTCGCGGGGACCAATACCCTCGTTCTCCTGGTTGAGGCACCGGCCGAAGGCGGGCTCGAGGAGCCGGCGGCGCTGCGGGCGATCCACGACCTCGAGCGCAGGCTCGAGAAGGAGCCCGGGGTCGGAAGCGCCATTTCGTTCGTCGACTACCTGACGCGCCTCCATCGCGCGATGACGGCGGACGATTCGGCCGCCGGCGTCGTACCGGCCACGCGCGACCTCGCGGCCCAGGAGCTCTTCCTCTACTCGCTCTCGGGCGGCGACAACGACCTCGACACGATGCTCGATCCCTCGCACACCAAGGCGAAGGTCCGCCTCCTCGTCCATGAGGACAGCACGCGCTACGGCCTCGACCTGCTCGCGAAGGCGCAGCAGATGGTCGCCGAGACGTTCCCGCCGGGGTACCGCGTTCGCTACACGGGCACGCTCGCCTCGACCGCGGCCGCGACCGAGGTGATGGTGCACGGGAAGATTCGCAACATCCTGCAGATCGCGGTCATCACCGTCGCGATCTCGGCGCTGCTGCTGCGCTCGCTGGTCGGCGGGCTGCTCGTCGCGGTGCCGTTGGCACTCGCGGTCGCGGTGAACTTCGGGGTGATGGGCCTGCTCGGCATCCCGCTCGACACGATGACCTCGGCGATCTCGGCGATGGCGGTCGGCATTGGCGCCGACTACGCGATGTACTTCCTCTTCCGGACGCGCGAGGAGCTCGCGACCGAGCCCGATCTCCAGACCGCGCTCGAACGCTCGCTCGCGACGTCCGGCAAGGCCGTGCTGTTCGTGTCGTCGGCGGTGGCGTTCGGCTACGCGACCCTCTGCCTCTCGGGCTTCGCCGTCCACGTGCAGCTCGGCGCGCTGGTGGCGCTCGCGATGCTGGTGTCGTCGGCCAGCGCGCTGATCGTGCTGCCGGCGATCATCGCGCGCTTCCGTCCCGCGTTTCTGTGGACCGGCGCGCCGCCGGCCGCGCGGCCGCTTCCGGCGGATCGCCGCCGCACCGCTGCCGCATAGTTCCCGCAACCGCTTCGCGCCCGCGTCGTCGGCGGCGACGTCTCACGATGTCTCCATGGAGCAATCGGAAGGCAGCAGGCATCATCACTATCTTCTTGAACCGTGGCGTTCGGCACGGCGTGTCGTGGCCGGTTGATCGTTCCGTGCTTCGATGCATCGCCGGCGGATGGGTCAGGGATTGCTTCGGGGAGCCGTCAGCTCGCGTGTGCGAAAGACAGCGAGGCTGCGGCGGGCTTTACGCGCGGGGTGCCGGGAACCCGGCGACCGTAGGAGCAATCCCTGACCCACCCGACGGCGACACCGATGATCGGCGGCACACTTGGTCACCTCGGCGGACTGCGATATCTAGCTCGCGCGCCCGCCCGCGTGCCCCCCACGGTGCGTTCGAAGGAGAGATCGTGACCCGTCCGCTGCGCTTCGCCGTCTGGCTGTGCCTCGCTGTCGCCGTTCCGTCCGTCGCATTCGTCGCCGATCCGGACCCAATCGAGATCGTGCGCAAGAACTTCATGGTGGGGAAGGTGCGCGACTCGAAGGGCGACGTCACCATGACGCTCGTCAGCGAGAGCGGGGCGCGGCGCGTCCGGTCGACGAGCAGCCTCTCGAAGCGCCTCCCGAACGGGGTCGATCAGCAGCGCTTGATCCGCTTCCTCGAGCCCGCCGAGGTGAAGGGCACGGCGACCCTCATGATCGAGCACTCCGACGGCGACGACGACATCTGGATCTATCTGCCGGCGCTCCGCAAGGTGCGGCGTCTCGTCGCCAACAACAAAAAGGATGGCTTCGTCGGGACCGACTTTTCGTACGGCGACATCATCGGCCACCGCGTCGACGATTGGACGTACACCTACGTCGGCACCGACACCGTCGACGGCGCCAAGACCCATGTGATCGAGGCGGTGCCGAAGACGCCCGAGATCGGCACCAACACCGGCTACGGCAAGCGCAAGATGTGGATCCGCGAGGACAACGCGGTCGCGGTGAAGGGCGAGTACTGGGACACGAGCGGCAGCCCGGTGAAGACGTTCAGCGCGAAGGACGTCCGCGAGATCGACGCCGCCGAGCACAAGTTCCAGGCGTTCCACCTGGAGATGAAGAACACCCAGACCGGGCACTCGACCGAGATCGACGTCAAGAAGCTCGACGTCGGCCTCGGGCTCGACGACGCGCAGTTCACCGAGCGCTATCTCGAGAAGGACAGCTGATCCGCGCGCTGGCGATCCTGATCGCGCTCGTCGGCGCGCTCGCCGTCGCGGCGGGCGTGCATGCCGAGGACACGACCCTCTCCGCGGACACGGCTACCGGCGCGGGCGACCGCATCCGCGCGGCGCTCGACCGGCTCGGGCTCAGCGGCTCGGTCGCGCTCGACTACTACAGCTCGAATCACGACATCGACGACCGTTCGCACTTCGTCGGCCTGAACCTGGTGCTGAAGCAACGGCTGAAGCTCGCCGACGACCTGCGCTGGGTCGGCGAGGCGCGCGTGCTCGCGCAGCAAGTCGGCCACGAGCACGAGGACGCGACCCACGACCTGCCGCGGAGCCTCCGGTACGCGGACGAGGTGACGGCGGAGCTCCGCGAGGGCTACTTCGAGCTCTCGCGCCGGCGCTGGGAGGTTCGCCTCGGCCGTCAGATCATTCCCTGGGGCCGCGCTGACGAGCTGAACCCGACCGACGTCATCTCGCCGAAGAACTTCACGCTGCTCTTGCCGGAAGGGCAGGCGGGCTTTCGCTCGGCCGTGAATGCGCTCCGCGTCGACGGATTCCTGCCGTGGAAGCTCCGGGCGATCGGCGTGTACGTGCCGTTCTTCGAGCAGTCGATCATTCCGCTCGCGGACCTGCCGGAGGGCGCGCGGCTGGAAGAACGGCTGCCGCCGATCCGCTTCGAGAACGGCTCCGCGGGCATCAAGTTGGACCGGAGCGGCGGCGAGGTCGACGCCTCACTCGCCTACTACTACGGCTACAACCTCGTGCCCGAGGTCCACGTCGACCGCGCGAGCGCCGATCCCGACACGGGCGCGCTCGCCGCCGACGTCTCGCTCCGCCACCACCGCCAGCACATGATCGGCGCCGACTTCGCGACGTCGCGCGGGCAGTTCGGCTACCGCGGCGAGGTCGCGTGGGTGCACACGGGCAACCCGAACGGCCGGCGCGTCGACGAGATCGTCCCGTATCTCGCCTACGTCCTCGGCATCGAGCGCAACTTCGGCGACAGCTTCAGCGTCATCCTCCAGTACGTCGGGCGCTACGTCCCCGAGCGCGTCGACCCCGAGCAGGCGCTGGCGAACCCGAACCCGGTGCTCGCGCAGGCGAGCTTCCTCGCGTCGCGTGCGACCGTCGTGATCGGCCAGCAGCTCGACACCGTGCAGAACGGCTGGTCGCTCCGCCTCGACAAGAAGTTCTGGAACGACACGCTCGACTGCGAGCTGCTCGGGGTGCACTACGTCGAGCGCAACGACTTCTTCCTCCGCCCGCGCCTCGTCTACGACTGGACCGACGCGTGGAAGACGAGCGTCGGCGGCGAGATCTTCCACGGCCCGAAGAACTCGACCTTCGGACGGGTCCAGAAGAACACGGGCGCGTTCGTCGAGGTGAAGTACAGTTTCTAGTGAACAAGGGGATTCTCTCCCCCGTCTCCACGCGGCAGAGCCGCGCGGCCTCATTCCCCGGCTCCCTGCGTTCGGCCCCGCGCTGCGCGCGCGGAGACGTGCGACGCACGCGTCAGCCGGCGGCGGCGTGGTCCGTGGTCGTGGCGTCACGGACGACGACCGGGACGCGCACCGGGACGATCACCTCGAAGGTGCTGCCGTGGTCGGGGGTGCTCTCGACGTTGACGGTGCCGTTCAGTGCCTGGAGCAGGCGCTTCACGATGTAGAGCCCGAGACCGACGCCGCCGTGCTTCCGGCTGAACGAGCCGTCGCCCTGGCGGAACATCTCGAAGATCACGTCGCGGAGCTCCGCCGCGATGCCCGCCCCGGTATCGCTGACGCTCACCACGACATCGGCGGGGACGGACGCGTCGCTCGGCGTCAGGTCGGGGTCGCACCGGAGCGCGAAGCGGACGGTCACGCGCCCGTGCTCGGTGAATTTGAACGCGTTGTCGATCAGGTTGCGGACGACCGTCCGGAGCTTGGCCGCGTCGACCTCGACGGTCGCGAGGCCGGACGGGGCGAACCATTCGAGGTCGACGTCGGGCTTCCGCCAGTACTCGGGGATGCCGGCGCGGAGCGCCTCCGCGAACTCGCCGAGGTCGATGGACTCTACGTGCACGGGCACGCGGCCGGACTCGAGACGACTCAGGTCCAGGGTCGCTTGGATCAGCTCGAGGAGCTGCGAGGTGTAGACGCGAATCCGATCGAGCATGTCGACGCGCTCGCGGACGGCCTCGGGACCTTCGGCTGCAGCTTCGTCGCGCAGCATGTCGGCGTACCCGGTGATCGCATGGAGCGGCGAGCGCAGCTCGTGCGACATGGCGCCGATGAAGTCCGTCTTGAGCGCATTCGCGACCCGCAGCTCGTCGAGAAGGCGGGCGTTCTCGAGTGCCAGCACGGCCTGGTGCGCGATGCCGGCGACGAGCCGGCGGGTCGCCGGACGGAAGGCGGTCGCGGGATCGTCCTGGCCGACCATGAGGATGCCGAGCGGCTCCTCGTCGCGGCGGAGCACGCCGCCGACGAACGGGCCGATCGTCCAGCGCGTGCGGAACGCGGGGACGAGCGGCGAGCCTTCGGTCGAGTGCACCTCGATGCAGTCGTCGACGGCGGCCTGCACCATCCAGTTCACCAGCGCCTCGGGGAACTCGACGCTCACGATCTCTTCGTCGAGCTGTCCCGTGCGCGAGGCAAGGCCCATGATCCGGTACACACTGCGCTCTGGGTCGCGAACGAGCATGCATGCCCACGTGCTTCCGGCGAGCTCGCGGGCGAGATTCGCGACCCGTTCGAGAAGCGCGCTGCGCGTCGGCTCGCCGGCGAGCGCCCGCGCGACCGTGAGGAGCGCATCGGTGAGGCTTGCCTCCTCGGACGTCGCGGGTCCGGCGGCGGCACCCGCCGAGACGGCCGGCGGCTCCACGGCACCCGCGAATGTCGCGAGCTCGCTCGCCACATCGGAGAGGTTGGCTGCCAGATGGGCGAGGTACGACCCCAGGTCGCGGATTGCCACGCCGGGTAATCGTGCAAGCGCCATGCCGACTGCGCGGTGGAGGATTGCCGTTGCAGCCGCTGATTGCGCCGAAATAGCGCGGTTCGCCGGACCGTACAGACCGTGCACACGTGACGATTTTGTGACGGGGGTGTCGCCGGCTCGGCACGGTGGGAGTCAGCGCGCCAGTGCATCGCGCGTCGGCGCGTGAGCGCGTCGCGCGTCAGCGCGTGAGGGCGAAGATCGGCCGCGCGCCCGCCAGGCCCTTCAGCTCGTGAGCCCCGCGGAAGTCGAACACGAGCCCGGACCCGTCGAGCAGGTCGTGGGTCGTGCCCGAGGCGAGCACCTCCCCGGGGCCGGCGAGGGCTGCGACGCGTGCCGCCGCGTGCACGGCGACGCCGCGCGCCTGGCCGCCGGCGATCGCGACCTCGCCGGTATGCAGGCCGGTCCGGACTCGGACGCCGAGGTCGGCCACCGCCGGGTCCATGGCCGCCGCCGCGAGCACCGCCTTCGCGGCGCCGTCGAAGAGCGCCAGGAAGCCGTCGCCGAGCGTCGCGAGCTCGCGGCCGCGGAAGCGGTCGATCACCGTCCGGATGCGCTCGTTGTGCTCGCGGACGATCCGCGTCCACTCGCTGTCGCCGACGCGCGCGAGGATCGCCGTCGAGTCGCAGATGTCGGAGAAGACGATGGTCGCGAGCACGCGCTCACCGAGGTCGTCGCGGGACCTGGCGAACGCGTGGCCGCTCGTGAACTCGATCGATTCCCACGGGACGTCGCCCTCGACCGAGGCGAGATGTCCCGCCGGGATCTCGTACGCGTCGCCGGGGCCGATGCTGAGCGAAGTGCCGTCGCTCATGCGCACCGCGAGCCGCCCGGAGATCGTGTAGCCGACATGGCGGTGCTGGCAGCTGTCGGTGCCCGCGATGGGGCCGACGTCCGCCGCCCAGCTCCACCCGGGTTGAAAGACGAAGCGGCTGACCGCGATCTCGTCGAGCGTGACGATCTCGACGGAGCCGTTCGGAAAGCGCCGGACCTCGTCGGGGCCCGCGAAGCTTTTACGCTGCAAACGGGGCACGAGGTAGCTGTATCGCGAAGGGCGCGGCCGTTGCCAGTACCGAGCGTCCGCGCTCGGCGATGCTCGCGCGTTGGATCGACGGCGCGAGGTCGTGCACGGTCGCGTTCCGGAACGCGGTGCGCTCGCGGAAGGAACCGAGCACGGCGCCGGTGTGACGTGCGTCCACGACCGCAGCGGCGAAGCATGGACTCCCGCGTGTTGACGGTGGCCGCCCCGACGGCGTACGCATCCCCGTTCGGTCTCGTGAAGGAGGTCCCGTGAGCGATCACCTCTGTTCTCTCAGTGTGGCGAAGATCGCGCGTATGCTGCGCGCGCGCGAGGTCTCGCCGCTCGAGCTCACCGACGCGTACCTCAGCCGGATCGAGACCCTCGACGCGCGCGTGCATGCCTACATCACCGTCACCGCCGACCGGGCCCGCGCGGACGCGCGGCGCGCGACCGACGAGCTCGCCGCCGGGAAGTCGCGCGGCCCGCTGCACGGCGTGCCGATGGGCTTGAAGGACCTCTATGAGACCGCCGGCATCCGCACGACCGGCGGGTCGAAGATCCACGGCGACTACGTGCCGGTGAAGGACTGCACGGTCGCGCGCAGGCTGCGCGAGGCGGGGACGATCCTCCTCGGGAAGCTCAACACCCACGAGTACGCCTACGGCGTCACGACGAACAATCCGCACTACGGGCCGACGCGGAACCCGTGGAACCTCGAGCACATTCCGGCGGGGTCGAGCGGTGGGTCGGGGGCCGCAATCGCCGCCGGGCTCGCCGCCGCGACGATGGGCACCGACACCGGGGGTAGCATTCGCATGCCGGCGTCGGTCTGCGGCGTGGTCGGCTTGAAGCCGACCTACGGCCGCGTCAGCAAAGCCGGCGTGCTGCCGCTCTCGTACCTCTTCGACCACACCGGGCCGATCACGCGTACGGTCGAGGACGCGGCCATCGTCCTGAACACCGTCGCGGGCTACGATCCCGCCGACGCGACGACCGTGCGCGCGCGCGTCCCCGACTTCACGGCTGAGCTCGACGCCGGCGTGCGCGGTCTCCGGATCGGCGTGCCGCGCGGCTTCTTCTTCGACCACCTCGACGACGAGGTGGCGGCGGCCGTCGAGCGGGCGATCGCGGAGCTCCGCGCGCTCGGTGCCGATGTTCGCGACGTCGCGCTCTCCGGCGTTGAAGAAGGCGTCGCGTCGACCTTCGGGCTCGTGCTCGCGGAGGCGCAGGAGATTCACGCGGAGTCGCTCCGCACGCGGCCGCAGGACTTCGGCGCCGACGTGCGCGATCTGCTCGCCAACCAGGCGCCCGATACCACGTTGCTGATGGCGGCGCTCCGCGCCCGAGACGCGCTCACGGTCGCGATGCGGAGCGCGCTCGAGACGGTGGACGTGTTCGTCACCCCGGCGACGCCAATCGTCGCGGCGCGGATCGGCGAGGAGGTCGTGCGCTACGGCGGCATGGAAGAGCCGATCATCTTCGCGATGATCCGCTGCACGGCACCGTTCAACGCGACCGGGCTGCCGGCGCTGGCGTTGCCCTGCGGCTTCACGCGCGCGGGCCTGCCGATCGGTTTACAGATCGCCGGACGCCCCTTCGACGAGGCGACCGTGTTGCGCGTGGGCCACGCGTACGAGCGCGCGACCGAGTGGCACGAGCGCGTGCCGCCGCTCGCGTGAGCGCTCCCGCGGTGGCCTTCCGCACCCGTCGCCTCACCCAAAACTGTTGTTGACAACGGTGCGTACGAGGCGCAGCTAGGAGCAGAGGCCGAGAGTGAAAGAGAGAAGGCCTCCACCACACGCTTCGAACGACGTTGGTCGAAGCCAAGCGAGGGTTGGATGAACGACACGCCACCGGGTCAGATCCGGTGCCGTCGAGCGTGACCTCGGCGGCGGCACCACTCGCAGAGGTCGGTATCAGTCACTGATACTCCGGTTTCCATCCGGAGATGCGACGAAAGAAATCGTCGTGACGAGAGGCCTGCCCGCGAAGATGCCGGCAGGCCTCTCTCTTTGCCTCCGTCGCCGGCGCGACATCCGTCGACGGTGATCTATCTAAGGACCACACTCCGGCGGATAGCTGCGCAGCGTCGGCACGGACAGCGGGTCGAGGCACTGCACCTGGCCATCGGCGACACAGCGTACGCACGAGACGATGTCGTTGAGATTGTTGATCGGTCGCGTGCACGACGACCCGCCGGGAGGGGTGACGTCCGGACAGGAGGCGGGAAAGCCGATCCATTCCGGCGTCAAATCGTCGCCGCCGCAGATCCCATCGTCGGAACCGCAGCTGTCGCAGATGCGGGTGACCAGCGCGTCCTTCGCCTTCATGATGCGGGGCAGGGCGCGCAAGGGGTCCGGGCACGGGCCGACGTCGTACCCGGCCAGGCGGCCGGGCCCGCCCAAAAAAAGCCCCGCCGCGCGGGAGGGGCGTATTCGCCTGGTCGTCCCCCCAA